>NZ_DAMCNG010000073.1:0-12055 GCF_032107865.1 Brevundimonas sp.
GGAGCGGCGGCCTGTTGCGCGGGCGGAGGCGGCGCGATCCAGATGGGCAGGGCCGGGGCGACGGCGATGTCATCCTTGGCGGTTTCGTCTGGAGCGACGGTCTCTGACGCCTCGGCGACCGGAACGACGGGCGGCGCGGCCTGCGCCTCTTCCTTCAGCATCAGGTCCGCGAAGACGGCGCTGTCCGTCGCCGCCTCGACGGAGGCGTCGACGCTCGCGCCGCCGGGGGCGGCGGGTGTCAGGACGGACATGAGGCTGACGGCGGACATGCGGGCGGCAGGCGCTTTCGGTCGGTGAGGGGCGGCGCCTGCTGCGCCTGGGTCATTCGGCAGAGCCTCCGCAAGCCTTGGGCCAAGTGCAGGTGTGTGAGCTAAAATGCTGAAATGTATCGATATTAATCGATATCGGGGCGCCGATTGCGGCGTGTGACGCCGGGCGCTTCTTGCCGCGTTCGTCGCTTTTTGCCGGGCGAAGGCGGCGCCGTACGACTTGGCCCGGTGCTTGCCTCTCTTGCTGACGAATGCACAGGGGCTGAATGCCGATGTCGAGTAAAATCAAAGAGATGGTCAGAAGACCTGCTCAATCCGCCGGGCAAGATTTGCTCGCTTGCCTGCAAGGCTTGCCGGGCGTCAGCCTGCGTGCGCGCCACGGCGTGGGAGAGGTCTGATGTCCCTCAACTCGATCATGAACATCGCCACCTCGGGCATGAATGCGGCCCAGACGCAGCTGCGGGTGGTCTCGGACAACGTCTCCAACGTCAACACGCCCGGCTATGTCCGCAAGATCGCGGATCAGCAGTCCTGGGCCAGCCAGGGCGTCGGCGCGGGCGTCGAGATCGCCCGCATCCGTCTGGCCACCGACCGCTTCCTTCAGGCCGCCAGCCTGAACGCCAGCGCCGACGCCGGGCGCCAGACGGTGCGTTACGAGCTGTACGACCGCATTCAGTCGATGTTCGGCGATCCGGGCTCCAACAGCGGCTTCTTCTCGCAGATCGACAGCGTCTTCGCCGCCTTCGCCGCTTCGGCCGAGGATGCGACCTCTGGCCCGCGGCGCCAGGAAGCCGTCTGGAAGACGCAGGGCCTGTTCGACGAAGCCGCTCGCATCAACAGCCAAATCCAGTCGGTGCGCGAAGACGCCGACGCCCGCATCAAGAGCGCAGTCGAGACGGCCAACAGCCTACTGGAGCAGATCGAGAAGCTGAACGTCGAGATCGCCAAGGCGACGGTGGTCAATGCGGACTCCTCGGGCGCGCAGACGGCTCAGGCGGCCTTGATCGATCAGCTGTCGGGCCTGATGGACGTCCGCATCACCGGCCGCGGGGTCGGCGGGGTCGAGATCCGCACCGGCGCCGGCATCCTGCTGGCGGGGCAGGGCGCGGCCAAGCTGGACTATGTGCGTGCGGGCGCTGTGTCGGCCGAGACGGTGTTCAACGAGATCACGGTCATCGAGCCGCCCGCCGGAAAGGCGCGCTCCCTGGCTGAGGGCCTGGGCTCGGGCGAGATCAAGGGGCTGCTGGAGCTGCGCGACGGCGAGGCGCCGGCGACGGCCGAGCGTCTGGCCGAACTGATGTCGCGCATGGCCGACGAACTGAACCGGGCGCACAACGCCTCCTCGGCTGCACCGCCGCCCAACAGCCTGACCGGCCGCAATGTCGGGCAGTCGCTCGAGACCGCCTTGCAGGGCTTCACCGGCCGCACCTCCATCGTCATCACCAATGATCAGGGCGTGGCCCTGCAGAAGATCGATCTGGATCTGGCGACGCTGAACCCGGCGACCTTCCTGACGGATCTGAACGCCCAGCTGGGGGCCAACGGCAGCGCCAGCTTCGTCGACGGGCAGCTGAAGATCGAAGGCGCGCCCGGCACGGGGGTGGTGGTGGTCGACGATCCGGCCGCGCCCTCGAACAAGGGCGGGCGAGGCTTCTCGCACTTCTTCGGCCTGAACGACCTGATCACCAGCGCGCAGCCGGCGATCTATGAAACAGGCATGACGGGCGCGTCGCAGCACGGCTTTACGCCCGGCGACACCATCACCTTCCGCTTCAGCGACTCGGCGGGCGCCAAGTTGCGCGACATCGAGGTGGCGGTCCCCGCTGGCGGCGACATGACCAGCCTGCTGGCGGCGCTGAACAACCCGATGACGGGCGCGGGGCGGATGGGGACGTTCAGCCTCAATCCCGCGGGCGAGATGACGTTCACGCCGCGCCCTGGTTCGGGCGCGAATCTGTCGGTGCTTCAGGACCGCACGACCCAGGTTCCCTCGAACATGTCGATGAGCGAGCTGTTCGGTCTGGGCGGGGCGCGCGCCTCGCGGGCCGACGCCTTCTCGATTCGGGCTGACATCGCCCGCGATCCGGCCTTGATGGCCTTCGCCAAGGCCGATGCAACGGGCGGGCTGGGCACGGCCGTGGTCAGCAAGAACGATGCGCGCGGCGCGCGCCTGCTGGCCAGCGCGGGCGAGAACGCCGCCTCCTTCTCAGCGGCTGGCGGGGCGGCGGGCGGCTCCATGTCGCTGGCGCGCTATGCGTCGGAGCTGTCGGGCGAGATCGGCAGCCGGGCCGCCATGGCCAAGAACAACGCCGTCAGCGCCACGGCCCTGGCCAAGGAGGCGACGGCGCGCCGCGTCTCGGTCGAAGGGGTCAACCTGGACGAGGAGCTGGTGCTGATGACCACCTATCAGCAAGCCTTTAACGCTTCGGCCCGCATGGTTCAGGCGGCCAAGGACATGTACGACATCCTGCTGGGAATGGTGCGATGACCCGCGTTTCGACCTACGGAAACTATCAGTCGGCCCTGCTTGACCTGATGTCGGCCCAGTCGCGCATGGCGGACGCCCAGCAGAAGGTGAACACCAAGAAGAACGCCACGGACCTGGTCGGCTTCGGCCGGGGCTCGGAGACGGTCAGCGCGCTGAAGTCCAGCCAGACCCGCATCGAGACCTTCATCGACACCAACAAGACCGTGGCGGCGCGGCTGGAGACCCAGGATCTGGCGATGGATCGGGTTGCGGACGCTTCGACGGCGGCGCGTCAGGCCATCGCCGACGCCATCGCCGCCGGACGGATGGACACGTTAATGGGGACGTTGAACAGCCTGTTCGTGGAGGCTCAGGACGGGCTGAACATGAAGCACCAGGGCAAGTATCTGTTCGGGGGCGGAGTCACCGACCGCGCGGCGGTGGAGTTGCCCGATATCCCCGGCCAGCCGGGGGCCAGCATGATGGCCAAGCTGGCGGCCTTGCCCGACGAGAGCGCCGCCTTCCGCAACGACCAGTTGAAGCAGTCGTCCTGGCTGGACGAGAACGTGTCGATGGACACAGGCTTCCTGGCTGACGCCATGGGATCGGAGCTGTTCGCCATCTTCCGCGACATCCAGCTGGCCCATGAGGCGGCGCCGCTGGACGGCCAGATGACGGACGCTCAGAAGGCCTTCCTGACCACCCAGATGGGCCGCTTCGAGGCGGCGGCGAAAGGGGTGGTGGAACTGCAGGCCGCCAACGGCGGGATGCAGAACCGTGTCGACCGTCTGCTGGAATCCCAGGAGGCGCGCAAGATTTCGATCGACACCATCCTGTCCGGCAAGACCGACGCCAACATGGCCGAAGCCGTCACCGAACTGGAGCTGGCGCAGATCTCCCTGCAGGCGTCGGCTCAGGTGGTCAGCCAGCTTCGCCAGGTCTCCCTGCTCGACTATCTGCGCTAGGTCATTTTCGAGCTTTCGTCCCGCGCGGCGCGCTGAACGAAAATCGCCCGACGACGTTCACAAAGCTGCGCCGTGACGGGAGGGCCTTGGCTTGCGTCGAGCAACGCCGGAAGAGACCGAGATTTGTCATCAGTCGTTGACGCGACGTGAAAAGCAGAGCTTTAAGCGGCGTATGCGTGCGGGTGGGCCTGTGTCAGTGTCGAATTCATGAATCGGGCGGACTTCCAGATTGACGAACACCAGGACGGTCAGGCGCGCTTGCGGCTGGCCGGCGACTGGTCGACCGTCGCTGTCGGCCGCATGGGCGATCGGTTGAAGGCTGAACTGGACGGGCGAACCGTGACGGCGCTGGACCTGGATGATCTGGGCCGCTTCGACACCGCCGGCGCCCTGGCCGTGGCCCAGGCCATGAGCCGCCCTATCCCTGAATCCGCCTGGTCGGCGCGGCCTGAAGCCGGGCGCCTGTATCGTATGGTGGCCAGGCTGGACTGCATGACGGCCGAGCCGCCGCGTCGCTCGGCTCCCATGACGCGCGGTTTCGCCAAGGTCGGTCGCGGGGTCTATGATTTCGGCGCCGAGGCGATGCTGTCTCTGGCCTTCCTGGGCCGCCTGATGGCCGCGGTGCTGACCACGCTGAAGCATCCCGGCCGCATCCGCTGGGCCGCCTGGTTCAGCCAGGCCGAGCGCACGGGCCTGGACGCCATCCCGATTGTGGTGGTGACCAACTTCTTCATCGGCGCCGTGGTGGCCTTCATCGGCGTGGACCTGCTGACCCAGTTCGGGGCGGGAGTCTTCGCCGTGCAACTGATCGGCGTCGCCGTCTTCCGCGAGTTCGCCGTGGTCATCACCGCCGTGCTGCTGGCGGGTCGTTCGGCCTCGTCCTTCGCCGCCGAGATCGGCTCCATGCGCATGACGCAGGAGGTGGACGCTATGCAGGTCATGGGCGTCGATCCCTTCCAGGCCCTGGTAATCCCGCGTTTGGCGGCGCTTCTGGTCATGCTGCCGCTGCTGACCTTCCTGGCCATGATGGGCGGCCTGCTGGGCGGCGTACTGGTGTCGTGGAGCCAGCTGAACCTGGGTCCGGCCTTCTTCTTCCAGCGGCTGGTCGAGGACGGCTATATGCCGACGCACATGATGGTCGGCCTGATCAAGGCGCCGGTTTTCGCCCTGGTGGTCGCGGCCATCGGCTGTCGTCAGGGCATGTCGGTGGCGGGCGACGTCGAGAGCCTGGGGCGTCGGGTGACGGCGGCGGTGGTGCAGGCGATCTTCGCCATCATCCTGCTGGACGCTGTGTTCGCCCTGATCTTCATCGAGCTGAAGATATGACGGACGAGACGCGCAAGCCGGACGACCGCGAGGCCGTCATTCAGGTGCGGGGCCTGCTCAGCCAGTTCGGCGAGCGGGTGATCCATCAGGATCTGGACCTGGACGTGATGCGCGGCGAGGTGCTGGGCGTCGTCGGCGGGTCGGGCACCGGCAAGACCGTGCTGCTGAACTCGATCATCGGCCTGAAGGAGCCGGAGGGCGGGGAAGTCCGTCTGTTCGGCGAGGATCGCGCGGCCATGACCAAGGCCGAGGCGGCGGCTGTCGAGCGACGCACGGGCGTTCTTTTCCAGCAGGGGGCGCTGTTCTCGTCGCTGACGGTGCTGGAGAACGTGGCCTCGCCGCTGGTCGAGCATACGAAGCTGTCCAAGTCGACGATCCGCGAACTGGCCGAGATGAAGGTGGCCATGGTGGGCCTCAAGCCCGAGGCGCTCTATCTGAAGCCGGCCGAACTGTCGGGTGGGATGAGGAAGCGCGTCGGCCTGGCCCGCGCCCTGGCGCTGGACCCTGAACTGGTCTTCCTCGACGAGCCGACGGCCGGGCTGGACCCGATCGGGGCGGCGGCGTTCGACGATCTGATCCGTCAGTTGTCGGACGATCTGGGGCTGACGGTCTTCATGATCACCCACGACCTCGACAGCCTTTACGCCATCTGCGACCAGGTGGCCGTGCTGGCGGACAAGCATGTGGTGGCCAAGGCGCCGGTCGCCGAGCTGGAACGCTCGGACCACCCTTGGATCAAGGAATACTTCCTGGGGCCGCGCGGACGCGCCGCCCACAAGAGCGCGGCCTGAGGAGGGCGCGAAACGATGGAAAGAGACGCCCATTACGCCGCCGTCGGCATCGCCACAGTCGCCCTGATGTTGGCGCTGGCGGTGTTTACGATCTGGCTGGCCCGGTTGCAGTTCAACAAGGATTTCGATGTCTATGACATCGTCTTCTACGGCCCTGTGCGCGGCCTGTCGGAAGGCGGCGAGGTGCACTTCAACGGCATTCGCGTCGGCGAGGTGACGGACCTGAACCTGGATCCCAAGAAGGGCGACCAGGTCATCGCCCGTGTCCGTCTGAACGGCACGACGCCGGTGCGCGTGACCTCGCGCGCCCAGCTGGAGCCGCTGGGCATCACCGGCCTGAACTACATCCAGATCACGGCGGGTTCGCCGGACAGCCCCATTCTGAAGGACCAGTATCCGGACAACGTCGTGCCGGTGATCCAGAGCCAGCCCAGCCCCATCGCCGAGCTGCTGAGCGGATCGGGCACGGTGCTGGCGCAGACGGTGGACGCCCTGAACCGCATCAACCGCGTGATGTCGGACGACAACATCCGCAGTTTCTCGACCAGCGTGAAGAACGTCGAGGCCCTGACAGCCGAGCTGGAAGCCCGCAAGGGCATGTTCCAGCAGCTTGAAGAGACCATCACCAAGGCCAACGCCGCCGTTGGCGAATATCAGGCCCTGGGCGTCAGCGCGCGTCAGATGGTCGATACTGACGGCAAGCAGGCCATCGCCAACATCAACGCCGCGACGCGCGAGGCCCAGGCCGCCATCGCCTCGATCAACCGTTCGGCGACCGGGCTGGAAGGGCCGCTGGGCGATTTCGGGACGCATACGGTGCCGCAACTGAACGACACCATCCGACAGCTGGATCAGGCGACGCGCTCGCTTCAGTCGCTGATCGACAATGTGCGCGAAAGCCCGCGCGACTTCATCGCCAAGGCGCCGTCCAAGGAAATCGAGGTGCAGCCGTGATCCGTTCTACCTTCATGATCGCTGCGGCGTCGGTCGCCTTGTCGGGTTGCGCCTTGTTGTCGTCGCCCGATCCGGTTCAGCTCTATCGCTTCGGCGGGGCCTCGGCCTATGCCGGGACGGGCGCGACCTCGGCCTGTCCCGACGTCCATGTCGCCATGCGTCGCGTGGACTTCCCGGAGGCGGCGCGCGGCGATCGCCTGCTGGCCGTGACGGGAGCTGAAGCGGCCTACATCAAGGGCGCGCGCTGGGTGTCCCCGGCCGAGACCCTGTTCGAGGAAGCCCTGCGCAACGCCTTCCTGGACGGCGGCACCTGCACCGTCCTGAGCAGCGGCCCGCTGTCGCGCGACGGTCTGATGCTGAGTGTCGACGTGCGCCGCTTCGAGGCGGCCTATGCTGCGCCGGGCGCCGTGCCGGATGCGAACATCGTCGTGCTGCTGCGGCTGTTCCGCATGAGCGACCGCAGCCTTGTCGTCGAGGACCGCATCACGGTGCGCGAAAGCGCGGGCGAGAACCGCCAGTCGGCCATCGTCGCCGCCTTCGACCGCGCCACCGCCGAGGCCAGCCGCCAGATCGTCCTGTGGACCGACCAGCAGGGTTTCCAGGCGACGCGGGACTAAGTTCCTTCTCCCTTCGGGGGAGAAGGAAGACATGAAAAACCCCGGCGACCGCGAGGCCGCCGGGGTTTTGCGTTTCAGGCGGGGAGGGCGGTTCAGCCCAGGTTCGCCCCCACCGTGTAGTCGGCCTCGGTCTTGGCTGCGACCTCGTCGAGGGTCACGCCCTCGGCCAGTTCGATCAGCTCCAACCCCGAACCGTCCGGCTTGACGTCGAACACGGCCAGATCGGTGATGATGCGGCTGACCACGCCCGTGCCGGTCAGCGGCAGGGTGCAGGCCTTCAGCACCTTGGACTGGCCGTGCTTGTTGGCGTGATCCATGACCACGACCACGCGCTTGACGCCCGCGACCAGGTCCATGGCGCCGCCCATGCCCTTCACCAGCTTGCCGGGGATCATCCAGTTGGCGATGTCGCCGTTCTGGGCCACTTCCATGGCGCCCAGGATCGACAGATTGATGTGGCCGCCGCGGATCATGGCGAAGCTGTCCGAGGAGCTGAAATAGCTGCTCTCGGGGATTTCGGTGATCGTCTGCTTGCCGGCGTTGATCAGGTCGGGGTCTTCCTCGCCCTCATAGGGGAAGGGGCCCATGCCCAGCATGCCGTTTTCCGACTGCAGGGTCACGACCATGCCCTCGGGGATGTAGTTGGCGACCAGCGTCGGGATGCCGATGCCCAGGTTCACATAGAAGCCGTCCTGCAGCTCCTTGGCGGCGCGTTCAGCCAGTTGTTCGCGTGTACGAGCCATTGGATTAAGCCTCCCGCTGACGAACGGTGCGCTGTTCGATGCGCTTTTCGGACACGGTCTGGATCAGGCGGTCGACATAGACGCCCGGCGTGTGAATGTGGTCGGGGTCCAGCGAACCGACGGGGACGATCTCTTCCACCTCGACCAGCGTCACCTTGCCGGCGGTGGCCATCATCGGGTTGAAGTTGCGAGCCGTCTTGCGGAAGACGAGGTTGCCGCGCTCATCGGCCTTCCAGGCCTTGACGATAGACAGGTCGGCGACCAGTCCCGTCTCCATGACGTATTTGCGGCCGTCGAAGTCGCGCACTTCCTTGCCCTCGGCGACCAGGGTGCCGACGCCGGTGGCGGTGAAGAAGGCCGGGATGCCCGCGCCGCCCGCGCGGATGCGCTCGGCCAGGGTGCCCTGGGGGTTGAACTCCAGTTGCAGCTCGCCGGCCAGATACTGACGCTCGAACTCCTTGTTCTCGCCGACGTAGGACGAGATCATTTTCGCGATCTGGCGCGTCTCCAGCAGTTGGCCCAGGCCGAAGCCGTCCACGCCCGCATTGTTGGAGATGACGGTCAGACCCTTCACGCCCGTGTCGCGCAGACCCGCGATCAGGTTCTCGGGGATGCCGCACAGGCCGAAGCCGCCGGACATGACGGTCATGCCGTCGAATGTCAGCCCCTCCAGCGCGGACTTCACGTCAGCGTAAATCTTGCCCATCGGACTCCCTTTTTCACCGTCTGATGAATATCGCGGTCTCTTCCGTCCTTAAAGCGGGCCGGGAAGAGGGGCAAGCGGCAAGCGCGACGCAGGGGAAGGCATGGCGCGACAAGCCTGACGGTTGACCCCGGATCAAGGGGGTTTCACACCTGCGCCCCATAAGACTCGTCTCAGTAGGGAAATTTCATGCGCCATCGCCTGTTAAGGGCCGCCTTGCCCGCCCTGGTGCTCGCCGCCGCCGTTCCAGCCCTGGCCCTGCCGGTTGCGGCCGCAACTCAGGACGCCGCGCCGACCTATCATCAACCGCCGTCGCCCATCGCCCAGATTCTGGACGCCAAGCCCAATCCGAGCGTCAGCGTCAGCCCGGACCGCAAGACCCTGCTGCTGAGCGACCGCGCCAACCTGCCGGCCATCGCCGAGCTGGCCGAGCCGATGCTGCGGCTGGCGGGCTATCGCATCAATCCCAAGAACAACGGCCCGGCCAACAGCCGCGTCTCTTGGCTGACGGGCCTCAGCTTCCAGGCGGTCGACGGCGGGCCTGCGCGCCCGGTGACGGGTCTGCCCGCCAATGCGCGCCTGACCAATGTGTCCTGGGCGCCGAACGGCCAGGCCGTGGCCTTCCTGGTCAACGCTCCGAACGGGCTGGAGCTTTGGACCGCCGATGTGACGCAGGCCAAGGCGCGCAAGCTGAACGGGCCGATGGTCAATGCGGCGGCGGGGTCGGGCTTCTCCTGGCTGTCGGACTCCTCGGGGCTGCTGGTCCTGGCGGTTCCGGCCGGGCGCGGCCTGGCGCCCAACGTCGATCATCCGCCGGAAGGCCCGATCATCACCGAGACGGGCGGCCGCGCCGCCCCGGTGCGAACCTATCAGGATCTGCTGTCCAACGTGGGCGACGAGGCCCTGTTCGACTACTACTTCACCAGCCAGCCGACGGTGGTGTCGCTGAACGGCCGCGCCCGTTCCGTGGGCCAGCCGGGCGTCATCCTGGGCGTCTCGACCTCGCCGGACGGGCGCTACATCCTGCAAACGCGGGTGAAGAAGCCCTACTCCTACGTCGTGCCGGCCAGCCTGTTTCCTTCGGACGTCATCGTCACCGACATGAACGGGCGTCAGGTGCACCGCGTGGCCGACCTGCCGCTGCGCGATAACGTCCCGACGCCGTTCGACGCCGTGGCGCCCGGTCCCCGCGCGGTCCAGTGGCGGGCTGATGCTGACGCCACCCTGGTCTGGGCCGAGGCTCAGGACGGCGGCGATCCGCGCAACCCCGCCGAGGTGCGCGATCGCGTCTTCATGCTGCGCGCGCCCTTCAACGACCGGGTGCAGACTCTGGCCGATCTGAAGGAACGCTATGCCGGAACCACCTGGGGTCGGAATGACGCCGCCATCGTCAACAGCCGCTGGTTCAACACCCGGCATGAGACGCGCACCCTGGTCGATCCTTCGAATCCGGGGCAGGGCCGCGTCCTGGTCGATCGCAACTATCAGGATCGCTACAACGACCCCGGCTCGGTGGTGACCGAGCCCAACGCGCGCGGCCGTTCGGTCATGCGCTTCAACGCCGACGGCTCCAAGGTCTTCGTCGAGGGGAATGGGGCGACGCGCGAAGGCGCCTATCCCTTCCTCGACCTGATGGACCTGAATTCGGGCGGGACGGAGCGCGTCTGGCGTTCGGCTCAGGGCGAGTTTGAAACCGTCGTCGGCGTGCTGGACGAGGCGGGCCGCAAGCTGGTCACATATCGCGAAAGCCGCACAGACCCGGCCAATCTGCGCGTGCGCGATCTGGACGGCCCAAGCGGTGGTCAGGTCACCCAACTGACGAACTTCCCCGATCCGGCGCCGCAAATGGCTGGGGCCACGCGCCAGTTGATCACCTACACCCGCGACGACGGGGTGGAGCTGTCGGGGACGCTGTATCTGCCCGCCGGCTACGACAAGGATCGAGACGGCCCGCTGCCGCTGTTGATGTGGGCCTACCCGGCCGAGTTCACCGACGCCGCCGTCGCCGGTCAGGTCGTGGACACCGACAACCGCTTCGTGCGCCCGTCGGGGTCGAGCCACCTGTTCCTGCTGACGCAGGGCTACGCTATCCTGGACAACCCGACGATGCCGATCATCGGCCGCGACGGGGCCGAGCCGAACGACACCTATATCGAGCAACTGTCGGCCAGCGCCAAGGCGGCGGTCGACGCCGTGGTGGCTCTGGGCGTGGCGGATCGCGAGCGCATCGCCGTTGGCGGGCACTCCTACGGCGCCTTCATGACGGCGAACCTGCTGGCCCACACCGACCTGTTCAAGACCGGCATCGCGCGTTCGGGCGCCTATAACCGCACCCTGACGCCGTTCGGCTTCCAGGCGGAACAGCGCAACTACTGGGAGGCGACCGAGACCTACAACGCCATGTCGCCCTTCACCTACGCCAACAAGGTGAATGAGCCGATCCTGCTGATCCACGGCGAGGCGGACGACAATTCGGGCACCTTCCCGGTGCAGACCGAGCGCTTCTATGCGGCGCTGAAGGGCAATGGCGCGACGGCGCGCTATGTCGTCCTGCCGCTGGAAGCCCACGGCTACCGCGCGCGGGAGTCGGTCGGGCACGCCCTGTATGAGATGTCGTCCTGGCTGGACCGCTGGATGAAACCGACGGCGACAGCGTCTCAGGAGTAGTCAGCGATCCCACTCCGGCGTCCCTCCGTAGAGGCCGGATAGGAAGTCGATGAAGGCGCGGACGCGGGTTTCGGCCCGCGCCCGCCCGGCCGTTAGGGCGAAGATCGCCACGTCCGACGATCCGGCATATTGCGGCAGCACCACCTTCAGCCGCCCATCGCGCAGTTCGTCGCCGACGTCCCAGGTCGAGCGCAGGGCCACGCCGCCGCCCGCCAGCGCCAGCTCGCGCGCCACTTCGCTTGAGTTCGTGCGCACCCGGCTGCGTGCGCGGAAGACGACGGGCCCTTCGGGGCCTTCCAGTCGCCAGGTCGACTGGTCCAGACTGTCCGGCATGCCATGCTCGGCCAGATAGGCGGGCGAGGCGCACAGCACCCGCCGGTTCGGCGCCAGGCGGTGCATCAGCGGGTTGTCCGCCTCATAGCTTCCGATCCGCACCGCCACGTCCACGTCCTCGGCCATCAGGTCGACGAAGGCGTCGCTCAGGTTCAGCTCCAGCGTCAGGCGGGGCTGCGCCGCCAGAAACGGCTGGAGCAGCGGCGCCAGCCGTCGCCGT
>NZ_DAMCNG010000074.1:0-11784 GCF_032107865.1 Brevundimonas sp.
GCGGCGGCCGTCGCCGCGCGCCGTCAGGCGGAAGCCGCCAGCCGGGCCAAGAGCGCCTTCATCGCCAATATGAGCCATGAGATCAGGACGCCGCTCAATGGCGTCCTGGGCCTGGCGCGAGCGCTAGCGGGCGCGAACCTGCCGCCGCGCGAACGCGAGCAAAGTTTGCTCCTGCTGGAATCCGGAGAAGCCCTCAGGGTCCTGCTCAACGACATGCTTGACCTGTCCAAGATCGAAGCCGGTCACTTCGTTCTGGATCGCCGCCCCTTGGTCCTGCACGACCTGCTCGACAGTCTGGTCCGCCTTTTCCAACCCGCAGCGGCGGCCAAGGGCCTGGAGCTGCGTCTGACCGCCGCGCCGGAACTCGCCGAGGTCTACGTCGGTGATGAAACGCGTGTGCGCCAGGTCATGGCCAATCTCATCTCGAACGCGGTCAAGTTCACCGACCATGGCCGGATACTGGTCGAAGCCTGCGCCGACCCGCAGGGCCTGCGGCTGGCGGTGTCCGACACCGGACCCGGGGTGGCCGCCGACCAGATGGCGCTGCTTTTCCAGAAGTTCGTGCAACGAGTCCCCGACCCGCCGTCATGGAGGCGCAGGTCTGGGCCTTTCCCTCTGCGCCGACCTCGTCGCGCTGATGAAGGGCGACATTCGCGCCGAACGTCTTCCGGACGCGGGCATGAGGTTTGACGTCGTCCTCCCGCTGCCGGAACGTCGGAACACGCCCCGCCCGCAGCCAGAGGCGGAACCGGCTCTGCCGGCGGCCGCCTTCAGCGAAGCCTCACCGGGCGACCCGCCCGCTGCGCTGCAAATTCTGGCGGCGGAGGATCATCCGATCAATCGCAAGGTCCTCGAGCTTCTTCTCGAACCGGCAGACGTGGAATGCCACTTTGTCGAAAACGGCCACGAGGCCGTCGAGGCCTGGCGACAGCGTGACTGGGACCTGGTCCTCATGGACATCCAGATGCCCGTCATGGACGGCCTCGCCGCCACGCGCGCGATCCGCGCCGAAGAAGCCTTCCTGGGACGAAAGCGCACGCCGATCCTCGCCCTGACGGCCAACGCCCTGCAGCATCAACAGGAAGAATATGCGGCGGCGGGGATGGATGATTTCGTCGGCAAGCCGAAGACGCAGCCCCGGAAAGGCCGGCGTTCCACGCTTGATGCGCCGGCCTTCACGACGCGTCTTGCGGCATAGGACCGTCGGAACTGAAAGCCTGGTACGAGAGCCCCTGAACAAGGCGGGGCCCGACGTCTCGGTTTCGACAGGCGTCAGGCTGAGTATGTTATAGGGGGTCGGGCAGGTTCGCCCGCCTCGCTAAGGACCCCATGGCGCGTCAAACAAGACTCTCGACGCGGCTTTCAGCCGCCAGCCTGGTCCACCTCGGCGCGCCGCGCCTGGCGGACCTGCTGATAGAGGCGGGCGCTGGGAACGCCAATCTCAAACGCCGCCTCCGCCTCGAGCTCGCGGCTGAGATCAGCCCTGACATCCTGGCCCTGGAGATCGACAAGCGCCTCACCGCGCTCGCCGCCGCACGCACCCGCGTCTCCTGGCGCAGGCGCGGTGACCTTCTCGACGACCTGAACACCCACCGCGCGATGATCGTCGAGCGTCTGGTGCCCGAGGCTCCCGGCGAGGCGCTCGCCGTCCTCATCCGCTGGTTCGACCTCTATCCCGGCCTGGCTGGCCGAGTGAAGGACACCAAGGGCGAACTGCCGGCTGCGTTCGAGGCCGCCGCTCCCGATCTCTTCACCCTCGCCGAGACCGTCGACGACCAGGCCTTGCGCGACCTGGTCGACGCCCTGCGGCGGCATCCACAGGATTATGCTCGCTGGATCTCCGCCGCCGGCGAGACCCTAGGTCCACGCACGGCGCGCCGGCTGCTCGACGGCCTGGACGCCTCGGCCAGGAAGACCCCGGCAGGCCGCAACCTGCTGCGCCGCCTGGCGGACAAGGCCGGGGACCTCGACCTCTGGCTGTCGCTCGTCACCCCCGAACAGGCCGGATCGCCCGACATAGCCGCAGACATCGCCCGCCGCCTCCTGGACGCCGGCCGTGTCGCCGAAGCCCGCGCCGCCCTGGAGGGCGCCTTGAGCCCCTCCCCGCTCAACCGCCGCTGGACCTTCGGCCACAGCCCGAAGAACGGCTCGCCCCGCCTGACCCCGGCCTGGGAAGCCGCCTCCATCGACGTGCTCGACGCCGAAGGAAACCGCCAGGAGGCCCAGGACCTGCGCTGGAGCCTGTTCGAGCGCGACCTGTCGGCGCCGGTCCTGCGCGACTACCTCTCGCGCCTGCCCGACTTCGACGACGTCGAAGCCCTGGACCGGGCCTTCGTCCATGCCTCCAGCCACCCGGACTTCGAGGCCGCCATGCGCCTCCTGATGGACTGGCCCGCTCACAGGGAGGCGGCCGCCCTCGTCCTTGCGCGTCCCCGCGAAGCCCGGCAGGCTCGCCCGATGTCTGCGGACTGGGCCTCGCGCCTGGCCCAGCGTTATCCCGAAGCCGCCGACATCCTGGCCAGCTAGGCGCTCCGGTCAGGCCAGGGTCCTGAAGGTGATGGAATAGCGCTGGGCCGTCATGGGAGAGATCGAATGCTCCCAGTCTCTCCGCGCCTCGCCTGACAACCGATAGGCCGATCCAGGCGCCAACGGCGCGGCTGACCGACGCCATCCCGTCCCGTCCTTCCGGCGCAGGCGCATGACGCAGGGCGCGACAAAGGAGACGCCGAGGATCTCCCCGTAGACCGCCCTGTCGCGGTGCCAGCCGATCCCGGCGCCGGGGGCGTATTCATTGACCAGCGCCTGGACGAAGGTCTCTTCATCAAGGTCGAGCCGTCCGGTCAGAAAGCCCAGGAGCCCCTTCAGGAAATCCGGCCAGGGATCGGCTGCTTCCAGCCTGCCCCGTTCCAGATCATAGCGGCGCCCGAAGGCGGCGATCTGCCGGAAGCCCTGGTAGCCCATGTGCTCATAGGGCCTGAAGCTCAACCGCTGCAGTTGCTCGACCACCGCCGCTTGCTCGAATGCCGACAGCACCTCCGGCCAATAGTCGAAGCCCGGAGGCACGGCAGGCTGAGGCGCGTCCCCGAACAGGTCCGCCTGGAGCATGGCGGTCACAGCGCCAGCTCGCCCGGACAAGCCCTGGAAGGCGTCCCCGGCGACGCCTTCTCCAGATTGGACAGGGTCACGCCGACAAGCCGTACGCCCCTGGTCGGCGGATAGAGGGATCGCACCAGCAGGCGGGCGATCTCGCGCAGGCGCGCCTTAGAGGCGACCGGCTCATTAAAGGAGCGGCTGCGGGTCGATTGCTGGAAGTCGGCCCACTTGACCTTCACCGTCACGGTCCGGCCCAGCGACCCGGCCTTTTCGCACCAGGCCCAGACATCATCCGCCATCTCGTCCAACTCGGCTTCGATCGCCGCCGGATCAACCAGGTCGCTGGCGAAGGTGGTCTCCGAGCCGCTCGACTTGCGTTCGCGATCCGGATTGACCGGGCGATGATCCTCTCCCCGCGCCACGCCGTGATACCAGGCGCCGGACTTGCCGAAGTGATGCTGCAGGAAGGCCAGGGACTGACGCCTCAAGTCCGCGCCCGTCTCTATGCCCAGACGGTTCATCTTCTCCGCCGTCACCGGCCCGACGCCATGGAAACGCTTCACAGGCAGGGCTTCGACAAAAGCCTCCCCTCGCCCCGGCGGGACCACGAACTGGCCGTTCGGCTTGCGCTGGTCCGAGGCCAGCTTGGCCAAGAACTTGTTGTAGGACACCCCGGCCGACGCCGTCAGACCGGTCTCCTCGAGAATGCGCGCGCGTATCTCCTGCGCCGTCGCCGAGGCCGTCGGCAATCCCCGGATATTGGCCGTGACGTCGAGATAGGCCTCATCGAGCGACAGGGGTTCGATCAGGTTCGTAGTCAGCGAAGATGGCGTGGATCTGCGCCGAGACGGCGCGATAGACCTCGAACCGGGGCGGCGTAAAGATCAGTTCCGGGCACTTCCGCAAGGCGGTGCTCGACGGCATGGCCGACCGCACCCCGAACCTGCGCGCCTCATAACTGGCCGCGGCGACCACGCCGCGCGAGGCGGCGTGACCCACGGCGACAGGACGACCGCGCAGGGCGGGATCGTCCCTCTGCTCCACCGAGGCGAAGAAGGCGTCCATGTCCACATGGATGATCTTGCGAGGCGCGGCGACGTCCATGCGCCACGCCTAGCAGAAAGGGAACAAAGCCGGAACTGATATCCTGCCCGTCGGCAGCCGTTCAACACCACGCGACCAGGGCGGCCGCCCCGATAAGGGACCGAGAAGGGTTCCGCCAAGACCGCCAGGGCCCGCTGCCGGACAGTAGGAACACGGCGTCATACCGACGGTTCGACAGGCTTGGACCAACAAGAGGGAGACACGTCAATGGACCGAGACAAGGACGCCGACCGCTGGGGCGGCCCGGGCTCAAGTCACCAGAACCGGCAGGCCCCGCAGCCCGATCCCGTAGTGAAGGACGCCGAAGATCCCGATCATCTGTCGCCCCGCAGCCAGGTCTCGGGCGGCGGAGGCGAGAAGGATGTGCACAAGGGCCATTCGGCCGAGGCGCGTTCGACACAGCAGGCGTCCAGCGAGGAGAAACGCCATGAACGCGATAATCGCCACTAAACGCCTCGGTCCTTCGAGCGACGAGGCCCGCTGGGCCCGTCGCCTGAGCCCGGACTAGCCCGAACGCCCGCCTTCATCCGACCGCGTCGAGCCGCAAGGCTCCGCCATCGAGGCCCGTCTCCACCGGAGACGGGCCTTCGTCCTGTTCGCCGACAAGCCGGACGCCCCCGAGGCGGCTCAAGGTTTGAGTACGACCTTGGTCCAATCATTGGGATTGTCGTGGAAGTTCTTGTAGGCCGTCGCCGCCTCCTCGAGGGGAAGGCGATGGCTGATGAGGTCGGTCGTGTCGATCTGACCGTCCATCACCAGCTGCAGCAGCTTGGGCAGGTATTTCTGCACATGGGTCTGCCCCGTCTTCAGGGTCAGCCCTTTCTGCATGAAGGCGCCGATCGGCAGCTTGTCGCCGACGCCGCCATAGACCCCGGGCATGGAGATGCGGCCGCCCTTGCGGCAGGCCATGATGGCCTCCCGCAGGACGTGCTGGCGGTCCGTGCCCAGTTTCGTCTCCTGCTTGACCGCATCTATGATGTTGTCGAGAGCGAAACCGTGCGCCTCCATGCCCACGGCGTCGATGCAGGCGTCAGGGCCGATGCCCGCCGTCATCTCCTTGAGGGCCTCCAGCACCTTGACCTCATGATAGTTGAGCACCTCGGCGCCGTTCTGTTTCGCCAGGGCGAGACGGCGCGGATGGTGGTCGATAGCGATCACCCGCGCCGCGCCCATGTGGATGGCGCTCTTGATCGTGAACAGGCCGACGGGCCCGCATCCCCAGACCACTACCGTGTCGCCCGGTTCGATCCCGGCGTTTTCCGCCGCCATCCAGCCGGTGGGGAAGATGTCCGACAGGAAGAGCACCCGTTCGTCTTCCATGCCGTCAGGCACGACGATGGGGCCGAAGTCCGAATACGGAATGCGCGCATACTCGGCCTGTCCGCCGGCGTAGCCGCCGGTCAGGTGCGAGTAGCCGAACAGCCCGGCGGCAGGATAGCCGTAGGCGACCTCGGAGGCGTCGGACTTGTCGGCGGGATTGGAGTTGTCGCAGGCCGAATACTGCTCCTTGCCGCAGAAGAAGCACTGGCCGCAGGCGATGACGAATGGCACCACCACCTTCTGCCCGACCTTGAGGCTCGTATTGCCCCGCCCCACCTCGACGACCTCGCCCATGAACTCATGGCCGAGAATGTCGCCGCGGTGCATGCCGGGGATGACGCTGTCATAGAGGTGGAGGTCCGAGCCGCAGATGGCAGTGGCGGTGATCTTGATGATGGCGTCGCGAGGGTTGACGATCTCGGGATCGGGGACCGTGTCCACCCGAACATCGTGTTTGCCGTGCCAGGTCAGTGCGCGCATGGAATTCGTCCTATGATCAGCCGCGGGACGCGGCGGCGGGAGCTTGGGAGGTGGAAACCTCGCCCGTCTCCATCAGCTGTTTGAAGCGGCGAAGTTCGCGTCGGGCCTGGATCCGCGGTTCACGCTGCATCACCTTGGCCACGAACTTGCCCACGGCTCCGGCGGGCGGGTCATAGCTGATCATGACCCGGACCTCGGTCCCCCGCCCGAAGGCGTTGTCGCGGAACTCGACCCAGCCTTCGTGATCGACGTCCGCCGCCTCCGTGGAGCGCCAGGCGATCTTCTCGCCGGGCCGGTCTTCGACGATCTCGGTTTCCAGTTCGACATCCATGCCGCCGGGCCCGGCTATGACCCAGTCGCGTCCGTCGCTGCTGACGGACCGGATATTGGCCATGAAAAGAGGAAGGTTCCGAAATTCTCGCCAGAAGGCGTAGAGCTCGGATCGGGGCCGGTTGATCATGACGGCCTGGATGGACGAGGAGGCGTGGTCCCCGTCGTGGACGCCGTCGCTCAGAAATCCTGTCGACGCCATGTCCGCGTCAGTGCTTGTCGGCTGCGTCTGCATGGGTTCTCTCCGGTTCGGGGGAGGCGCGGCGCCTCCGCCCATCATAGCTTCTCGCGCGCCCTGGCCAGATCGCGAACCAGCCTGGTCCGTGTCTGGTCAAACCGCGCCTTCTCTTCGGCGGCCCTCGCTTCAAGGTTTTTCATCTCGACGCGCACAGCCTCCGCGCTCTCGGCCTGTGCCCGATCGAGCGTCTCCAGCTCGTCAGCGAGGCGCTGGGCCCGGCGCCGCTCGGCGGCGGTCGGTCCCTTGCGCGCCCTGGGTCGCGCCGCCCGGGGGCCGGCCTGGCCGATGTCGACCGTCAGCCCACGCTCGACGACCTCTCCAGGTCGCGCTCGCGCCGCCTCGGCGTCCTCCGCCTCGGGGGCCTCCTTTGCGAGGCCGGAAGCGAAGATGTCCTGCTGGATGCCCCAGGCGGCCAGGGCCTTGGGTCGGGAGGGGGCGGCCACCGTGAAACGATGGAAGCCGTCCGACCATTCAAAAACCTTCAGCCTGGGGGCCATGTCGATCAGGCGGAGATCGCGGCCTGGATCTCCTGCGCCTTCTGCAGGTGAGCCTCGATCTTCGGCAGTACGGTCCGGGCATGGGCCGCGAGGGCCGGCGCATCCGTATTGTCGGCGAAGCCGCGATGCAGGGTCACGGCCTCCTGGTGGGCCGCGACCTGCTGGTCGATATAGACCTTGTCGAAATCCGCCACGCCCGCCGACCTCAGATTATCCAGCAGGCCCTTGCGCCTCTGGTCCAGTTCGCCCGGCAGGGCGACGTCCGGAGCAGCCGTGGCGGCCGCCGTCTTGAGGGCCGCGCTGGCGGCGGTGTGATCCGTCTTGATCATCTGAGCCAGAGTCTTGACGTCAGCCCGTCCGGCCCGTTCGAGCGCGATGTCGGCGGCCTGGATTTCATACATGTCGCCCATGGCGGCGCCCGGCACATAGGCGCTGACCATATTGCTTCCCATGGTGGCGGCGGAGGTCTGACCGACCGGCGCTGAAACGGCGTCCTGGGCCTTGTCGACAGCTTCGTTACCTCCTTGCGGACTGCAGGCGGACAGAAGCGCAGCGGCGGCTGAAGCGGCGATGATCGGGGCGTGGCGCATGGTCATGAGCTCCTCTGGATGTGATTGAGGAAGCGCGCCGCGCGTCCTCCGGTTTCCGGCCCCGGCCTTCCGGCGCGGCCAGGCCCCGGCAAGCCCGGCGCAGCGGGGCTGCGCGCCACTGTCGGGAAGGCGACACAAGCCCAAACACCTGCAGTTCTCGCCCTTGCGGAATCCGCAGTAGAGGATCTCCGTTCGGAAATCGCCGGCCGAGCGCTGGGGGTCTCGGTCCGCCGAGAGCGCCAAGGCGAAGCCTGCGCTCGCCCCGTCGCCCCGTCGAGCGGCGGCGGGGCTCCTACTCATGCTGGAGTCCCAGGTCGCGACGGAGATCGGCGAGAAATCCCCTGGTGACCTCTCCATGGACGGACTCTCTCCGACCTTGGCGTCCGC
Organism: Brevundimonas sp.; assembly: GCF_032107865.1. Lineage (GTDB taxonomy): Bacteria > Pseudomonadota > Alphaproteobacteria > Caulobacterales > Caulobacteraceae > Brevundimonas. The sequence goes on from NZ_DAMCNG010000074.1 coordinate 8,040, forward strand.
CCGGAGCAGGAGGCGCCGCACCTCCTCCCGCTCAAGAAGCCCCTTCTCCACCAGGGTGTCGAGGAGGGTCAGCTGCAAGGCGATTGAGGCGAGCGAAAGCGCTCCGGACTGCTGAGCGTTCATGGGCGATGTCCTTCCGGTGAGACAGGGCAATCCCCCTCGCCGCCGTCTGTTTCTCGCGCCTCTACCCGACACAGGGAGCTTCCACGGCGCCTCTGCGTCAGAGGAGCCTTGACCGTGTCACCACGTTTCAAAGGCGACCCGGAGGACATCATGCGGATCTTGCGCGACAACGGACTGACGCTTTTTCTTCTGCTCCTCTTCGCCGCCAGCATTATCGGCCACGCCCTGACAGGATGGCGGGTCGAGACGGCGGACGCCCTGCGTCACGGGCAGGACGGCGGCACGCTGATGGAATACCTCGGCAGCGCTCCCTTCCTGTCGACCGTCTTCGAGAACTGGGAGAGCGAGTTCCTGCAGATGGCGGCCTATGTGGTCCTGACCGCCTTCCTGATCCAGAAGGGTTCGTCGGAATCCCGGGACCCCGAGGCGCCGCCCCGCGACGCCGATCTTCAGGCCCAGGCCGACAAGGCGGGAGCGCCCGCCCCTGCGCTGGGGCGCCTTCGCGCGGGCCGTCTATTCGCGGTCCCTGGGTCTGGCGCTTGTGGTCCTTTTCCTCGCCTCCTTCATCCTCCACTGGACCCAAAGCGCGCGAGCGGCCGCACAGGAGGCGCTGGAGCATGGCGCGGCGGCCACGGGGACCGTCGCCTATCTCGCCGACCCCCAGCTCTGGTTCGAGTCCTTCCAGAACTGGCAGAGCGAGTTTTTGTCGACGGCGGTCCTGGTGGTCCTGTCGATCTTCCTGCGGCAACGCGAGTCGCCCGAGTCCAAGCCTGTCGCCGCGCCTCACGACCAGACCGGAGACTAGGCGGACCTCGCCATCCAGGCGAGCGCGAGCGCATCCGCCGCCGCCGCGCCCGAGGCGGTGTTGTCGAAAATGACCCAGCGCTCGGCCCCGACCTCCCCCGCCGCCATGACCCGTTGAAGGATGGCCTTGAGCCGATCGCGCCCATAGGCCGAGCGATACATGTCCGGACTGCCGTGCAGGCGGAAGTAGACATGGGCCCCGCAGCCGCCGGGCAGGCCTGCCCCCGGCGCGGGTTCCGGATCGGCCGCAACACGCGCGACCCGGCGAGAAGCGAGCCAATGATCCGCCGAGGTCGTGAACCAGGAAGCGTGCCGGGGCTCCATCACGATCGAAGCTTCGAGCAGGGCTTCGCAGGCGTCCAGAAAAGCGCCTGTCCGGGTCTCGTCAAAGGCCAGGCCCGGCGGCGTCTGGATCAGGACCGGTCCGAGGCGGTCTCCCAGCCCGCGGAGATCGGCGGCCAGGTCCGCGAGCAGGTCTTCGCAGTTCTCCAGCTTGCGGCGGTGCGTGATTTCACGCGGCGCCTTGACCGCGAAACGGAAGTCCGCAGGCGTGGCGGCGGCCCAGCGCTCAAAGGTCGAGACGCGGTGACGGCGGTAGAAGGTGGAGTTGATCTCCACGGCGCCGAGACGGCTGGCGTAGCGTTCGAGTCCGCCGCCCGCGACGGGAAACCGGTCTCTCACCCCTGCGGGAATGGCCCAGCCCGCCGTCCCGACGCGGAGCTTGATCTCACCGGGGGCTGCGCTGCCGGCTAGGCCATCAGGGCTCATGAAGCGTCGCGACGGGCCGCCATGCCGGGCGTGGTCGGCGTGAGTTCCTCGGCCTGGGTCTTGGGGGGCGGACCGTCGGTTCTCTGAAGACCGTCGTCGGGCGTCTCGCGGATCGAAAGAATGGAGTCGCCGCTTTTCAACAGGGGGGCGGCGGCGTCCGCCGCCTGGGCATCCGTCGGAGAAGGAACCCTCAGCTTGCGCTCGGCGCCGTGGGCGTCGGCGACGACGATCTCGTAGAATTTCATGTCCATTCCTCACCTGACCAGGGGTTGTCTCTTCGACCGCGAAGGACGGAGGGTCCGGCGGCCGGCTGCTCCCGGGTAGCGCTTCGGCGACCGACGCGTTCCGGGCGCATCGCCTCTAAAAGGCGGATCGGCGACACATCGGCGCCCCCCGGGAACAGGCGGCGGCTCCGGGCGCTTGAACACCCGAACACCGAGCCTGAAGGAAAGCGCTCCGATGAAGTCCGCCGACAAGCCGCCAGTCCTGCGCAACCCCCGGCGGCTCCTGCAGTTCGGAGGCCTCCTCCTTCTGCTGCTGGCTCTCGTCTACCTCGCCACGGCGTTGACGGGGTTTCTGAGAAATCAGGAAAAGCGGCCTGACCCGCAGATGACGGGTGCCGAGGCGCCCCTTGAGCGGGCGACTGACGACTGAGGTCCCTGCGCCTTGCGCCGATCGAAGAGTCGGTAGCCCGACCCGTGGAACGCTGCAGCGAGGGTCTCGTTACGCCCTCCCGATGACCGGAAGGGAGACCGTCAGTTCGATGTTTGCGGATCGCGTCTACGATCAGGACTTCTTCGCCGCCATGGCCGACCGCGGCTTCTATGTCTTCACATCCTCGCCTTGCCATGCTGCGGCCAGGCCCATGGCGCCGGTGTCTCCCCGCACGCCCCTGAACCAATGCGCTTCGGCCGCCGCAGACGCCATTCCGGCCGCCTCTCCGCTGGCGGAAGCGGCTTGAGCCTGGAGAGCGGTTGCGGCGTCCCTGCACGAGCAGGCGAGGCGCCGCCGGCTATATCCGAGCATGCCGGGCCCCGCCTGCCGCGAAATCCCACATGACCGCCGCCTCTCGCTGGCCAGCGGCCCTCTGGCTGGTCCGCCATGGGCAAAGCGCCGGCAATGTCGCGCTAACAGCCGCCCATGCCGCGGGTCATGATCGTATCCAGCTGGAAATGCGGGACGCCGACGTCCCGCTGAGCGCCCAGGGCCGCGTCCAGGCCCAGGCCCTCGGGACCTGGTTCGCAAACCTCCCGGTCCATCAGCGTCCGGAATCGTCCTGGCTTCACCCTATCGGCGCGCTCGGCAAACCGCGGAAGCCATTCGAGCCGCCGGCGGTCTGGCGGGGGCGTCCATCGCCCTGTGCGAGGACGAGCGCCTTCGCGAACGGGAGTTCGGGGTCCTGCACCGGCTCACCGCGTCAGGCGTGACGGAGCTCTTTCCGGATCAGGCCGAAGCGCGTCGCCTCCTGGGAAAATTCTACCATCGGCCGCCCGGGGGCGAGAGCTGGTGGGCGCCGTCCTGCCCGAGGCCGCCATGCTGTGCGTGCCCGAGACCCGACGGCTTGAGATCGCCCTGCCCTCCGCCCCCTGCGCAGCGGCGCTTGCCGCCCATGCCGAGTCCGTGGTGATCGGACCCGGCATGGCGCCGCGCAAAACCCCGCGCAGGTTCGCCCAAAGGCTGATGGAGGCCTGGCCCTTCCTTCCCATGATGGTGGACGCCGCCGCCCTGCCTTCGCCGTCAGAAGCCGAGATCTTCTCCCGGCTGGCGAATGGACGCGTCGTCCTCACGCCCCATGCCGGGGAGATGGCCCGACTGCTTGATCTCTCCCGGGAGGCGGTGCTGGCCGATCCCTCTCGCCATGGCGCGTGAGGCGGCCGGCCGCCTGCAGTCCGTCGTCGTGATGAAGGGGGCCACGACCTTCGTGGCCACCCCGTCCGGCCTGGCCTGGCGGCACCAGGGCGGGGTCGCGGGCCTGGCGACCTCCGGGTCCGGCGATGTTCTGGCCGGCCTGATCGCCGGCTTCATGGCTCGCGGAGCCTCGCCCCTCCAG
>NZ_DAMCNG010000075.1:0-11625 GCF_032107865.1 Brevundimonas sp.
GCCCGCCTCCGGGCGGTCATGGCGCGGGCGGTCCGCCTCCGGGCGGCGGAATGCGGATGCAGTCTGGCGGCGGACGCAACCGGGGCGGCGGCATGATGCCGGGCCAGGGGCGGTTCAACGTCTCGCTCTATCACACCTATCGCATCCAGGATGAGATCACGATCCGCGACGGCCTGCCGGTGCTCGACCTGCTGGACGGCGCCGCTATCGGGGCGCGCGGCGGCCAGTCCCGCAACGAGGTCCAGCTGCAGATGGGCGCCTTCAAGAGCGGCATGGGCGGCTTCCTGAACGCCAACTGGAAAGAGTCCACGCGGATCAACGGCGGCTCGTCGCCGGACGACGACCTGAGTTTCTCGGACCTGACGACAGTGAACCTGAACCTGTTCGCCGACCTGTCGTCGCGTGAGAATTGGGTGTCTCGCTATCCGTGGCTGAAGGGCGCCCGCGTCAGCGTCGGCGTCGAGAACATCTTCGACCAGCGCCTGAAGGTCCGCGACGGCCTGGGCGAGACGCCGCTGTCCTATCAGCCCGACTACCTCGACCCGCTGGGCCGCACGTTCAGGATCAGCCTGCGGAAGATTTTGTACTGATCAATGAAAAGGCCCGGTCTCGCGACCGGGCCTTTGTCTTCTAGTGATCGCCCTTCGGGGTCTCCATCAGTTCGATCAGCACTCCGCCCATCTCCTTGGGATGCAGGAACACCACCGGCGTTCCGTGCGCGCCGATGCGGGGCTCGCCTGTGCCCAGAATGGTCACGCCCTTGGCGCGCATTTCGGCAATGGCGGCGTGGATATCGGCCACTTCAAAGCAGACATGGTGCTGGCCGCCCTTGGGGTTCTTGGCCAGGAAGCCGGTGATCGGGCTGGTCTCGTCGAACGGCTCGATCAGTTCGATCTGAGCCGTCGGCGTGTCGATGAAGCAGACCTTCACCCCCTGCGCGGGCAGGTCGAACGGCTCGCCGATCTTCGTCGCGCCCAGCACGTCGCGATACAGCTTGATGGAGTCGGCGATGGAGGGCGTGGCGACGCCGACGTGGTTCAGATTGCCGATCACTTCTTGGTCTCCCCCATATTCTTGGCTGGCGCGGGCTGAGCATAGCCCAGGCGCTGGTTCAGCTTCTCGATCAGGTCCGCCGCCGTCTCGGCGATGACCGAGCCGGGCGGATAGACGGCCGCCGCGCCCATATCGAGCAGGGGCTGGACGTCCGACGGCGGAATGACCCCGCCAACCACGATCATGATGTCCTCGCGCCCCAGCTTCGCCAGTTCAGCCTTCAGCTCAGGAACCAGCGTCAAATGCCCCGCCGCCAGCGACGAGGCGCCGACCGCGTGGACGTTCTTCTCGACCGCGTCCTTGGCCGCCTCGGCCGGCGTCTGGAACAGCGAACCGGCCGTCACGTCGAAGCCGATGTCGCCGTAACCGGTGGCGACCACCTTCTGGCCCCGGTCGTGGCCGTCCTGTCCCAGCTTGGCGATCAGGATGCGCGGCGGGCCGCCGTCGTTCTCGACGAAGGCGGCGACCATTTCACGAGCGCGGGCGACCTTGGGATCGTTCCCGGCCTCTTTCGCATAGACGCCAGAGACCGTCTTCACCGTGGCGATGTGGCGGCCGAAGGCGGCCTCCAGCGCGTCGGAGATCTCGCCGACGGTGGCCTTGGCGCGGGCGGCCCGCACCGCCAGCTCCATCAGGTTTTCATTGCCGCGCGCGCCCTCGGTCAGGGCGTCGAGAGCGGCTTGCGTCGCCGCCTCGTCGCGCTCGGCCTTCAGGCGTTGCAACTTCTCGATCTGGCGGGCGCGCACCTCGGCGTTGTCGACCTTCAGCATCGGAATGTCGTCGACCACGGGGTTCAGATATTTGTTCACCCCCACGACCGTCTGCTGGCCGGTGTCGATGCGCGCCTGGGTCTTGGCGGCGGATTCCTCGATACGCAGCTTGGGAATGCCCGCCTCAATGGCCTTGGCCATGCCGCCGTAGGCCTCGACCTCCTCCATCAGGGCGCGAGCCTTGGTCGCCAGCTCCTGCGTCAGGCGCTCGACGTAGAAGCTGCCGCCCCACGGGTCGATGACGCGCGTCAGACCCGTCTCGGCCTGCGCCAGAATCTGGGTGTTGCGCGCGATCCGGGCCGAGAAGTCGGTCGGCAGGGCCAGCGCCTCGTCCAGCGCATTGGTGTGCAGGCTCTGCGTCTGGCCGCCCGCCGCCGCCATGCACTCGACCATGGTGCGCGGCACATTGTTGAACACATCCTGCGCCGCCAGCGACCAGCCCGAGGTCTGGCAGTGGGTCCGCAGGGACAGCGACTTCGGATTGACGCCGCCTTCCCGCTTCACCGCTTCGGCCCACAGCAGGCGGCCGGCGCGCATCTTGGCCACCTCCATGAAGTAGTTCATGCCGATGGCCCAGAAGAAGCTCAGGCGCGGCGCGAAACGGTCGATCTCCATGCCCGCCGCCTTGCCCGCGCGCAGGTATTCGATCCCGTCCGACAGGGTATAGGCCAGCTCGATGTCCGCCGACGCCCCCGCCTCCTGCATGTGATAGCCGGAGATGGAGATGGAGTTGAACTTGGGCGTTTCCTTCGCCGTCCACTCGAAGATGTCGGCAATGATCCGCATCGAGGGTGCGGGCGGATAGATGTAGGTGTTGCGGACCATGAACTCCTTCAGAATGTCGTTCTGAATGGTCCCGGTCAGCTTGGCGTGATCGACGCCCTGCTCCTCGCCCGCCACGACGTAGAGAGCCAGGATCGGCAGCACCGCCCCGTTCATCGTCATGGACACCGACATCTGGTCCAGCGGAATGCCGTCGAACAGGGTCCGCATGTCCAGAATGGAGTCGATGGCCACGCCCGCCATGCCGACGTCGCCCTTCACCCGCGGGTGGTCGCTGTCATAGCCCCGGTGGGTGGCCAGATCGAAGGCGACCGACAGGCCCTTCTGACCGGCGGCCAGGTTGCGGCGATAGAAGGCGTTGGACTCCTCGGCGGTCGAGAAGCCCGCATACTGGCGGATGGTCCAGGGCGCGCCCGCATACATGGTCGGATAGGGGCCGCGCACGAAGGGGGCGAAGCCCGGCAGACCGTGGATGAAGTCCAGCCCATCCAACGCATCCGGCCCATAGGCCGTCTCGACCGTCAGCCCCTCGGGCGTGGTCCATGCCGCGCGTTCCGGCCCGGCGCCGGTCGCGCCCAGATCGAGGGCGACCTTGGAAAAATCAGGAAAGCTCATTGGGCGGCCTCCTCGAAGGCGGCGGCGAAGCGGACAGGCGCCAGGGCCTCGAACGTTCCGATGGCGGCCGCTGCGGGCGCAGGCGTCACCGGCGCGGAACGCACATCCGGGTCGACGAATTTGGTGACGCCGATGATCTGGGCGCCGCCGTCCTTGATGGCTTTTTCGGCCATGTCGCGAGCGCGGGCGATGCGAGGCTGGATCACCCCGCCTTCCAGACAGGCGATGACGCCGCCTTCGGCCTCATAGACCTGAAACTCGGCCCAGGCCGCCTCGGCCAGTTCGCGCGTGCGGGCGTCCAGATACCAGGAGCCGCTGGCCGGATCGTCGACGCGGCCCAGGTTGGACTCTTCCATCAGGATCAGCTGGGTGTTGCGCGCCTGACGCTTGGCGAAGTCGTCCGGCAGGCCCGCCGCGCGGGTGAAGCCGTCCAGCACCACCGCATCGGCCCCGCCCACAGCCCCTGCGAACCCGGCAGCGGTCAGGCGCAGCATGTTCGGCCACGGATCGCGCGCCGACAGCATCCGCCGCGACGAGCGCGCCTCGATGACCGCCGGAACCTCGGCGCCAAACGCCTTTGAAACGCTGGCCCAGATCAGGCGCAGGGCGCGGATCTTGGTCAGGGAGTCGAAATAGGCCTGATCGACGGCGACGCCCAGAACCACGCCCTTCAGCGCCGCCTCGGCCGACAGACCTGCTTCTACGGCCGCCTTCACATAGGCCACAGCCGACGACGCGGCGAAGGCCAGTTCCTGCGCGATGGAGCCGCCCGCCTCATGCGCCACACGACCCGAGGCCATGAACAGCGTCGCCTCGGGATAGGTCGCGGCGTGGGTCGCCGCCGCCTTGGCCGTCTCGGCCATGATGGCTGCAAAATCGCCCGGCGCCCCGCCCGCCTCGGCATAGGCCGAGATCGGATCGAGGTGGAAAGCCAGCTTGGCGCGAGGCGAGCCCTTGGCGACCGCCGACAGAGCCTCCGCCGCCGTCACGCCCTCAAACCCGGCGTCCAGCGCCACCGGCGCCAGCTCCAGCGCCACTCCGTCCAGCGCGCGGGCCAATCGACCTGCGTCCGCCGCGACCGGCCCGGCGATCAGGACGGACGCCGCCCCGTTTTCCAGATCGGTCAGAATGGCGCAGTTCAGGACATCGGCGTCCTCGCCCTCGTTCAGCGCCCGCACGTCCCACGCCCGGCCTTCGGAATCCGAGGACCGAGGCGCGAACACAGGCTCGCCCCCGTTCGCCGTCCCATACAGGGGCTTGGTCGCCAGATGGTCCGCATCCAGATGGATGAGGCTCTCCAGCGGACGCTCCTTCAGCGCCTTGACGGCGGCGTCGCGCCATTCGAGCGGGGTCGGGACGGCGAACTCGGTCATTTACTCGAACTCCACCAGCACGTCGTCGGCGGCGACCGGATCGCCGGCCTTGGCCTTGACCGCCTTCACCTTGCCGTCGCGCTCGGCCTTGAGGATGTTCTGCATCTTCATGGCTTCGATGATAGCCACCGTCTCGCCGGACTTGACCTCCTGGCCCTCGACCACGGGGATGTCGACCACCAGGCCCGGCATCGGCGACAGCACCAGCTTGGACGTATCCGCCGCCTGCTTCTCGGGCAGCAGGGCGTAGAGGTGCGCCACGTCGGGGCGCAGCACGCGCACCCGCGCCCGCGCCGCGCGGTGGCGGATGTCGAACCCGTCGGCGGCGCGCTTCACCTCGGCGGTGAAGGCGTCGTCGTCCAGCGCCGCCTTGAACAGCGACAGGCCCGGACGCCACTCGATCTCGGACAGGGAGACTTCCTCGCCGTCGATGGCGACGATCAGGTCTTCGGCCTCGTCATAGCCGACCTCGACCTCATAGGCCGCCTTGTCGATCAGGACGGTCCAGTCGGTGCGCTCGCTGGGGTCGCCGTCCTGTTCGGCGATGACCTCGTTCATGGCCACGGCCGAGGCGATCAGGATCTTCACCTGCTCGGCCGACGGCGCCAGACCATTGAAGCCCTCCGGGAACTCGTCCTTGATGTAGCTCGTCGACAACTCACCGGACTGGAAGCGTTCCTGATCCATGACGGCGGCCAGGAAGGGCACATTGTGGCCCAGACCTGCCAGATGCGTGTCCTCCAGCGCGCGGGCCATGCCGCGCACGGCGTCGTCGCGCGTCTCGCCCCAGGCGCACAGCTTGGCGATCATGGGGTCGTAGAACATACTGATCTCGTCGCCCTCGCGGACGCCCGAGTCATTGCGGACCGTATAGTCGCCCTGATCGCCCTCTTCCGGCTGCTCATAGCGCACCAGACGGCCGATCGACGGCAGGAAGCCGCGGTAAGGGTCCTCGGCGTAGATGCGGCTCTCGATGGCCCAGCCGTTGATCGACAGGTCGTCCTGCTTGATCGCCAGTTGCTCGCCCCAGGCCGAGCGGATCATCTGCTCGACCAGATCGACGCCAGTGATCAGCTCTGTCACCGGGTGCTCGACCTGCAGACGGGTGTTCATCTCCAGGAAGAAGAAGCTCTTGTCCTGACCGGCGACGAACTCGACCGTGCCCGCCGAGTCATAGTTCACCGCCTTGGCAAGCGCGACAGCCTGCGCCCCCATGGCGGCGCGGGTCACCTCGTCCAGCAGAGGCGACGGCGCCTCCTCGATGACCTTCTGGTTGCGGCGCTGGATCGAGCACTCGCGCTCGAACAGGTGGATGACGTTGCCGTGCTTGTCGCCCAGCACCTGAATCTCGATGTGGCGCGGGTCGACGATGAACTTCTCGAGGAAGACGCGGTCGTCGCCAAAGGCGTTCAGCGCCTCGGCCTTCACGGCGGCGAAGCCCTCGGCCATGTCGTCGTCCGAATGGGCGACGCGGATGCCCTTGCCCCCGCCCCCGGCCGAAGCCTTGATCATCACCGGATAGCCGATTTCGCGCGCGATCTTCACCGCCTCGTCCGGCGTTTCGATCAGGCCCATGTGCCCCGGCACGGTCGAGACGCCCGCTTCAGCCGCGAACTTCTTCGACGTGATCTTGTCGCCCATGGCGTCGATCGCCTCGGGGTTCGGCCCGATGAAGGCGATGCCCTCGGCCTTCAGCCGCCGCGCAAACCCAGCGTTTTCCGACAGGAAGCCGAAGCCGGGGTGCACGGCCTGCGCCCCCGTCTGCTTCACGGCGTCCACGATCTTGTCCTGGATCAGATAGGACTGGGCGGCGGGCGACGGGCCGATGTGCACCGTCTCGTCCGCCATCTCGCACGCCAGCGACCCGGCGTCGGCGTCGGAGTAGACGACCACCGTCTTGATGCCCATGCGGCGGCAGGTCTTGATGACGCGAACAGCAATCTCGCCGCGGTTGGCGATCAGAATTTTATCGAACATTTCTGGGCCTTACAGCGGGATGTTGTCGTGCTTCTTCCAGGGATTTTCCTGGGTCTTGTTCTTCAGCGTGCGCAGGGCCTTGATCAGGCGGCGACGCGTGCCGTGGGGCATGATGACGTCGTCGATGTAGCCGAGGCCCGCCGCTACGAACGGGTTGGCGAAGCGTGCCTTGTACTCGGCCTCGCGCGCCGCCAGGGCCTCGGGGTCGCCGGCCTCCTTGCGGAAGATGATCTCGACCGCGCCCTTGGCGCCCATGACCGCGATCTCGGCGGTGGGCCAGGCGTAGTTGACGTCGCCGCGCAGGTGCTTGGAGCTCATGACGTCATAGGCGCCGCCATAGGCCTTGCGCGTGATGACCGTCAGCTTGGGCACCGTGGCCTCGGCATAGGCGAACAGCAGCTTGGCGCCGTGCTTGATCAGGGCGCCGTACTCTTGCTTCGTGCCCGGCATGAAGCCCGGCACATCGACGAAGGTCACCAGCGGGATGTGGAAGGCGTCGCAGAAGCGCACAAAGCGCGCGGCCTTGCGGCTGCTGTCGATATCCAGCACGCCCGCCAGCGTCTGGGGCTGATTGCCGACGATGCCGACCGGCTGGCCGTCCAGACGGCCGAAGCCGCAGATGATGTTCTTGGCGAAGTCAGCGCCGATCTCGAAGAAGTCGGCCTCGTCGACCGTCTTCAGGATCAGCTCCTTCATGTCATAGGGCTGGTTCGGATTGGCCGGGACCAGCGTGTCCAGCGACGCCTCGTCGCGATCCGGCTCGTCATAGGTTTCGCGAACCGGCGGCGTCTCGCGGTTCGACAGCGGCAGGAAGCCGATCAGGCGGCGCACTTCCGACAGGGCCTCCAGATCGTTCTCGAAGGCGCCGTCGGCGACACCCGACTTGCCCGCATGGACGCGGGCGCCGCCCAGGTCTTCGTGGCTGACCACTTCGTTAGTGACCGTCTTCACCACGTCGGGACCGGTCACATACATGTAGGAGGTGTCCTTCACCATGAAGATGAAGTCGGTGATGGCGGGCGAATAGACGTCGCCGCCCGCGCACGGGCCCATGATGACCGAAATCTGCGGGATGACGCCCGAGGCCAGGGTGTTCTGCAGGAAGATGTCGGCGTACCCGGCCAGGCTCTCCACGCCTTCCTGAATGCGTGCGCCGCCCGCATCGAACAGGCCGATGATCGGCGCGCCCGCCGTCAGGGCCATCTTCTGGATCTTGACGATCTTGGCCGCGTGGGCGCCCGACAGCGAGCCGCCGAACACGGTGAAGTCCTTCGAGAAGACATAGACCAGACGGCCGTTGATCGTGCCGCGCCCGGTGACGACGCCGTCGCCGGGGATACGCTGATCCTGCATCCCGAAGTCGTGGCTGCGATGCTCCACGAACATGTCGGTCTCTTCGAAGGAGCCTTCGTCCAGCAGGACGCCGATGCGTTCGCGGGCGGTGAGTTTGCCCTTGGCGTGCTGGCTGGCGATACGCTTCTCGCCCCCGCCCAGCTTGGCGGCGGCGCGACGGCGCTCGAGTTCCTCGAGGATGGCCTGGCTCATGGTTGGAGCGACTCCCTGACTTCGTTCAGGGTCCAACAAGCCGCTTCATCGCAGAAAGGCAATCGCAACTTTGCAAAACCTGCGTAAGTGCGTAGGCTTGCCAAGGCGGACAGGCGTTTTTGCAAAGTTGCAATGCCCAACAACCATGGCTGAAAAACTCTACCTCGGGACCAAGGTCCGCAAGCTGCGCGAGACGCGCGGCTGGACGCTGGAGCAGTGCGCCGGGCGGCTGGCGCTGTCGCCGTCCTATCTGTCGCAGATCGAGACGAACCAGCGCCCGGCCACGGCGCGGGTGCTGATCGCCCTGACGCGCGCCTTCGACGTGGACGCCAGCCTGTTCGATCTGGACGGCGACGCCCGCCTGATCGCCGACCTGCGCGAGGCGACCACCGACGTCGCAGGCCACGCCGAGGCACCCACGGCGGGCGAGCTGAAGCAGGCGGCCATGAACGCCCCCCGGCTGGCGCGTCAGTTCCTGGCCCTGCACCAGGACTACCGCCGTCTGGACGAGCGGCTGAAGACGCTGAACGAGACGCTGGGCCGCGACGAACACGCCGCCGACGCCGCCCCCGCCCTGCCCTATGAGGCGGTGCGCGACTTCTTCCACTATCGCGACAACTACATCGATGCGCTGGATCGCGCGGCCGAGGATCTGGCCGCGCGGCTGAATCTCGGCGACGGCGTCCATCCGGAGCGCGAGCTTGAGGCCGCCCTCAATGACCTGTGCGGCGTTCGAGTCGCCACCGGTCAGGGGCGCGGCGCCATGCGGCGTTTCGATCCGGGCGCGCGCATCCTCTATGTCGACGCCAGTCTGCCGGGCGCCACCCGCGCCTTCCAGATGGCGCACCAGTTGGTTCGCTTACGGTTCGAGGACCTGATCGAGCACGAACTGGACCGCGCCGCCTTCGACATTCCCGCCGCGCGCGACGTGTGCCGGGTTGGTCTGGCCAACTATGCGGCGGGGGCGCTGCTGTTGCCCTATCGCGCGTTTCTGGAGGCGGCGCGGGAGTTGCGGCACGACGTGGACCGCCTGCGCAACCGCTTCCACGTCAGCTTCGAACAGGCCTGCCACCGATTGAGCACGCTACAGCGCCCCGGCTGGCGCGGCGTGCCCTTCTATTTCGCGCGGGTCGACATGGCCGGAAACATCACCAAGCGGCACAGCGCCACACGCTTCCAGTTCGCCCGCTTCGGCGGCGCCTGCCCGCTATGGAACGTGCATGAGGCGTTCAGCGCGCCGGACCGCATTCTGGTCAATCTGTCGGAAATGCCGGACGGCGCCCGCTACGTCTGCCTCGCCAAGAGCGTGTCCAAGCCGGGCGGATCGTTTCTGGAGCCGGATCGCCGCTATGCGCTGGGGCTGGGATGCGAGATCGAGCACGCGGCGCAACTGGTCTATGCGGATGGGCTGGACCTGAACGGCCCGCCGACGCGCATGGGGGTGAACTGCCGCATCTGCGAGCGGACGGACTGCACCCAGCGGGCGTTCCCGCCGATCGACCGAACGCTGGCCGTGCCGGAGAACGAGCGCGGGGTTATTCCCTATACGCTCTTATAGTTCCTTCTCCCGATGGGAGAAGGTGCCCCGAAGGGGCGGATGAGGGTCCCCGACCTCAGTCGGCGCAAGCCGTATCGCAACGGCTGCCGCCGACTGACAGGCTGAACCCTCACCCTTTCGCCTTAGCGGATCGCTTCGCTCTCCGAGGCTCAAGCCCTCTCCCATCGGGAGAGGGTCAGGATCAGCCCATCGTCGGGATGACGAAGCTGCTGTCCGCGTGCTCCAGATCGCTATCGGGCCAGCGGGCCGTCACGGTCTTGGTCTTGGTCCAGAAGCGGACGCCTTCCATGCCGTGCTGGTTGATGTCGCCGAAGGCCGAGCGCTTCCAGCCGCCGAACGAGTGATAGGCCACCGGCACCGGGATCGGCACGTTGATGCCGACCATGCCGACGTTGACGCGGGCGGCGAAGTCGCGGGCCGCGCGGCCGTTCTGGGTGAAGATGGCGACGCCGTTGCCGTACTGGTGCTTGCTCGGCAGGCTCAGGGCCTCCTCGAAGCTGGCGGCGCGCATGATCTGCAGCACCGGGCCGAAGATCTCTTCCTTGTAGGATTCCATCTCCGGCTTGACGTGGTCAAACAGCGACGGGCCGATGAAGAAGCCCTTCTCGTGGCCCTGAAGGCTGAATTCGCGGCCGTCGACGACCAGTTCGGCGCCTTCTTCCACGCCCTTGTTGATCCAGCCCAGAACCTTGTCCTTGTGGGTCTGGGTGACGACGGGGCCATAGTGGGCCTCGGCGTCGGTCGAGACGCCGACGCGCAGGTTGGGGATTTCCGAGACCAGACGCTCACGCAGTTCGTCGGCGGTGCGCTGACCGACCGGCACCACGACCGGCAGGGCCATGCAGCGCTCGCCGGCCGAGCCGTAGGCCGCGCCGGTCAGATCCTTGATGACCTGATCCATGTCGGCGTCGGGCAGGACGATGCCGTGGTTCTTGGCGCCGCCCATGGCCTGGACGCGCTTGCCGTGAGCCGCGCCCTTCTGGAACACATAGTGGGCGATGTCGGACGAACCGACGAAGCTGACGGCGTGGACCAGCGGGTGTTCGAGAATGGAGTCGACCGCCACCTTGTCGCCGTGGACGACGTTCAGCACGCCCTTGGGCGCGCCGGCCTCCATCATCAGCTCGCCCAGACGCACCGGCAGGGACGGATCACGCTCGGACGGCTTCAGGATGAAGGTGTTGCCCGCGGCGATGGCCACGCCGAACATCCACATCGGGATCATGCCGGGGAAGTTGAACGGAGTGATGCCCGCGACCACGCCCAGCGGCTGGCGCATGGAATAGACGTCGATGCCCGGACCGGCGCCATAGGTGTACTCGCCCTTCGAGGCGTGCGGGATGCCGCAGGCGAACTCGATCACTTCCAGACCGCGCTGGATATCGCCCTTGGAGTCGGCGATGACCTTGCCGTGCTCGCTGGACAGCAGTTCGGCCAGTTCGTTCATGTTCGCCTCGACCAGGCGCTTGAACTCGAACATGACGCGGGCGCGCCGCTGCGGGTTGGTCGAGGACCAGCCTTCAAAGGCGGCCTGCGCCGACTGGACCGCGCGATCCAGTTCCGACGGCGTTGCCAGTTGGACGCGGGCCTGAACCTCGCCGGTGTTGGGGTTGAAGACGTCGCCGAAGCGGCCCGACGCCCCATCAAAAGCCGCACCGTCGATGAAGTGGCGAATATCGCGCATTGAACGTCTCTCCCGATGATTATGGTTTTTCGTGAGCCTGCCCTAGCAGAGCGGGCCGGTCAGGCCCATTGCAATCTTGCAGGTGATGATGTGCATATCTGCATATGTTCGACTGGGATGATCTGAGGGTGTTTTTGGCGGCCGCCCGCGCCGGGTCGCTGGCCACGGCGGCGCAGCGGCTGGGCGTGGACGCGGCCACCGTCGGGCGGCGCGTCGCGCGGCTGGAGACGGCGCTGAAGTCGACCCTGCTGGTTCGCTCGGCCGCCG
>NZ_DAMCNG010000076.1:0-11528 GCF_032107865.1 Brevundimonas sp.
CACCGAGGGCAGCGCCTTGGGCGGGGTTCTGGGCGCCGCGATCGGCGCCGGTGTGGGCAACAGCTCGGCCGCCTGCGACAGCCGCACGCGCCGCGACGTCAACTATGGCTATCAGGGAACCCGTGTCCCGCCGGCCTATGGCTATGACAACCGCGGCTACGACGACGGTCGACGCTATGATGATCGCCGCGACGGCTATGACTACTACCGCGATTATCCGCAAACCATCGATCCGGGCTACAGCCCCCAAACCAACAGCTATCAAGGCTATGGCGATGAATGCCGCCTGGCCGAAAGCAACATCCGTCTTCCCGACGGTCGCATGGAGACGCGCTACGTCCGCTCCTGCCGCGACCAATCGGGCCGCTATCGCGTCGTCGATTAAGTTTCAGCCCCCCTGTCAATCGACGATGTGAAGAGGGCCGCCGGATATCCGGCGGCCCTCAAATCGTTTGGGCTCAGGCTTTTTGCGCCCAGAGCAAAAACTCGACGTTGCCGTCCCCGCCCGTGATCGGGCTGTCGGCGACCTCGCGCACGGTCCAGCCGCTCTCGTCCAGCCAGTCGCGGACCTTGGCCACGGCGGCGGCGTGCGCCTCCGGATCCTTGACCACGCCCTTCTTGCCGACCGCCTTGGGGCCGTCCGCCTCGAACTGCGGCTTGACGAGAGTGATCAGATCAGCCCCCGGCGCCGCCAGATCAAGCGCCGTCGGCAGCACCTTCGACAGGCTGATGAAGCTGACGTCGCAAACAATCAGGGACGGCGCCTCGGTGATGATTTCAGGCGTCAGATTGCGGGCGTCGGTCTTCTCCAGATTCAGCACACGCGGATCGGCGGCGACCTTCGGATGCAGTTGCCCCGTGCCGACGTCCACGGCGAAAATCCGCGCAGCACCGCGATCCAGGCAAACCTCGGAGAAGCCGCCGGTCGAGGCGCCGACGTCCAGCACGACGCGCCCTCGGACCGTGACCGGCCACAAGTTCAGCGCCCGCTCCAGCTTCAAGGCGCCGCGCCCCACCCAACGGAAGGCGTCGGCGTAGGTGACTTCAGCCTCTTCGCTAACGCCCTGAGACGCCGCCCTGGCGGGCGCGCCGTCCACAGTGACGCCGCCCGCCTCGATCGCCGCCTTGGCCTTGGCCCGGCTTTCCGCCAGGCCACGTGCGACCAGCAGCTGATCCAGTCGCAGCCGGCTCACCCTTCCATCGCGTCCAGGCGGGCCAGAGCGGCCTGCAGCTTGGCCTTGCCCTCTTCGGCCTCGGCCAGCTTGGCGCGCTGTTCGTCAACCACTTCGGCGGCGGCGCGGGCGACGAAGTTGGGGTTGCCCAGCTTCTTGTTCACATGGCCGATGTCGCTGTCGAAGGCGGTGATCTCCTTCTCCAGACGCGCGCGTTCGGCGGCCAGGTCGATGATCCCGGCCAGCGACAGCGCGACCGTCGCCCCGCCCGAGACGAACGTCACGGCCCCGGCGGGCGCGGCCTCGGCCACGGCGACCTCGGACACGCGGCCCAGGGTCAGGATCAGATCGCGGTGACGCGCGATGCGCTCCGCCGTAGCAGCGTCCGGGGCGACGAAGGCCAACGGCGGCTTGGCCGACGGCGGCACGTTCATCTCGGCCCGCAGGGCGCGGATTTCACCGATCAGGTCGACCAGCCAGCCGATCTCGGCCTCGGCGTCCGCATCGACAAAGGCGTCCGGCAGCACCGGCCAGGCCTCGCCCATCAGCAGGCCGTCGCGGGCGGGGCCTTCCTTGCCCAGTTCCGCCCACAGCTCCTCGGTGATGTAGGGCATGACCGGATGCAACAGCTTCAGCGTCTGGTCGATGGTCCAGGCCGTCATGGCGCGCGTCTCGGCCTTGGCGGCTTCGTCCGAACCGTTGAACACGGGCTTGGCCAGCTCCAGATACCAGTCGCAGAAGACGTTCCAGATGAAGCGGTACAGGGCGCCCGCCGCATCGTCGAAACGACCGCCTTCAATGGCGTCCGACACCTGACGCTCGGCCTTGGTCAGTTCGCCGCGGATCCAGCGGTTGATCGTCTGCTGCACGCCTGCGGGATCGAAGCCCTCGACGCGGCGCGCCTCATTCATCTGGCTGAAGCGGGCGGCATTCCACAGTTTGGTGCCGAAATTACGATAACCTTCAATGCGTTGCTTCGACAACTTGATGTCACGCGTGCCCGACAGGATCGCCATTGTGAAGCGCAGCGGATCAGCGCCTAGCTCGTCGATGATGCCCAACGGGTCGATGACGTTGCCCTTGGACTTCGACATCTTCTGGCCCTTCTCGTCGCGGACCAGACCGTTGATGATGACGCGCTTGAACGGCGCTTCACCGTCCATGAAGTGCATCCCCATCATCATCATCCGGGCGACCCAGAAGAAGATGATGTCCGCCGCCGTGACCAGATCGCTGGTCGGATAGAAGCGTTCCAGATCCTCGGTCTTTTCCGGCCAGCCCATGGTCGAGAAAGGCCACAGGGCGGACGAGAACCAGGTGTCCAGAACGTCCTCGTCCTGGGTCAGCACGACCTCGGAGTCATAGTCCGACAGCGCCTGTTCGCGGGCGTCCTCTTCCGTCTCGGCGACGTAGATCTCGCCGTTCGGGCCGTACCAGGCCGGGATGCGGTGGCCCCACCACAGCTGGCGCGAAATGCACCAGGGCTCGATGTTGCGCAGCCACTCGAAGTAGATCTTCTCATAGGACTTCGGTTCGAAGACGGTCGCGCCATCCTCGACCGCCTTCAGGGCGGGCTGGGCCATGACCTTGGCGTCAACATACCACTGGTCCGTCAGCCACGGCTCGATGACGACGCCCGAGCGGTCGCCATGAGGAACGACGTGCTTGGTCTTCTCGATCTCGCGCAGCCAGTTCTCTTCCTCGGCGCGGGCGACGATGGCCTTGCGCGCGGCGAAGCGGTCCATGCCCTCATATTCGGCAGGCACGTCAGGCGTATCAGCGGCGGTGATGCGGCCGAAGGCGTCCATGATATTCAGCGCGGCCAGACCGGCGCGCTTGCCGACGCCGAAGTCGTTGAAGTCGTGCGCCGGGGTGATCTTCACCGCGCCCGAACCCTTGGTCGGATCGGCGTAGTCGTCGGCGACAATCGGAATGCGGCGGCCGGTGATCGGCAGGATCACGAACTTGCCGACCAGCCCCTTGTAACGCTCATCGTCCGGGTGAACCGCCACGCCGGTGTCGCCCAGCATGGTCTCGGGCCGGGTCGTCGCCACGACGATGAAGTCGCGCGTCTCGAACTCGATCGCCTTGCCGTCTTCGTCGAAGGCGATCGGATGCTGATAGGTCACGCCGTCAGCCAGCGGATAGGCGAAGTGCCAATAGGCGCCCTCCACCTCCTTCTGCTCGACCTCCAGGTCCGAGATAGCGGTCTGGAAGTGCGGATCCCAGTTCACCAGTCGCTTGTCGCGATAGATCAGGCCGTCCTTGTGCAACTGGACGAAAACCTTGCGGACGGCGGCGTTCAGCCCCTCGTCCAGGGTGAAGCGTTCGCGCGACCAGTCGCAGGACGAGCCCAGACGGCGCAGCTGGCGCACGATGGTCCCGCCGGATTCGGCTTTCCACTCCCACACCTTCTCGATGAAGGCGTCACGGCCCAGGTCGCGACGACCGATGTTGCCCTCGGCGGCCAGCTTGCGCTCAACCACCATCTGGGTGGCGATGCCTGCGTGGTCGGTGCCGGGCAGCCACAGGACGGCCTTGCCCTTCATGCGGTGATAGCGGGCCAGAATGTCCTGAAGCGTGTTGTTCAGGGCGTGGCCGATGTGCAGGCTGCCCGTTACGTTCGGCGGCGGAATGACGATCGAATAGGCGTCTGCGGCGCCGTCAGTCGGCTTGGCCGCGCGCGGAGCGAACAGGCCGCTGTCCTCCCACTGAGCGTAGATGCGCGGCTCGGCGGCCTTGGGTTCGAACGTCTTCTCAAGCATGGTCATCTCGTTTCCCCGGCGACCAACGCGGCGCGCCGTCGATCGGGGCTGGAATTCTTCGGTAAAGCAAAGGGCGGTCCCGCCGGAACCGCCCTTAAATGACTTAATGATCGCCGCGTCCCACGGCTAGGCCAAATCAGTGCCGTCGCGGCGAGAACCAGCCTTCATCCGTGTGCTGCACCGATCCGGCCACCGCCAGGATCGCCAGGGTCTGCTCGATCCGGTCCGTCTTACGGCGACCGATCCGGCCATCGAAGCGACGCGCGAGTTCCAGCGGTTGCAGCGGCCGCCCTTCGCGGCGCAGCTCTTCCAGCAACACCCCCGCCAGAACTGCTGGCGCATCGGGCAACGGCGTGCGCGTGTTCACCTTGTCGAGCGGCGCCTCGATCTGCACGGGGCGGGCGGACGACTTGATCCGTCCCGCCTGATAGTTCGGCCGCAGGAAGCGGATCTCGCCCCTCTCCTCCTGCACCCGTCGCGCGCGGTTCAGTTCCAGCAAGGCGACGAGCGTCTCCTGATCCGTCATGCCGTCGCGCCAGCCGTAGGCCGTCGCCACCTGCTGATCCAGCCGCTGATGCAGATGATGCAGCAAGCCGACCTGACCGCGATCATAGAGATCGCGCT
Source organism: Brevundimonas sp. (assembly GCF_032107865.1). Taxonomy (GTDB): domain Bacteria; phylum Pseudomonadota; class Alphaproteobacteria; order Caulobacterales; family Caulobacteraceae; genus Brevundimonas. The sequence continues at coordinate 4,562 of NZ_DAMCNG010000076.1, forward strand.
CGCTCCCGGTCAGTTCTGCGCCTTCCTGAAGGCGACGCCGGACATTGTAGAGCCCGGTCATCGTCAGATCCTCGTGCTGGGCCAGAACCTGACGACGACGTTCGTCGATCTCTTCAGCCAAGACGCCAATCTCCTCGCCTGCGGCGCTGTTCAGATCCGGAAAGGGAAAGCCATCGAAGCAGGCCTTCTTGTTATAGACGGGCCTGTCCTCCAGCCGTCCGCCGCGCGCCAGGGCCCACACCCCATGCATATGCGACGACAGCACGCCCAGGATGCGCGGATCGTCCGAGGCGACGGCGATCAGGGTGTTGTCCGGCAGAATACCTGCGTCCAGAAAACGGAACCATCGGTGCTTGGCCGTCTCCACCGTGGCGATGTAGCGGGACAGGCCCTCCAGCGCCGGGCGAAACTCGCTGCGCGGCTCGCCAAACACCCACCAGTTGTCTCGATAGGCGGCGCGATTGTTGCGATCGCGCTCAGGCTTCACCGCCTCCAACAGGTGCTGGAAGACGGCGGGGTGACTGCGACGCGCCTCTTCCTCAGTCCAGCCGAACAGATCGATCACCTTCACGCCGCGCGGTCGCGAGGCCAGATCGCGACCGTTGCGATAGTCGCGGATCAGGCCCTCCGCCTCATCATGAGACGCCGCCAGCAACTGCGTCGCCCGGTCCGGCGACACCATGAACCCACCGCCGTGCAGCTTCACGCCCGGCGAGCACAGCAGCGCATTGGCCTTCAGCGGCTGCGCCTCGCTGACCGACGGCCCGATAGTCAGTTCCGGCCCGATGTCGCCGCGCTGTTCACGAAGATCGATATCCGCCGCTTCCCCGTCATCCATCCGCTCATCGACCACCGTCAGCAGGCGGCCCTGCCCATTCGCTTCTCCGCGCTCGGCCACGGTCATGGCGATGCGCACGTCGGCGCGGTCGGCGCCCTTGATCCACGGGTGGTCAGGGATGGCGAAGGTCAACCGCATGGGCGGCGCGCCGTTCAGATGATGCTCCAACACGCGCCGGGAAAAGGTCTGGGTGATCGAGTTGGTGGTGATGAAGCCGAACCGCCTCAACGCGCTGTTCTTCGCCGTCAGGATCTCAGCCGCGCGGTCCCACCAGGCCGTGACCAGATCAGCCGAGCGGAACCGCCCCTGCCGAACCCGCCACAGGGCGTCGACATAGCCGTCGCCCAATTCGCCGCGCACGTCCTTGCCGCCGATGAAGGGCGGGTTGCCGATGATGAAGTGCGCCGTCGGCCAGGCCGTCGGGCGCGGATCGATGTAGCGGGCGACCTCACGTTCCTCACGCACCACCGCAGCCGTAAGGCCGTCGCCCCGGCTCAGCACTCGCGTGTGGGTCAGCGGCCTGCCCTGTTCATCACGCACCAGCTCTTCGCGCGTCCACGTCAACAGCGCGTCCGTATGCTGGATGCGGTTGAAGTTGCGCAGGATCGGCTCGGTCGGCTTGGCGTCGCCGGCGTTCCTGAAATGCCATTGCAGATAGCCGATCCACATCACCATCTCGGCGATCCAGGCGGCGTGGACGTTCTTCTCCAGTCCCCAGAACTGTTCAGGGCTGACGGTATGCCCCTCCAGGCCAAGCGCCGTCTGGGCGTCCCCCAGATCGGTCAGGGCGGTCAGGACCTCGCTCTCGAGATCCTTCATCATGTCCATGGCCACATAGAGGAAGTTGCCGGTGCCGCAGGCGGGGTCCAGCACCCGCGTCGCACAAAGCTCGCGATGAAAGTCGCGCATGGCGCGGCGCGCTCGCACGAGGTCGCCGCTGGCGTAATGGCCGACCGCCAGCCCCGCGACCGCCTCCCACTCGGCGCGAAGCGGCTCCATGATCGTCGCCTCGACCAGCCGCCGCACATAGGCCTTGGACGTATAGTGAGCGCCCAGTTCGCCGCGTTCCGTGGGGTCCAGCGCCTGTTCCAGCAAGGCGCCGAAGATCGCCGGCTCGACCGAAGCCCAGTCGCGCTGGGCGGCGGCGATCAGGGCCTCAAGTTCGACCTCCGTGACCGGCAGGGCGGCCTCTTCCTTGAACAGGCCGCCATTGAAACGGCGCAGATCCTGGCGAACGGCCGAGCAGTGACCGCCGCTGTTCATGCGCCGAAAGAAGTCCGCGGCGCTGACATGAAAGCGATCCGCCATCCCGCGATAGCTTTCCAGCAGGCGCAGGAAGCCCCGGTCATCGATCAGCCCGACGCTGTCCGCGAACATGGCGAAGATACACTGCATGACGAACAGCGAGCTGCGCTTGTCCCAGGCCGCTCGCGCCACGGCATCAACGCGGCCATCAGGATCGGCCGGCGCCCGCTTGCGGATGGAGCGCACCAGCCAGGCCAGCCGCTCGGCGATGTCGCTGGTTACGGCCGCCACATGGCTCGCCGGGTCCAAGCTCATAGGCTCATCCCAGACCCGACGCAGGCGATCCCGCACCGCCGGATCACGCAGGTCGTCCATGGAGATGCGGCAGCGCGCCAGATCGGGAAACGGCACATAGCCCTTCCCTTGCCGATCGAAGTCGGCCCACAGATGGATCGAGCGTCCGACATCCACCACCACGATGAAGGGCGGCCATTCATCCAGCGCCTTGGCGTAGGTCTCGGCCTGACGTTTGGCGTCAAGCATCAGCCGCTCGATTGCGCCCACATCGCCCTTCGGCGGTTTGCGCCCTCGCCCGTTGAACAGAGCCAGATGCCGCTGCGGGTCCAGTTCGCCGCCCGGCGCCCGCTTCTGCGACTGCTTGGCTTCCAATACAAAGGCCCCGCGCCGGTAGCAGTCGATGAATCCACGGTGCGCGCCGCCATCGTGAAAGCGGAACTCCACCCGCCGCTCGAAGCAGTAGCCGCGATCTCCGACCGTCTCCTGATCCGGCGCTGTCACGCCGATCAGGGCGCATAGTTGGCTGATGAAGGTCTGATAGTGCGAACGCTCGCTGATCGTCGCGCCACTCCAGCGTGTAATGAACGCTTCGACATCCATAGATTGTTCTCCCACCCCTGAGAGAACAATATTAGGTTGAATTTTTACGCAAACACAACCTTACATTATCGCGTAAAACCTGCACACGATAGGCCTCAGCGCCTGCCGAAATCCTTCAGCACAGCCCGCGCCGCATTGTGTCCTGGCGCGCCCGTCACTCCGCCCCCCGGATGAGCGCCCGATCCGCACAGATAAAGACCGGGAACAGGCATCCGGTGATCAGCATGACCCAGCACGGGCCGGGCGCTGAACAACTGATCCAGCGTCAGCCGCCCGTGGAAGATGTCGCCGCCGATCAGGCCGAAGCGGCGCTCCAGATCGCGCGGCCCCAGCGCCAGCCGCCCGATCACCGAAGCCTTGAACCCCGGCGCATGGGCCTCGACTGTCTCGATCATCAGGTCAGCCACCGTGTCGCGATGCTCGTCCGCCAGATCGGGCGAGACATGCTGGCAGAACAGGCTGGCCACGTACCGCCCCGCCGGGGCCAGACTGTCGTCCAGGGTCGAGGGGATCAGCATCTCGACGATCGGCTTGGACGACCAGCCGTTCAGCCGCGCCTCGGCATGAGCGCGGTCCATATAGGCCAGCGACGGCGCGATGATGATGCCCGCCGTCAGGTGATCGCCCGTCCCTGGCAGGGCGGTGAAGCGCGGCAGTTCGGACAGGGCCAGATTCATGCGGAAGGTGCCCGAGCCCGAGGCGTAACGGCTCATCCGTTCGGTGAAGTCCGCCGGGACAACGGCCGGATCGACCAGCCGGTCGAACAGCAGGCGCGGGTGCAGGTTCGACACGACAGCGCGGGCGCGGACTGCGGCGCCCGCCTCGGTCACGGCGCCGACCGCCCTGCCCTTTTCGGTCAGAACCTCGGCGACCGGCGCGTCCAGCCGCACTTCGACGCCGTGTTCGGCGCAGGCCGCGGCCATGGCCTGGGTGATGGCGCCCATACCGCCGATGGCGTGGCCCCAAACCCCCTTCTTGCCGTTCACTTCACCAAAGACGTGGTGCAGCAGGACATAGGCCGAGCCGGGCGTATAGGGACTGGCGTAGTTGCCGACGACGCTGTCGAAGCCGAACAGGGCCTTGATCGGATCGCTCTCGAACCAGCCGTCCAGCCAGTCGCCCGCCGACTTGGCGAACAGATCCAGCAGGTCGCGCTGCGCCGCCAGACCCAGACCCGAAACCCGCCGTCCCAGCGACGCCGCCTTCAACATTTCCGGCAGGGCCGCCAGCCAACCGCCTTCGACCACGTTGGGCGGAGTGGTCAGGATCAGGTCGCGCAGGATGGCGGCGACCGTCTCCAGCCGCGCCTCATAGTCAGGCAGGCGTTCGGCGTCGCGGGTCGAGAATTTGGCGACCTCGGCCTGGGTCCGCCCCTCGCCGGTCAGCAGATAACGCCCATCGTCAAAGGGCAGGAAGTTCCCCGCCCGTCGCTCGACCACCCGCAGCCCGTGGCGCGGCAACTCCATGTCGGCGATGACGCGCGGGTTCAGCAGGCTGACGGTGTAGCTGGCGGTCGAGTTGCGGAAACCGGGATGGAACTCCTCGGTCACCGCCGCACCTCCGACGACGCCGCGCCGTTCCAGCACCGTGACCTTCAGACCCGCCCGCGCTAGATAGAAGGCGCAGACCAGTCCGTTGTGCCCGCCGCCCAGGATGACGACGTCCGTTTCCGTCTGCGTCATGCGCGCTCCCTCCCGCTTGAGGGAGTGACGCTAGTCCTAGGCCGCGCGTCCCGCCAGATAGCGACGATGCAGCAGCGGCTTGCCCAGCCAATAGGCCAGCTCCGCCGGACGGCTGATGTCCCAGACGGCCAGATCGGCCGCCTTGCCGGCTTCCACCGTGCCGATCTCATCCTGCAGGCCCAGCGCGCGCGCCGCATTGCGCGTGGCGCCCGCCAGCGCCTCTTCCGGCGTCACACGGAACTGGATGCAGGCCTGATTGATCGCCGCCGTCATCGACGCGACCGGCGAGGTGCCGGGGTTGCAATCCGTCGCCACCGCCATGCGGACCCCGTGCTGACGCAGCAGGGCGATCGGCGGCGCCTGCGTCTCGCGCAGCATCAGGAAGGCGCCCGGCAGCAGCACCGCCACCACGCCCGCCTCGGCCATCGCCTTCACGCCCGCCTCGGTCGTGTGCTCGATATGGTCGGCCGACAGGGCCTGATAGCGCGCGGCCAGCGCCGCCCCGCCGCCGTCCGACAACTGATCCGCGTGCAGCTTGACCGGCAGGCCCAGTTCCTCGGCCTTGTCGAACAGGCGACTGACCTCCTCGACCGAGAAGGCGATGGGCTCGCAATAGGCGTCGACCGCATCGACCAGCCCCTCGGCGTGGGCGGCGGGCAGGATCTCGTCCACAGCCTTGTCCACATAGACGGCGCGGTCGGCCTTATGCTCCGGCGGCACCGCATGAAGGCCGAGATAGGAGGTCCGCACCCGCACCCCCGCCTCGCGCCCGATGCGGCGAGCGACGCGCAGCATCTTCAGTTCGCTGTCGTGATCCAGACCATAGCCGGACTTAATCTCGACGGTGGTGACGCCGGTCGCCTTCAGCCCCTCCAGCCGCGCCAGGGCTGAGGCGTAGAGCTGATCCTCGCTCTCTTCGCGGGTGGCGCGCACGGACGAGACGATGCCGCCCCCGGCGCGCGCGATCTCTTCATAGGTCGCGCCCTCCAGCCGCCGCTCGAACTCCCCCGAGCGGTCGCCGCCGAAGACCAGATGGGTGTGGCAGTCCACCAGCCCCGGCGTGACCCAGCGCCCGCCCAGGCTGTCGGTTTCCACAGCCTTATGCACAGGCAGGTCCGCACGCGCCCCGACCCAGACGATGCGCCCATCCTTGATCAGGATGGCGGCGTCCTCGATTGCGCCATAGGGCTCGCCGCCCTCGGTCATGGCGGCGACGCGGCAGTCGGTGATCAGCAGATCGGCGTCGATCATCGGGCGGCGACTCCAGCCAGAATTTCACAGAACCAGCGCCCCGCCGTCAGGGAACCGAGGTCTCCGACTTCCAGCGACGGGTCGTATTCGGTCAAGTCGACGGCGCGGACCTTGGCATGAGCGCCTATGGCGCGGGCGGCGTCGAAGAAGTCGTGGACCGACACCCCGCCCGGCCGCGCGCCGGGGCTGGCGGGCCATTGGCTGCGGTCGATGACGTCGATGTCGAAGTCGACGTAGATGACTTCGCACAGGGACGACAGGCGCTCCAGTTCCTCGACCACAACGTTCGCCAGGCCGCGCTGGCGGCACTCGCGGGCGGTGCGGACGCTGATGCCGGCAGCTTCGGCCTTTTCATGCGCGCGGCGGGTGTTGGCGAAGGGCGCGAGGCCGACCTGGCTGATGCGGCGGCCGTCCATGCCGTCATCCAGCAGCGCCTGGATCGGGTTGCCGTTGGTCAGGCCCTGATCCGTGTCGCGCAGGTCGAAATGGGCGTCCAGCGTCAGCACGCCGACGCGCTCAAGCCCCAGAGCGTGAACGCCAGGCCGGGTGATGGCGTTGTTGCCGCCGACCAGAATGGTCAGGTCGCGATGGGCCTGCGCCGCCACTGCGTCACGCACGGGCTCGAAGGCCTCGAACGGCGAGACGGCTTTCAGCGCCACGTCGCCGGCGTCATGAACCTTGATCTCAAGCTCCAGACCCGTCTCGACATCATAGGTCGACAGGCGCGGCAGAACGCCTCGCAACACCTTCGGCCCCAGGTCACAGCGGCCCGGCGTCAGCGACCGCTCGTTCAGCGGCGCGCCGATCAGGGCGACCGAAGCGTCGGGATGATGGCCGACAAGGTCGCCGACAGAACGCCACCCCAGGGCTTCAGACGGTTCGCTCATGGGTGTCATCCTTTGGTCGGAGAGAAGCGCGCGACCAGATCATAGGCCGCGCCGGGGAAAATCTGTGAGGCCCAGGTCACGCCCTGACCGTCGCGCCAGGTGCGGCGCTCCAGCCGCAGGCAGGGCGCGCCGTCGGCCAGCCCCAGACCCGCCGCCGTCTCGCGGTC
>NZ_DAMCNG010000077.1:0-11410 GCF_032107865.1 Brevundimonas sp.
GGACGGGTTGCTGGGCCGCAAGCCCGAGCCTGCGCCGAGCGCCTCTTCGAGCGCGGGGCCGCGCGCCACGCCGGGCCTGGAGCAGCTCAAGAAGGCCCAGGCCGTCGCCGAGATCGTGCGCGAGCAGAGCGACTATTATCACGCGACGAAGACCACCATCTTCAACGCCCTGATGAACACCATCGATCTGGCCCAGCTGGCGCAGCTGGATCAGAAGGCGGCGTCCGAGGAAATCCGCGACATCGTCTCTGAATTGGTGGCGATCAAGAACGTCTCCATGTCGGTGGCCGAGCAGGAGCATCTGGTTCAGGACATCCTGAACGACGTGCTGGGCTATGGTCCGCTGGAGCCGCTGCTGGCGCGCGACGACATCGCCGACATCATGGTCAACGGCGCGGGTCGGGTCTTCATCGAGGTCGGCGGCAAGGTGCAGCTGACCAATGTCCGCTTCCGCGACAACGGCCAGTTGATGAACATCTGTCAGCGGATCGTGTCCCAGGTGGGCCGCCGCGTCGACGAGGCCAGCCCCATCTGCGACGCCCGCCTGCCCGACGGCAGCCGCGTCAACGTCATCGCCCCGCCGCTGGCCATCGACGGCCCCACGCTGACGATCCGCAAGTTCAAGAAGGACAAGCTGACGATGCGCAATCTGGTGGAGTACGCCTCCATCAGTCCCGAGGGCGCGCGCGTCCTGGGCGTCATCGGCGCGTCGCGATGCAATCTGGTCATCTCGGGCGGCACGGGCTCGGGCAAGACGACCCTGCTGAACACCCTGACGGCCTTCATCGACCCGACCGAGCGCGTCATCACCTGCGAGGACGCCGCTGAGCTGCAATTGCAGCAGCCGCACGTCGTGCGCCTGGAGACCCGCCCGCCGAACCTGGAGGGGCAGGGCCAGATCACCATGCGCGATCTGGTGAAGAACTGTCTGCGGATGCGCCCCGAGCGCATCATCGTCGGCGAGGTGCGCGGACCCGAGGCCTTCGACCTGTTGCAGGCCATGAACACCGGCCACGACGGCTCGATGGGGACGCTGCACGCCAACTCCCCGCGCGAAGCCATCAGCCGGATGGAATCGATGATCACCATGGGCGGCTACGGCCTGCCGTCTCGAACCATCCGCGAGATGATCGTCGGGTCGGTCGACGTCATCGTCCAGGCCGCGCGCCTGCGCGACGGTTCGCGCCGCATCACCCACATCACCGAGGTGGTGGGGTTGGAGGGCGACGTCATCGTCACCCAGGATCTGTTCGTCTACGACATCACCGGCGAGGACGCGCACGGCAAGATCACCGGCCGTCACCGCTCGACGGGCATCGCCCGCCCGCGCTTCTGGGACCGCGCCCGCTACTACGGGCTGGAGCGGGAACTGGCCGAAGCTCTGGACGCGGCGGAGTAGGGGCGATGCTGCTTCCCATCCTGGCGGCGATCCTGGCCTTCATCACCATCGGCGGCGTCGGCTGGGTGCTGGTCGGCGGCGACGATTCCTCGAGCCAGGCGGTCAAGCGCGCCAAGACCATGGGCGGGATGCGGGCCGAGGCGGCGGCGAACGCCAAGCGCGCCGCGGCGGCCAATACGCCCGAGGCGCGCCGCAAGCAGATTTTGTTGCAGCTTCAGGAGGTCGATCGGCGCGAGCGCAAGGCGCGCATGACCACGGCCGCCAAGCTGAAACAGGCGGGGCTGAGCCTCTCTGTGCGGACCTTCGTCATCATCAGCGTGGTCGCGGGTCTGATCGGGGCGCTGCTGGCCTTCGTTCTGGGGGCCAACATCTTCATCGTCCTGGGCGTCGGCGTGGCGACGGGTCTGGGGTTGCCGCGCTGGATCGTCGGCATGAAGGCCAAGGCGCGGATGAAGAAATTCTCCCTGGCCTTCGCCGACGCCATCGACATCCTGGTGCGCGGCATCAAGACCGGCCTACCGGTCCATGACTGTTTCAAGATCATCGCCCGCGAGAGCCCCGAGCCTCTGGCCGGCGAGTTCCGCACCCTGGTCGAGGGCATGGGGGTGGGGCTGACGCTCGCCCAGGCCCTGGACAAGATGTACGAGCGGATGCCGACGCCGGAGCTGAAATTCTTCGCCATCGTCATCGCCATCCAGCAGAAGTCGGGCGGCAACCTGGCCGAGGCCTTGGGCAATCTGACCACGGTGCTGCGCGCCCGGCGGATGATGGGCGAGAAGATCAAGGCCCTGTCGTCCGAGGCCATCGCCTCGGCGGGCATCATCGCCTCCCTGCCGCCGGCGGTCATGATCCTCGTGATGCTGACCAACCCCAGCTACATGCTGTTGATGTTCACGGATATCCGCGGACAGGTCATGCTGATGGGCGCGGCCCTGTGGATGGCGATCGGCGTCTTCGTGATGAAGCGCATGATCTCCTTCAAGTTCTGAGATGGGGGCGACGACGTGAACGGCTTCATGCGCTTCATCACCGACCCGCAGAACCTCTTGAGCATCGGCGTAGGCGTGGCGGTGTTCGCCAGCGTCTTGACCATGCTGTCCTCTTTCGTCGGCGGCGGCGCGCGGCTGGACAAGCGGATGAAGGCCGTGGCCGAGCGCCGCGAGGAACTGCGCCGTCGGTCGCGTCAGGCGATGCGCGGCGGGTCTGGCGAAGGCTCCAGCCTGCGCCAGACCGATGACAGCTATCGCAGCCGGGTGGTCGCGCGTCTGAACCTGACGAAGCTGCTGGAAGACCCCAAGGTGGCCGAGAATATGGTTCAGGCGGGCTTCCGAGGGCCCGGTCCGCTGAACACCTTCTACTTCTTCCGCTTCGCCACGCCCTTCATCCTGATGGCGCTGACGGCCTTCTATCTGTTCGTCGTGGTCAAGCCGGACCTGCCGATGATGACCCAGGTCGCCATGGTGGTGATGGCTGCAGGCGTCGGCTTCTATGCGCCGAACATCTATCTGAAGAACATGATCGACAAGCGACGCGCGTCGATCATGGCGGCCTTCCCGGACTCGCTCGACCTGCTGTTGATCTGCGTGGAGTCCGGCATGTCGATCGAGGCGGCCATCCAGAAGGTCAGCCAGGAGGTCGGCGGCCAGTCGATCGAATTGGCTGAGGAGCTGTCCCTGCTCTCGGCCGAGCTCAGCTATCTTCCGGACCGGCGCATGGCCTATGAGGGCATGGCTAAGCGGACGCAGCATCCGGGCATCAAGGCCGTGGCGACCGCCATGACCCAGGCCGAGACCTACGGCACGCCGCTGGGGTCGGCCCTTCGCGTCATGGCCAAGGAAAACCGCGACCTGCGTCTGGCTGCCGCCGAGAAGAAGGCTGCGGCTCTGCCGGCCAAGCTGACCGTGCCGATGATCCTGTTCTTCCTGCCGGTGCTGTTCGTCGTCATCCTGGGCCCGGCCATCATCAATATTCAGGACATGATGAAGGGCGGCTGAGGGGCTGAGACGTCTCAGCCTTCTTCGGCGGTGCGCTTCAGAGCTTCGCTGATGGCCTGATAGGCCGGGCGGATGCGGGCGCGATGTTTGTCGTGGAACAGTTCAGCGCGCAGGCCGGTGAAGACCGTGCCGTGCGACACGATGCAGGCGCCGCGTTCCAGCTCTTCGATCTCATAGTAGCGCAGGGTGCGGAACAGGAAGCCGCGGCGCTCGATCCAGACCAGCTGGGCGTTGGGCTCCCACTCGCCCAGCTGCGCCTGCACCTGACGCTCGCCCAGATCGGGCAGTCGTTCCATCAGGCTGATCGGCGCGCCGAAGCCCAGGGCGCCCTCGACCTCGACCTCGTGCGGATTCCAGCGGTTCCAGCCGCCGAAGTCCGTCAACACCTCCCAGAGGCGTTCGGCCGTGGCGCGCACGCCGATGCGGTTCTCGATGCGGATCGTTTCCATGGCGCTTCCTGTGACACGGCTTTTTGCGTTTAGGAAGACGCAGAGGCGCCCGGCGTTTGTCCTTGGAGCCTTCGCCCCGTCGCGTTAAGTCCGAGCCTCAGCGCAAGGAGCCGTCATGATCACCCGCATCCAGCCCGACAGCCGCATGAGCCAGGCCGTGATCCACGGCCAGACCATCTACCTGGCCGGACAGGTCGGCGAACCGGGCGAGGACGTCGCCGCCCAGACGCGCACCGCCCTGGCCGAGGTCGAAGCCATCCTGGCCGAGTGCGGCAGCGACAAGTCGAAGATCCTGTCGGCCCAGGTGTGGCTGGCCGACATCGCCGATTTCGAGGCGATGAACGGCGTCTGGGACGCCTGGGTCGACCCGGCGAACCCGCCCGCCCGCGCCACCTGCGAGGCCAAGCTGGCCACGCCCGACTATCTGGTCGAGGTCATCGTCGTGGCGGCGCGCTGACATGGCCCGCGTCATCTCACCGGAGAGCGAGCTGGAGCGGTTCAAGGCGACCCGCGTCACCGCCCTCTACCGTCTCGATCTGATCGAGAAGGGGGCGCAGCTGACCTATGACGACGGCACGCCGGTCGACATGGCGTCCGAGGCGCAACGGCTGAAGGATCAGGTCGCCGACATGGACCGCCGCATCGCACGACTGGAAGCGGCGGGCGAGGCGTGAGTCTGGCCAGCGTCCGGGCCTTCTTCGCGGAGCGGGCGCCGGACATCGCGATCATCGAACTGGGCGTCAGCACCGCCACGGTGGCCGAGGCGGCCGCCGCCCACGGCGTCGAACCGGGCCAGATCGCCAAGACCCTGTCGCTGCGCGCGGGCGACCGCATCGTCCTTCTGGTGACGACGGGCGATGCGCGGCTGGACAACGCCAAGGCCAAGGCGGCCTTCGGCGGCAAGGTGAAAATGCTGGACCTGGCCGAGGTCGAGGGCGTGACCGGCCACCCGGTCGGCGGCGTCTGCCCGTTCGGTCTGGCGACGCCCCTGTCGGTCTATTGCGACGTCTCGCTGAAGGCGTGGGACGTAGTGATCCCGGCGGCGGGCGCCCTCCATTCCGCCGTTCGCATCAGCCCCGAACGGATGGCTGAACTGACCGCCGCCGAATGGGTCGATGCCTGCCGCTAAGCCGAGGCGAGCGGCGGCTCGTTCAACAGAGCCGCGATGTGCGCCAGCTTGTCCGGGTTGCGCGTGATGAAGACTTCGACGATCCGGCCGTCAACGATGGTCAGGGCTGTCGTCTGCAGGATGCGGCCGCGCTCCAGGCTGATGTAGCCGGGCAGGCCGTCGATCCAGACAGGGCGGAGCATTTCAGAGCCCTGGCGGCTGTATTTGCGATGAAGACCGGCATAGAGACGCAGCAGCTTCGGCGCGCCGTGGATCGCGTTGTGGAAGGCCATGACCTTGCCGCCGCCATCCGATCTCAGAGTCACATCCGCCGCCAGAAGGGCGCTCAGACTGGCGGTGTCGCCGGACTTCGCAGCCTCGAAGAAGGCGCGGGCGAGACGCTCGCCTTCCGCGGGCTCGACGGCGTAGCGGGGGCGGGCCGCCTGGATATGGCGGCGCGCGCGGCTGGCCAGCTGCCGGACGGAACCGGCGTCGCGTTCAAGGGTCGTCGCCACCTCGTCAAAGCCGATATCGAAGACGTCGTGCAGCAGAAAGGCCGCACGCTCCAGCGGCGACAGGCGCTCCATCGCCGTCATCAGCGACAGGGTCAGGTCGTCGGCGAATTCCTCGACGCCTGACGCAGGCTGGGTGATCAGCGGCTCAGGCAGCCAGGCGCCGACATAGGTTTCGCGTCGCATGCGCGCGGACTTCAGCAGATCCAGCGCCAGGCGGGTGGTGGTGCGCGTCAACCAGGCGCCGGGCTCGCGAATCTTGGCCGGGTCGACCCGGCTCCATCGGAGCCAGGCCTCCTGCGTCACGTCTTCCGCCTCGGCCAGGGAGCCGAGCATGCGGTAGGCGAGGCGCGTCAGCCGGGGCCGATGCGCCTCGAAGACTTTGGTCGAGGGATCAGGCGGCGACACGCGCCAGGCCTGCCGGATGTGCCGAGCGGAAGCCGACGGCGAGCCGGTTCCAGACGTTGATCGCCCCGATGGCGAAGGCCAGGTTCACCTGTTCGGATTCACTGAACTCGGCCTCGAACACGGCGTAGTCTGCGGCGGGCGCCTGGGATTGTTCGATGCGCGTCAGACTCTCGGCCCAGGTCAGGGCGGCGCGTTCGCGTGGGCTGAACAGCGAGGATTCCCGCCACGCAGCGAGCAGGTGCAGGCGCACTTCGTCCTCACCGGCCCGGCGGGCGTCGGCGGTGTGCATGTGCAAGCAATAGGCGCAGCCGTTGATCTGCGAGACGCGGATCTTCAGCAGTTCCAGCAGGCTGTGTTCAAGGCCGCTGGCGGCGACGGCCTGCTCCAGCCGCACCATCGCCTGATAGGCGTCGGGGGCGGCCTTGGCGGGGTTGGCGATGCGCGGGGTCATGTCGTGGCTCCAAGAGGTTTGAGTGGGTGTCCCTCCATGACGAGACAGACCGTCGAGCTGTGACATGACCCGGCGGATCAGGGTTTCAGACGCTCCAGCACTGTGGCGATGACGCGCTCATAGGCGTCGGTCAGGGCGCGCAGTTCGGCCTCGGGCACGCGCTCATCGACCTGGTGCATGGTCTGGCCGACCAGGCCCAGCTCCAGCACCGGGCACAGGGCGCGGATGAAGCGGGCGTCCGAGGTGCCGCCAGTGGTCGAGGCTTCGGGGCGGCGGCCCAGCACGGCCTCGACGGCATCCTGCACGGCGCTGACGAAGACGCCGGGTTCGGTCAGGAAGGCTTCGCCCGAGCACATATGCTCCAGCTCGATCCGCAGGCCCGTCTCGGCCTGAAGCGCGCCCGCCTCACGGTTTAGCCAGTCGATCAGGCCGTCGCCGGTGTGGGTCGGGTTGAAGCGGATGTTCAGCCGCGCCTTGGCCTCGGCCGGGATGATGTTGGTCGCCGGATTGCCCACGTCGATGGTGGTGATCTCGAGGTTCGACGGCGGGAACTCGGGGTAGCCTTCATCCAACACGTGGGCGTCGAGACGGGCCAGCAGCCTGGCGATGACCGGGGCCGGATTGGCGGCGCGGTCGGGATAGGCGACGTGGCCCTGTTTGCCGTGGACGGTGATCCAGGTGTTCAGCGAGCCGCGCCGCCCGACCTTGATCATGTCGCCGAGGTGGTGGGCGGAGGACGGCTCTCCGACCACGCAGGCGTCGATGACCTCGCCCTCGGCGCCCAGGGTCTGGACCACCCGCTTGGTGCCGTGCAGGGCCGGGCCTTCCTCGTCGCCGGTGATCAGGAAGGACAGGGAGCCTTCGATCTCGTCTCGGGCCAGCACGCGAGAGACGGCGGCGACCCAGGCGGCGATGCCGCCCTTCATATCCACGGCGCCGCGGCCGTAGAGGACGCCGTCGCGGGTCTCGCCCTCGAACGGTCCGGCGCTCCAGGCCTTCAGGTCGCCGATGGGCACCACATCGGTATGGCCGGCGAAGCAGAGATTGGGCGAGGCCGTTCCACGCCGGGCGTAGAGGTTCTCAATCCGGGCGTCGTGGCCGACGCCGCTCGGCCCCTCGAACACCATACGGCGGCAGGTGAAGCCCAGGCCGGTCAGGGCGCGCTCCAGCACGTCCATGGCCCCTTCGTCGGCGGGGGTGACGGAGGGGATGCGGATCAGGTCGCGGGTCAGGTCGACAGGATCGATGACGGAATGTGATGCGGCGTTCATGAGGCTATTGCTTTAGGCATATCCCGCATCCGCGAGAAGGCCCGACGGCCGCGACAGCGCCCCTTGTTTGAAGACGCACCACGACCGTGACGACCGAAAGCATCGATTCCGCCCCGACGGTTCCGCCCCAACCGCCGCTGCCGCCCGGACCGCCGCCCGGTTCGCCGCCTGACGACGGTCCGTCCAGCCCGTGGGGCATCCGCGACTTCCGCCTGCTGTGGCTGGGGCGGATGGTGGCGGTCCTGGGCATCCAGATCCAGTCCTCGGCCCTGTTGTGGCAGGTCTATGAGATCGCCCGGCGCGATCATCCGATCGAGGAGGCCAGCCTCTATCTGGGCCTGGTGGGGCTGTGCCAGTTCCTGCCGCTGCTGGCCTTCACCCTGCCCGCCGGGGCCATGGCCGACCGGCGCGACCGCAAGCACACCGTCACCCTGTCGATCATCGTCGAGGGCCTGTGCGCGGGCGCCTTCCTGCTGATGGCGCTGCACGGTTCGCCGCCGTTGTGGGGGCTGCTGGCGGTGGCGGCCGTCTTCGGCGCGGCGCGCGCCTTCCTGGCGCCGGCCAGCCAGGCCTTCCTGCCCATGGTGGTGGGGCGCAAGGCCCTGCCGCCCGCCATCGCCGCCCAGTCCATCGCCTTCCAGACCGGGGCCATCGCCGGTCCGGCCCTGGGCGGGGTCATCGTCGGCTTCAACGTACCGCTGGCCTACGCCTCGGCCGTGGCGCTGTTCCTGGTGGCGATCGCCTGCTTCGTGCTGATCCGCACCAAGGGCAAGCCGCAGGTCGACCCGTCCAAGCTGGGCCCGGTGCAGCAGGTCAAGGAAGGCCTGGCCTATGTGTGGAAGACCAAGATCGTGCTGGGCGCCATCTCGCTGGATCTGGTCGTGGTCCTGCTGGCGGGGGTGGCCCTGCTGACGCCGATCTTCGCGCGCGACATCCTGCACGTCGGAGCCATCGGTTTCGGCCTGCTGCGGGCCTCGTTCGGAGTGGGGGCCTTGCTGATGGCGCTTTACCTGAGCCGTTTCCCCATCGTGCGCCACGGCGGGCGCTGGATGTTCGGCGCGGTGGCGGTGTTCGGCGTCTGCACCCTGATCTTCGGCCTGTCCAAGAGCGTCTGGCTGTCGGGGGCGGTGCTGTTCCTGGGCGGGGCGGCGGACATGATCAGCGTCAACATCCGCCAGACGCTGATCCAGCTGGCCACGCCGGATCACATGCGCGGGCGGGTGTCGTCGGTGTCCATGCTGTTCATCGGCGCCTCCAATGAGCTGGGCGAGGCCTATTCCGGGGTCATGGTGCGCCTGCTCGGCCCTATCGGCGCGGCGGTGTTCGGCGGCTTCGGCGCCTTGGCCGCCACGGGCGTCTGGGCCAAGGCCTTCCCCAGTCTGAGGAAGGCGAACAGGCTGACCTGATGCGCTCAAAGTGATCCTTCTCCCCTTGTGGGAGAAGGTGGCGTGCGAAGCATGACGGATGAGGGGTGTCGTCGCCGTCATCTGTCATGTTCGCATAGAAGAAGCGCCGCAATCGGCTGATCGCGGCGCCCACACCCCTCATCCGAGCGCCTCCGGCGCCCACCTTCTCCCACAAGGGGAGAAGGGCAGATCAGCCCCAGGGGCGGAAGTGTTTCGACAGCTTGAGCCCCTGGCTCTGGTAGTGGCTGCCGCCTTCGCCGTAGAGGCGCGAGGGCCGCTCGGTCAGCGGCTCATAGACCAGCCGGGCGACGATCTGGCCGTGTTCCAGCAGGAAGGGGGTGTCGTGGGTGCGGACTTCCAGCACGCCCTTGGAGCCGGCTCCGTGGGCTTCATCCGTGCCGAAGCCGGGGTCGAAGAAGCCGGCGTAGTGGACCCGGAACTCGCCGACCGAGGGGTCGATCGGGGTCATCTCGGCGGCCTGGTCGACCGGGATCTCCACATCGTCCGACGAGGCCAGGATGTAGAACTCGCCCGGATCCAGCAGCAATTCGCCCCGGCGCAGGGTCAGCGGCTCCCAGAAGTCGCGCGGGTCGTGGCCGTCGATGTGGTCCATGTTGACCACGCCCGCGTGGCGGCGGCCGCGATAGCCGACGACGCCGTTGTCGCCCGCGCGCAGGTCGACGCCGACGCTGCGGGTCTCCAGCTTGGGCGGCTCGCCCGCCTTGAGGCGCAACTGGTTCAGACGGGTGCCCGGCTTGACCAGGATGGAGAAGGTCTGGGGTGCGATCTCGAGATACAGCGGGCCTTCATAGCCTTCGTCCACGTCATCGAAGCTGCCGCCTTGATCGGTCAGCAGGCGCACGAAGACGTCGACGCGGCCGGTCGAGCTTTTCGGGTTGGCGCGGGCGTTCAGCCCCTTGGGCAGGCTGAGGCGCTCCTGCAGGCGTGCGATGTAGACGCAGCCCTTCTCCATGACATAGCCGCCCGACAGGTCGATGGCGTGCATGGCGACGTCGGCGATGCGCTCCTCGACCTTGCGCTGGCCGGGCAGGAAGGAGGCGCGCACGCGCCAGGCCTGATCCGACAGGCGCAGGTCCAGGCTGGCGGGCTGGACCTGATCGATGTCGAACGGGGTGTCGGAGGCGATGGCGCCCGCCGCGATCAGGGTCTCAATGCCCTGGAAGGGAAGGATGCCGGGCTGGTCGGGAATGGAAAAGCGGGTCATGCCGTCCTGTTCTCACACGGATTTTCTCGTCTGTGTAGCTTGTCGGCGACGACAGACGCTTGAACCCCGCGTACGGCGGGCTGCATATAGCGCATGCACTCCGCTCCTGCCTACTCCGCCGAGACCGAAGGCGTCGTCGTTCGCGTCCGCCCCTCCTATCTGGCGGGCCAGTCGGACCCGGCCGAGGGGCGCTGGGTCTGGGCCTATCAGGTCGAGATCGTGAATCTGAGCGGCGGCCCGGTGCAGCTGGTGGCCCGGCGCTGGACCATCACCGACGCCCTGGGCCGGGTCGAAGAGGTGCGCGGTCCAGGCGTGGTCGGCGAACAGCCGGTGATCGAGGCGGGCGACAGCTACGCCTACGCCTCGGGCTGCCCGCTGACGACGCCGTCCGGCTCCATGGTTGGCGCCTATTTCATGCAGGACGCCGAAGGCCGGATGTTCGAAGCCGCCATCCCGGCCTTCAGCCTGGACGTGCCCGACGCTCGCCGCGTTCTGAACTAAGGACTGGCGACATTCTGCGGATAAAGAGCTGAGAGTAATCTCGCCCTCAAGCAGCGCGGAGCGCGTTAGGGCCAACAAAGAAGCCCTCAAGCAGCGCGGAGCGCGTTAGGGCCAACAAAGAAGCCCTCAAGCAGCGCGGAGCGCGTTAGGGCCAACTAAAAAGCCCTCGCCGAGGGCGAGGGCCTGGAGGGGACTGCGTCAACCCGGATGAACCGCAGTCCCGCCCCGGAGCCCGCCGGCAAGCGGCGGGGCGGACGGCGGCCCCTTTAGGGGGCGTTCGTGTCGGCCGTGGGGCCGAAACTCGACGACGCGGCGGCTCTTCTGCTCAAACAGCGAACCGTCGCACGACGCGCGATAGCAGGCTTTAGAGCTCAAGCAGCGAGCGACCGCGTCGCGAGCGATAGCAGGCTTAGATGTACCGGCGCAGGCTGCGGGCCAGGTCGGACGAGGCGTCCTTGCCGGCGCTCTTGCGGACCTGGGGCTGGTAGGCGACGCGGGCGTGTTCGACGCAATAGACGCCTTCCGAGGCGCGGCGGCCGCAGAAGCTGAACTCGCTGGTCGAGGGGTCGCCGATCGGCCATTTGCACATGTGGGCGCCCAGCGTCAGCACGGTCGCGGTGCCGGCCAGTTCCGGTGCGGGCGCCGGGGCCTGCGACGCGGCGGCGATGGCGACCGGGCGCGGGGCC
>NZ_DAMCNG010000078.1:0-11265 GCF_032107865.1 Brevundimonas sp.
CGGGTCAGGCGCGCGAGTCCGGCGTGATGGTGCGGCTCCCGCGTCAGGCACCCGCCACGGCCGAAGTCGCCCAGACGGGGACGGCCACGGCGGTCGCGCCCGCCGGGGCAGGGGAGGGACAGCCTGGCATCGATCCCCAACGCGATCCGAACGGCCAGCAGCGCAAGATCGATTTCGTGGCGCAAGGGCCGTCCTCGACGATCAACCCACATCGCATTCAGGAGCCGGCTTCGCCGTATCAGGTCATGGCCGGCAGCGTCATCGCGGCCAGCCTGATGACGGGTCTGCGCTCCGATCTTCCTGGCTTCGTCACCGCCCAGGTCTCGGAGAACGTCTACGACTCCGCGACGGGGCGCATCCTGCTTATCCCGCAAGGCGCGCGGCTGGTAGGCAGCTATGACAGCGTCGTGGCCTTTGGTCAGAGCCGGGCGCTCCTGGTCTGGCAGCGCATCATCCTGCCTGACGGCGCTTCGATCCAACTCGACAACCTCCCTGCGACGGATGCTGCGGGCTACGCCGGGCTCGCCGACAAGGTGGATTTCCACACATGGCGGCTCCTCAAGGGCGTCGCGCTTTCCACCCTGCTCGGGGTCGGAACGGAGCTGACCGTCGACGGCGAGAGCGACCTCGTCCGGGCCGTCCGCGAGTCGACGCAGCAGTCCAGCAGCCAGGCCGGACAACAGATCGTCACCCGGAATCTCGACGTCCAACCCACCATCACCATTCGCCCCGGATTTCCGCTGCGCGTGATCGTCCACAAGGATCTCGTGCTGCGTCCGTGGGACCGCTGAGAGGAGAGACCCCATGCTGAAGCTGGGCAAACTGCCTGATCGGACGCCGATCAAGCTCACCGTCACCGTCACGCCGGACCTTCATCGGTCGCTGTCCGACTACGCCGCCGTCTATCGCGAGGCCTATGACGATAAAGCCGAGATCGCGGACCTTGTCCCGGCGATGCTCGAGGCCTTCCTCGCCGGCGACAGGGAGTTCGCCAAGGCGCTGAAGGCGAAGGGAGGCTGAGATGGGCGTCATAGGAAAGTTCAAGCCGACCAAGCAGGGCGGCTGGGAAGGCCGCATCGAAACCCTTCTCATCGACCGGAAAATCCGGTTCGTTCCAAACGACGACCGCCGAAACGACAACTCGCCGGACTATGTCGTCATGCTCGGCTGGTCGCGCGTCGGCGAGGCCTGGAAGGCGACGTCGCGGGGAGAGAATCCGCGAGACTATCTCCGCGTTCGGTTGAACGACCCCTGGTCGGAGCCGAAGCGTGCGACCCTGTTTCCAGCGCCGGACGGCGCCACCGCCGAGCTTGCCTGGAGCCGCCAGCATCGGATGCGGGATTGGGGCGATGAACCCTGACCGCCGATCTGTGTCGTCCGTTCCGGAGAAAGACGTTCGTCCGTCGCGGCGCGGCGGCCACTTTTCCGCGGATCTCGCGCGTGACGCGCAAGCGCACTTCCAGAAGCAGTCGATAGGGGAAGTTTCTGAAGTCGAGGCGCGGGCGATGCTCGCCGATCTGACGGACTTCTTTCGTATCCTCATCGAATGGGATTCGAAGCGTAGAGCAAAGCCTGGACGGTCTATTCCAAATTCACGCAAGAAGGAGTGATGAGGCGGATCTTGCCTTGGTGTCGCGTTGGAATAAAATTCCATATGTAATTGAAATATATAGCAACATTCGCAATTTTGCGAGTTATTTGCTTGATTGGTTCTCCCGGCTCGCTAGGATTCTGCGTCCGGCGTTGTCGATGCTCTTTTCTGGATTGAGCCGTTGCCGCGCCGTTATCGCCTTTGCTCGGCGACCTTAGCGGGAGACAGATATGGCCAGTCGGAAAGTCGCGCGTTCTGCACCAGTTATCGAGATAAGACGGGCTGTTATGTATGCTCGTGTTTCATCGAAGGAGCAGGATCGGGAAGGATTTTCCATCCCGGCTCAAACCAAGCTGATGAAAGACTACGCCGATGCCAACGATATTCAGGTGGCGCGGGAATTTGTCGACGTTGAAACCGCCAAGAAGAGCGGGCGCACCAGCTTCAACGAAATGCTGCAATACGTCCGCCGGCACCCTACAGTTCGGACGCTTCTGGTCGAAAAGACCGACAGACTCTATCGCAATCTCAAGGACTGGGTGACGGTCGACGACCTCGACATCGAAATTCATTTCGTAAAAGAGGGCGTCGTCCTCTCGCAGGACTCCCGCTCTTCCGAAAAGTTCATGCACGGCATCAAGGTGCTGATGGCGAAAAACTATATCGACAATCTGTCGGAAGAAACCCGAAAGGGCATGTTGGAGAAGGCCGAACAGGGCCTGTGGCCGACAGTCGCACCGATCGGCTACCTGAACGTCGAAGGTCCCAACGGTAAGAAGATCATCACCATCGATCCGGCGCTCGGTCCGCTCGTTCAGCGCCTATATGAGTGGTATTCTACAGGCCAGTACTCGCTAAAGGAGGTCTCCAAGAAGGCTCGGCAGGCTGGCTTGACCTACCGGAAGAGTGGCGCTCCCATAGGCGTAAGCACGGTCCATACGATCCTGCGGAACCGAATTTATACCGGCGCCTTCGAATGGCTGGACAAGGTCTATCAGGGCTCCCACGCGCCGTTGGTTTCCGAGGACCTTTGGGGCGCGGTCCAGGATGTCCTGGATGGGCGCAAGGCGGCCAACATTCGCGCCAGCGTAAACGACTTTCCGTTCACCGGCATGATGACGTGCGGTCATTGTGGTTGCGCGATGGTCGGTGAGATCAAAAAGCAGCGATACATTTATTACCACTGCACGGGCTTCAAAGGAAAATGCGGCGAGCCGTATGTCCGCGAGGAGGTCCTGGAGCAGCGATTCGCCGGCCTGTTGCGGCAATTGCGATTCGATGATGCTGCTTTTGAACTGATCCAACGCGCCTTGCGCGAAAGTCTTCAGGATGAAACCCGGGAGCGTAGGGCGGCAATCGAGCGGCTCCGCGGCGAGGCCGATCGGCTGCAGGCCCGCATCGAGCGGATGTACGAAGACAAACTCGACGGGGTGGTCTCCGACGACTTCTATCGCCGGATGCAAATCGTGTGGCGCGAGGAGCGGGATCGTTGCCTGAAGGACATTGAGCGGCACCATAGCGCTGATGACGAGTATATCGATAACGGGATTGCGCTGATCCGTCTCGGACGGGAAGCGCACGATCTCTTCGAGCAGGCCTCCGCTTCAGAGAAGCGAAGGGTCCTGAATCTCGTACTTTCGAACTGCTCGTGGGCTCATGGAGAGCTTACAGCAAAATTCCGCCAACCATTTGATTTGTTGTCGGAAACTATCGCCCAGTCTACCTTCTCAAAGAAGGAGAAAACGGGCGATTTGCCCGAAAATGAGAAATGGCTCCGCGGGTAGGATTCGAACCTACGACCAGCCGATTAACAGTCGGCTGCTCTACCACTGAGCTACCGCGGAACATCCCCTCGGGGGAGGCCGGCGTATAGCAGCGCCTTTTCGATTCATGCAACGGGTAAAAGGCAGAAATCGCCAAATTTTTTCGCAAAGCCGTGCGTTACAAGGCTCCGCATGACTCCGATCTCCGTGCTCGACCCTGATGATCCGCGCATCGCCGCCTTTCGCGATGTGAAGGAGCGCGATCTGACTGGGCGGCAGGGCCTGTTTGTCGCCGAGGGAGAGGTGGTGCTGCGCGTACTGGCGTCCGAGGCGTCGCGCTGCGCCCCGGTGTCCGTTCTGATCGCCGAGAAGCGTCTGGAGGGCTTGCGAGAGGCGCTGGAACGTCTGCCGGGCGACGTGCCGGTTCATGTGGCGTCTCAATCGGTGTTGAACGCTGTGGCGGGGTTCGACCTGCATCGCGGCATTCTGGCCCTGGGGCGCAAGCCTGAGGCTGTCGAGCCGGGCGCTCTGCTGGACAGCCTGCCGGAACGGGCCGTGGTGGTCGTGGCGTGTGGAATCGGCAATCACGACAACATGGGCGGGCTGTTCCGCAACGCCGCCGCCTTTGGAGCCGGAGCGGTGCTGCTGGATCGCACCTGTTGCGATCCCTTTTATCGCAAGGCGATCAGGGTCTCGGTCGGGGCCGTGCTGCGGACGCCCATGGCGACGGGGCTGGAGGCCGAAGCGATGATCGACCTGTTGCAGGGCAGGGGCTTTGAGGTTCTGGCCCTGACGCCCTCTGCAGACCAGGCGCTGGCGGAGTTGAAGCCGAGCAGGCGCACGGCCCTTCTGTTGGGCAGCGAAGGGCCTGGTCTGCCGCGAGACCTGATCGCGCGCTGTCGTCCGGTCGGCATCCGGATGGCGGGCGGATTCGATTCGCTGAACGTGGCGACGACCAGCGCCGTCGCCCTGCATCATCTGACGACAGCGGGAGCCGGGTAGGTCAGAAAACAAGAAAGCCGCCCCGAAGGGCGGCTTTCTCGATGTTCATCGCGATGGAGGCCTGACCGGGAATCGAACCCGGGTGCAAGGATTTGCAGTCCTCTGCGTCACCACTCCGCCATCAGGCCGTGACCCCGTATTTCATGGGCCCCGCCATCGCGAGGGCCGTCAGCTATCAGATCGGATTGTCCGCTGCAACGCACGGACCTATAAGCGCGTCACATTTCTTCGCCTGAGCCGACCTGAAGGACTTCGGATTATGGATTTCGCCGCCGCCCGCAAGGTGATGCTGGACTCGCAGGTCCGCGTGAACGACGTCACCGACCGCCAACTGCACGCCGCTATCGGCGCTGTGGAGCGCGAGCGATTCTGCGCCGCCGACCGCGCCTTCTCGGCCTATGCTGACGTCGAGCCGGAAATTGCGGGGAACCGCCGCCTGATGCTGCCGCGCGACGTGGCCAAGCTGCTGCAGGGGCTGGATGCCCGCGCCGGTGAAAAGGCTCTGGCGATCGCCGCGCCGTACGCCGCTGCTGTCCTGGCGCACATGGGCCTGTCGGTGACGGCTCAGGAATCGGACGCCGCCGTGTTCGACGTGGTCGGCGCCGCCCTGGGCGAGGCCGGGGTCGAGACCGTCGTGGCGCCGTTGAGCCAGCCGCAGGGCGAGGGTTACGACCTGATCATCAGCGAAGGCGCGGTCCTCGAGCGCCCCGAATCGTGGATTGCGGCTCTGCGTCCGGGCGGCCGCCTGGCCGTGGTGGAGCGCGACGGCGCCAGCGGCGCGGCGATCCTCTATGTACGGGGTCGCGAAGGCGTTTCGCGGCGCGAACTGTTCGATGCAGCGCCTGAGCTGCTGTCGGAAATGGTCCCGGCGCCGGCGTTTGCGCTTTAAGGCCGTTCGCGGCGACGGAAGAGGCGTCGCGCTGCGTGAAAAAAACTTAACTGGCGTCGGGCGGGCCTAGCCTCCAACTACGCGGATACAAGGCACTACAGGCGCGCCGGATGGGGGCGTCAGGCAGGGACAGGTTCATGTTGAAACGCTCGCGCGCGCTCGCTTCGGTCGCACTGGTCGCATTGACGATGGGGGCGACGCCGGTCTTCGCCGAGTCGCTTCAGGAAGCCATCGGCCTAGCCTACCGCACCAATCCGACCCTGTTGGCGCAACGGGCGAATCAACGGGCTCTGGACGAGAGTATCGTCCAGGCGCGCGCGGGTCTGCGCCCGACCGTCAACGCTTCGGCGGGTGTCGATTACAGTCGCACGCGCACGGATCGTGTGACGACGACGATCCCTGGCCAGTCGTTCTCGATCGACACCAATGGCGATGGCGTGCCCGACGCCACCGGCACGCTGCCGGGCAGCAGCAGCACAAGCGGCGGCACGATCGAAAGCGACGGCGCCAGCGCCAGCGTCAGTCTGACGCAGAATATCTGGACGGCTGGGCGCGTGTCGCACGGCATCTCTGCGGCCGAAGCCAATGTGCTGGCCGGTCGCGAGAACCTGCGTCAGGTCGAGCAGCAGGTCATGGTGACGGTCATTCAGGCCTACGCCGATGTTAACCGCGATCTGGAAATCCTGCGCATCCGTCAGGAGAACCTGAAGGTGTTGCGCCGCCAACTGGACGAATCGAACGCTCGATTCGAGGTCGGCGAGATCACCCGCACCGACGTCGCTCAGTCCGAAGCCCGTCTGGCGCAGTCCGAATCCGATCTGGCCGGCGCTCAGGCGCAACTGTCGGTGTCGCGCGCGGCCTACGCCGCCGTCGTGGGACAAGCGCCGTCCAACCTGCAAACCCTGCCGACGCTGCCGGGTCTGCCGACCGATTTCGACAGCGCCATGGACGTCGGCCTTGCCGAGAACCCCGGCGTGCTTTCCGCCGTTCACGCCCAGCACGCGGCCGAGGCCAATGTGGCGGCCGCGCGAGCGGAATATCTGCCTTCGGCGCGGTTGAACGCCTCCTATGGCGGGACGGCCAATGATCTGTCGGGCTTCGACCTTGGCGATCGCACCAGCTTTACGGCGGGCGCAACCGTCTCCGTGCCCTTGTTCACGGGCGGCCTGAATCGTTCGCGCGTCGCCCAGGCTCTGGAACGCGCCAACGCCGCACAGATCAATGTCGAGGGTGAACGTCGCACGGTTCTGCAATCGGTCAGCTCGGCCTATGCCCAAAGCACGTCGGCGCGGTCCAGCGTTCAGGCGGGCGAACAGGCGGTGCGCGCCGCTTCGGTCGCCGCTGAAGGCGTGCGCCAGGAAGCTCAGGTCGGCCTGCGCACCACCCTGGACGTGCTGAACCAGGAGCTTGAACTGCGCAGCGCGGAAGTCGCCCTGACCAGCGCCCGTCGCAATGAGTATGTGGCCCAGGCTCAGCTTCTGGCGGCCATGGGCCGTCTGGGCGGTCCCAACCTGGATCCGACGATCGAGGCCTATGATCCGTCCGACAACTATCGGGCGGTGCGCAATCGCGGCGCCCTGCCTTGGGATGGCGTGATCGAGGCCCTCGACCGTGTCGCCGCCCCGGCCACGACGCCCGCCGTCGATGTCGAAGACGCCCCGGTCGACCGCCAGTTGAAGGGCGAAGTCGTTCGCACTGCTCCCCAAGGCTGAAGACTGAACGACAAAACGTCCGTTGATTCCAACGGGCGTTGATGCGACGACAGGATTCAAGGGGAGGCGAGTCTGAAAGCTCGGTCCCCATCGTCGCCTGCCTAGTCCGCATCGGTTGGCGAGTGTCCCCGTTCGAGCGCCCAGGTTGAGGTTCCGACATGACCGAACAAGCCGCCCAGGAACCGACGATGGAAGAGATTCTGGCGTCGATCCGCCGGATTATCTCTGAAGACGACGCTCCGGCTGAAACCGCCCCTGCGGCGGAAACGGCTCCTGAGCCCGCGCCTGAGCCAGAACCCGTCGTCGCCGAGCCGGAGCCCGCTCCGGTCGAGGACGAAGTGCTGGAACTGACTGAGCCTTATGAGGCGCCGGCCGCCGAAGCCATCGGCGATCTGGATGTGGCGGACGCCGCGCCGTTCCCGACCGAGCCCGCTGCAGCCGCGCCGCAGCCCGTTGTCGCTGTCGCAGAGGTCGAAACCCTGGTCGGCGAGACTGCCGCCGCCAGCGCCGCCTCGGCCTTCGCCGGCCTGGCCGCCAGCTTCCAGAAGCCTGAACCTGCGCCGATCGCTTCGGCCGCCGACATGAACTTCATGAGCGGCAACACGGTCGAAGCCATGGTTCGTGAGATGCTGCGTCCGATGTTGAAGGACTGGTTGGACGCCAATCTGCCGACCATCGTTGAGGCGCAGGTTCGCAAGGAAGTCGAACGCATCGCCCGCAACGCAGGCTGATTGCTTCAGGACATCGCAGAATTTTACAACGCCCCTCAGTCCGCTGTGGGGCGTTCGTTTTTCCAGTCGAACAGGGCTTCCAGCAGGCGCACGGCCTGGCCGCGTTCGCTAGTCAGCTCGGGATCGCGGCCCAGCAGCAGACGCGCGTCGTCCGCCGCCGCCAGCAGCAGCGAGCGATGGCGGATCGGATCAGCGAAGCGGTAGGCCGGGAATCCGCTTTGCTTGAGGCCCAGCGGATCGCCGCCGCCGCGCAGGCGGAAGTCTTCCTCGGCGATGACGAAGCCGTCCTCGGTGCGGCGCAGGGTCTCCAGCCGTTCCTTCGCCGTCTCGCCTAGCGCGCCATCCTCGCCGCCATACAGCAGGATGCAGGCACTGGCCTTGGCGCCGCGCCCCACGCGCCCGCGCAACTGGTGAAGCTGGGCCAGGCCGAAGCGGTCGGCGTGTTCGATCACCATGATGGAGGCGTTGGGCACATCGACGCCGACCTCGACCACGGTCGTCGCGACCAGGACGGGCAGGCGGCCTGCCGCGAACTCGGCCATCACGGCTTCGCGCTCGGCGCCCGGCATCTGGCCGTGGGCCAGGCCGACCTCGGTTCCCAGGTATTTGCGCAGGTCATTCGCCCGATCCTCGGCGGCGGCCAGGTCGATGGCTTCTGATTCGGCCACCAGAGGACAGATCCAATAGGCCTGAGCGGCTGCCTCGACCGCCGCCTTCAGCCGTTTCGCCACCTCGCCGATGCGCGCCAGCGGCAGAACGGCCGTGGTCACGGGCGTGCGGCCGGGCGGTTTCTCCATCAGGCGGCTGACTTCCAGTTCGCCATACTGGGTCAGTTCCAGCGTGCGCGGGATCGGCGTCGCCGACATGGTCAGCAGATGGACGCCGCCCAGAGCCGGATCGCCCTTGGCCTGCAATCGCTGACGCTCGCGCACGCCGAAGCGATGCTGCTCGTCAATGACGGCCAGGGCCAGCCGGTTGAACTGCACCGCGTCCTGGAACAGGGCGTGGGTGCCGATGGCGACCTGGACCTCGCCAGACGCGAGGGCCGTCAGCTTGCCGCGCCGTTCGGCCGTCGTGTCGCGCCCGGTTAGCAACAGGCTGCGGACCCCTGCCTGATCCAGCAGGGGCGACAGCTTGTCATAATGCTGGCGCGCCAGGATTTCGGTCGGCGCCATCAGAGCGGCCTGGAACCCGCTGGAGGCCGCATCGGCCAGGGCCAGGGCCGCGACGGCGGTCTTGCCCGATCCGACGTCGCCCTGAAGCAGCCGCCCCATCTGTTCGCCGGACGTCAGATCGGCGCGGATTTCCGTGACGGCCTGTTCCTGCGCACCGGTCAAAGTGAAGGGCAGGGCGGCCAGCAGGCGGGCGGCGGCCTCGCCGGGCGTGATGCGAACGGCCGGCGTGACCTGGCGCGCGCGACGACGACGCGCCAGAGCCAGCTGATGCGCGAACAGTTCGTCATAGGCTAGACGCTGGCGCACCGGCGTATCCGGCGTCAGGTCGGTTTCGTTCGCCGGGGCGTGCAGGGCCTCCAGCGCCGGGCGCCAGCCGATCCAGCGCCGGGCCGCTAGCCAATTCGGCTCCTGCCACTCCGGTAGTTCGGGGGTGAGGGCCAGCGCGCCTTGCGTCAGCTTGCGGATCTGGCGCGAGGTCAGTCCCTGCGTCGCCGGATAGACCGGCTCGGACAGTGGAATCTCGTCCGCCTTCTCGACCGGCAGGATGTAGTCGGGGTGGGCGATCTGGACTTCGCTGTTGAAGCGCTCGACCTTGCCCGTCACCAGACGGCGCGAACCGCGCGGAGCCAGGCTCTCGATATGGCGCGGCGATCCGGCGAACCAGATTAGGTGGATGAAGCCGGTGTCATCGATGGCGCGCACCTTGATCGGCGCGCCGTGTTTGTGCGGCGGGATCAGGCGGTCGATCGTCACCTCGAAGACGCCGATCTCGCCGTCGACGGCCTCCATTGCCGTGGTGCGGCGACGCTGGATTACGCCGCTGGGCGATAGAAACAGCACGTCGCGCACCAGCGGACCCGCCACCTTCTGCACCAGAGGCGCGCTGCGCGGCCCCACGCCTTTCAGCGTGGAGACGTCGGCGAACAGGGGAAAGAGAATCTCGGGCCTCATCATTGGACAGCATAGCTGGCGAAGCGGCGTCTGGAACGCTATCTGATCGGCCTCTTACCGAAGTGAACGGACAGGCAAGGAAACCGCGTGGCCGATATCGACGCACGTCCCGAGGACGCCCTGAATTCTGACGACCGCAAGACGCGCCTGGGCCGCATCGCCTTCCGCGCCTGGCGCCGGGGCTTCCGCGAGGCGGACATGGTGCTGGGGCCCTTCGCCGATCAGATCGCGCCGACGCTGAACGACGACGAATTGACCGAGTTCGAGCGCCTGCTGGATGAAGAGGACCAGTACCTCTACGCTTGGATCATCGAGCGCGAACCGACCCCGCCCGAGTTCGAAGGGCCCATGCTGGCTCGCATCCGCGCCTTCATGCGCGCCCATGTCGCCGCCGAAGTGGCCAAGGGCATCGGTTGATGGACGCGGCGCTGGCGCGGACCGACGCGGAATTGGGCGGCGCGCCGGAAGGGCTGGACGCCCTGATCGTCGCCGAGCGGATCAAGGCTCAGGGCGGGATCGCCCTGTTCGTCGCGCGCGACTATCAGCGCACGGGCAACTTCATCCAGGCTTTCCGGTTCTTCGCCAAGGATGTTGAAGTTCTTGAGTATCCCTCATGGGATTGCCTGCCCTATGACCGGCTGAGCCCGACGGCTTCCGTTGCGGCGCAGCGTATGGCGACGCTGACGCGGCTGGCCACGCGCGATCCGGCGGACAGGACGCCGCTGCTGGTGGTCGCCACCGTCGCAGCCGCCGCCCAGCGTACGCCGCCGCGTAGCGCCGTGACCGGCGCCGGTTTCGCCGCCAAGGTCGGCGCCGATCTCGATACGGGCGCTCTCGAACGCTACGTCGCGGCCAACGGCTATGTGCGCGCGTCCACCGTGTCGGAGCGCGGCGAGTACGCCATTCGGGGCGGGGTGATCGATGTCTTTCCGCCGGGATTCGAGGAGCCGGTGCGCCTCGATATGTTCGGCTCCGAGCTGGAATCGATCCGCGCCTTCGACCCCGAGACTCAGCGCTCGACGCGCCAGTTGAAGGCTGTCTCTCTGTCGCCGGTGTCCGAAGTGCTGATGGACGCAGATTCGATCTCGCGGTTCCGCAGCGGCTATCTGAACCTGTTCGGCGCGCCGGGCGACGAACCCATGTACGCCGCGCGTCGTCAGGGCGTCGAGCACTGGCTGCCGCTGTTCTACGACCGGCTGGATACGCTGTTCGACTATCTGCCGGACGCCGTGCCAGTCTTCCTGGACAGTCAGGTGGAGCAAGCGCGCGGCGAGCGCTGGAGCCTGACCGTCGACGCCTATGAGGCGCGTAAGGAGGCGGTGCGCGGCAAGGGCGGGGCGGCCTACCGCGCCCTGCCGCCCGCGCGGCTCTATCTGGACGACGGCGACTGGAACAGCGCCCTGGCCGGTCGCGCCGTGCGCCGCCTGTCGCCGCTGGCCGCCGGTTCGGGC
>NZ_DAMCNG010000079.1:0-11200 GCF_032107865.1 Brevundimonas sp.
GGCCGAGCGGTCTTCGCGGATAGAACACTCAACCAGTTGCGCGCCGGTCAGCAGGTCGCCAGCTCCATCGCGCCAAACGGCCCAGCCCAACCGACCCTGCCCCCCAGCGAGGCCCCGCCGCCGCCCGCGCCCGAGGTGCGACGCGAGCAGCTGGCCGCCATTCCCGAAGGCATCGCGGTGTTGAGCCAACCGGGCAAGTTCACGCTGGACGTCTCGACCGAATACACGCGCTCCAGCTCCAACCGCCTGGTGTTCCGCGGCATCGAGATCGTGCCCGGCGTGCAGATCGGGGTGATCGAGGCCAATGAGGCCGATCGCGACACCGGCGTCGTCACCCTGGCCGGGAAATACGGCATCGGGTCACGCATGGAGGCGGAACTGCGCGTGCCCTATGTCTGGCGCAACGACACCATCACCACCGTGCAGCAGCGCGATGAGGCGGTGACGCGCACCATCGACCTGAGCGGCGACGGCGTCGGCGACGTCGAGGCGGCCCTGCGCTATCAGATCAACGGCGGCGAGCGCGGTCGCCCCATCTTCATCGCCGGCTTGAGGGTCAAGAGCGACACGGGCGAAGGCCCCTTCGACATCGATCGCGACGAGTTCGGCATCGCCACACGCCTGGCGACCGGGTCGGGCTTCTGGGGCGTCGAGCCCAGCATCAGCTTCCTGTACCCCAGCGACCCAGCGGTCATTTTCGGCAGCCTGAGCTACTTCGCCCACCTGCCGCGCGACATCAACAAGACCGAGGGCGAGATCCGCATCGGCGAGGTCGATCCGGGCGACGCCATCGGCCTGTCGATCGGTTTCGGCTTCTCGCTGAACCCGCGCTTCTCCTTCTCGCTGGGCTATAAGCACAACTACATTCGGCCGACGAAGAGCGAGTTGAACAACATCACCGAAGAGTCCGACGAACTTCAGGTCGGCGCCTTGCAGTTCGGCATGTCCTACCTGCTGAACGACCGCTACAGCCTGAACGGCAATTTCGAATTCGGCGTGACCGAGGATGCGCCGGACATGCGCTTCATCCTGCGCCTGCCGATCGTCTTCTGACATGAAGAAGGGGCCGCCCGACGGCGGCCCCTGTAAGGATCGAGCTCTGCGCGGCTAGAAGCCGCCCAGGCTCCTGAGTCCGGCCCAGTCGATATCGCGGGCGATGTTCGATCCGTAGTTGTGCATCTGGCTGTTGGTCTGGATCGTCCCCAGGTCAGGCAGGACCAGGTTCAGCTCCATATCCTGGCGGATGTTGCGATTGTCGGCGTTGTTGATGATCAGGTTCTGCAACTGGCTGGTCGTGATGTTGTGCATGATCGCCGTCGCGCCCGAGCCATCCACCACCGCCACCCCGCCGGTGTTGCTCAATCCGCTCAGGTCGATGCCGCCCGCCACCAGGCTGGCCATGGCGCCCGCCAGATCGGCGACGCCGGGGACGCTGTGCTGAACCTGCTGGCTTACAGGGCCGCTCGGCGTCCAGGTTAGTTGCGTCTGCAGGGCCAGCTGGTCGTTCACATAGGAGCGGACCACGACGCCGAAGCCGAAGGTGAAGCCGCCCGCCGTCATGAAGCCGCCTCGCGCCTCGGACATGTCCGCGTCCGTCATGACCTGGGGCCCGCTCATCGCCACGACAGGCGGCGCAGCCGGCGCTGACGCCGGCGGCGGGATCGCGAAAGGCTCCAGCGAGGCGTCGCCGACAAGCTCGGCCGCGAAGGCGATGGATTCGGCCGAGACCGGCGCCGCGAGACTGACCGGCGCCAGACAGGCCATGACGAGCAGAATTGAACGCGCGCGTCTCATGGTCGTCACCTCAGATAGGGATCGAGGGAGAAACGTGTCGTCACTTGATATAGCGGCGGCAACTCCCGCGTCAGTTCCGCCAAGGACATGGGTTGAAGCGCTTGCCCCGGTCGCGACCGGTTCCAGACGCGCCACTCTTCGGCGTCGTTGAAGGTGTCCGCCGGCTGACGGACGACGAAAGCGACCCCGTTCCACATCTCGGTGAACTGGTCGCGCGAATAGATCTTCAGTCCCAGGGCCGGGTCGCCGACCAGGACATGGCCCGCGTCATCGCCCTTGAAGACCACGAAATGCTTGTAGCCGGCCGTGTCGATCATCACGATGGCCGGGGCGTTCATCTCGATCAGCTCGTCCAGGCTGAGCCGGAAGCCGTCGGCGGGATAGCCGCGCGCGTCGAGGTACCGCTTCATGTCCAGCAAGGAGAAGCCGACACGGCGAATGGTCTCCTGATCGCCGTCGGCGAACATGGCGCGGAACACCTGCGCCTCTCCGACGTCACGGCCGTAGTGGTGACGCAGAAGGGTGGCCAGGGCCGCCGACCCGCAGCTGAAGTCATACTGCTGGCGCACCACGGTGCGGAACGGCAGGTCGCGATAGCTGACCACCTTCACCCGGCTGGCGGCCGGACCGTTGTTCAGAAGAATCTCGGCCTGGGCCGAAGCCGCAGTCAGGGCCGGCAGCCCCGCCACGGCGGCCAGCCCCAGGTTGAGCAGAAGCCGGGCGGACGAGCGTGTCACGGGTTCGGAGCCGTCGTCACGATATTGATCGTGATCGCGCCTTGCAGATTATTGTTGTTGCCGCTGTTCATGACGAAATTGCCGATGCCGTTGAAGCCGGAAAAGGCATTGGCGTCGATGCGCATGCCGCCCGTCGTCACCGTATTGGCGTTGACGCTGTTGCCGCTGTTGGTCGCCTGCAGCAGTTGATCGCTGGCGATAACGACCGACGACGCGCCCTGGCGGCCGTGCAGCGCATCCAGTTCATCAACCGCCAGCGACCGCGGCCCCGTGGCGACGGTTAAAGCATCGGCGGCGGCCGGAGCGATAATGATGAAAGGCGGAGGGGGCGTCGGCGGAGAGGCCGAATTCGGATCGGCCGCCCCCAGCAACGCCAGGGTCGACAGAATGCTGAGCATGGTTCCCTCCCAGGAAAGAAGGTCGGCGGCCGGAGAACCGGCCGCCGAAGAACGAAGGCCTAGTTGCCGCCGCCGTTGCCGAAGGTGACGTTGGCGTTGGCGCTGATCGCCGTGGCCGCCTGACCAACCGAAGCCAGGCCGGTGTTGTTGCTCACCGTCTGGATGCCGGCGAAGCCTGCGAAGGCGCCGCCGCTCTGGTTGATGTCGCCGGTACGGATCCGGCCGTTTTGCGGGCCTTGGCCGTCTTCCGACATGTCGAAGCTCAGATCGCTGACGTTAGCGCTGAGTTCCTGCATGTTCAGGGAGACGCGGATGTCGCCGATGTTGGTGGAGTTGTCGTTGCCCGAGTCATTCACCGAATTGTCGTTGAAGGAGTCAGAGACCCCCACTTCCAGGTTGGTGTTGACCGAGTTGTCCATGTTGGTCGAAGCATCGGTGTTGAACGAGTCGGAGATGCCGACTTCGGTGTTCGTCGAATTGTCCGAGTTGTCGTTGAACGAATCCGAGACGCCCAACTCCAGATTGGTGTTGGTGGAGTTGTCCGAATTGTCGTTCAGCGAGTCCGAGATGCCCACGTCCAGATCGGTGGAGTTGTCCGAGTTGTCGTTGAACGAATCCGCGACGCCCAGATCCACATCGGTGCTGTTGCCGCCGCTGTTATAGGAATCGGTCGCCGTGGTGTTGCCGCCGACCGGACCGTTCGGGCCGTTCGAGGACTGAGCCTGAGCCATGCCCGCAAAAGCCAGAGCCCCAGCCAGGACCGCAGCAGACGTCATTAGTTTGGCACGCATTTCCTTGCCTCCAATCAAAGGTGATTAAGGAGGCTCCTCCACCTCCGAAGGCCGAAATCGTCGGATGACACGGGTCGTTCCCCTTAAGAGAACCCCTGATTTTCCTCGATAATTCGTACACCCCAGCCATCTTGCGGGAGGAGATTCGATCAAATGGAGTGGAGCCATACGATCAGGACGCACTGCATCCTGTCATTTGATCAAAGGGTCACCCAGAATAAAGTTGGCGAAGTCATGACTTTTTTAAGGCGAAGACGCCGTGATGGTTCGAGGCGCTCGCTCAACGGCTCCCGTGGCGCAATCGCTCCGGCCGTGCTACGCGCGCCGAACCATGACGACGCCCCCCATTGAACGCATCCGCAACTTTTCGGTGGTCGCCCACATCGACCACGGCAAGTCGACCCTGTCCGACCGCCTGATCCAGTTCACGGGCGGCCTGACCGCGCGCGAAATGTCGGAACAGGTTCTTGATAACATGGACATCGAGAAGGAGCGCGGCATCACCATCAAGGCGCAGACCGTGCGCCTGAACTACAAGGCCAAGGACGGGCACGACTATGTCCTGAACCTGATGGACACGCCGGGCCACGTCGACTTCGCCTATGAGGTGTCGCGTTCGCTGGCCGCCTGTGAGGGCTCGATCCTGGTGGTGGACGCCTCGCAAGGCGTCGAGGCCCAGACCCTGGCCAACGTCTATCAGGCCATCGACAACAACCACGAGATCGTCCCGGTCCTGAACAAGATCGACCTGCCCGCCGCCGAGCCGGACCGGGTTCGCGCGCAGATCGAGGACGTCATCGGCATCGACGCCTCGGAAGCGGTCATGTGTTCGGCCAAGTCCGGCATCGGCATCGAGGACGTGCTGGAGGCCATCGTCGCGCGCCTGCCCGCGCCCAAGGGCGACATCAACGCCCCGCTGAAGGCCATGCTGGTCGATGCCTGGTACGACCCCTACCTGGGCGTGGTGCTGCTGGTGCGCGTGTTCGACGGCGTGCTGAAGGCCGGCATGCGCGTGAAGATGATGCAAACCGGCTCGTCCCACCTGGTCGACCGCGTCGGCGTCTTCCTGCCCAAGAACACCCCCGTGGACCAACTCGGCCCCGGCGAGGTCGGCTTCATCACCGCCCAGATCAAGGAAGTCGCCCACGCCGCCGTCGGCGACACCATCACCGACGAGAAGAAGCCCACGGCCGAAGCGCTGAAGGGGTTCAAGGACGTGCAGTCGGTGGTCTTCTGCGGCCTGTTCCCGGTCGACGCCGCCGATTTCGAAGACCTGCGCGCCGCCATCGGCAAGCTGCGCCTGAACGACGCCAGCTTCACCTATGAGATGGAGTCCTCGGCGGCCCTGGGCTTCGGCTTCCGCTGCGGCTTCCTGGGCCTGCTGCACCTGGAGATCATCCAGGAGCGCCTGAGCCGCGAGTTCAACCTGGACCTGATCGCGACGGCCCCCTCGGTCGTCTACAAGATCGGCCTGCGCGACGGGACCGAGATGGACCTGCACAACCCGGCCGACCTGCCCGACGTCATGCAGATCGAGACGATCAGCGAGCCTTGGATCAAGGCCACCATCCTGACCCCCGACGAATACCTCGGCGGCGTGATTAAGCTGTGCCAGGACCGTCGCGGCAGCCAGATCGAGCTGTCCTACGTCGGCAGTCGCGCCCTGGTGGTCTATGAACTGCCGCTGAACGAAGTGGTGTTCGACTTCTACGACCGCCTGAAGTCGATCTCGAAGGGCTACGCCTCGTTCGACTATGAGATCACCGACTACAAGGTCGGCGACCTGGTGAAGATGTCGATCCTGGTCAACGCCGAGCCGGTGGACGCCCTCAGCATGCTGGTTCACCGCGCCCGCGCCGAGACGCGCGGCCGCGGCATGGTGGAGAAGATGAAGGAGCTGATCCCTCCGCACATGTTCACCATCCCGATCCAGGCGGCCATCGGCGGCAAGATCATCGCCCGCGAAACCGTCCGCGCCCTGCGCAAGGACGTGACCAGCAAGTGCTACGGCGGCGACGCCACCCGCAAGAAGAAGCTGCTGGAGAAGCAGAAGGCCGGCAAGAAGCGCATGCGTCAGTTCGGCAAGGTGGAGATCCCGCAGGAAGCCTTCATCGCCGCGCTGAAGATGGATGAGGATTGAGGAAAGAGCCCCCTTCCAGCTTTGAGCAAGCCCGGCGACGGGCCGCTTTCAGCCTATACAGCAGCCCGCTGAATCGCCTCGTACTCGCCGAATGGCCTCAACTGATCAGCGAGCGCCCGCTTGAACGCAGGGCGGGCCTCGGCGCGTGCGACGTAAGCGGCTAGCGCAGGGAAGCTGGCGACGATGTCCGTGTGACGCAGATCCCGCAGCACGTGCGCCATCAGGATGTCCGCCGCACTGAAGCGGTCGTTGGCGAACCATCGCCGATCCCCCAATGCGTTCTGCAAGTCGCTCAACCGCCCGCGCAAGGCGGCCTCAACCTCTGGTCGGCGCTCCTTCGCCCAAGCCTTGTCGGCGTTGAAAAAATCGATCCCGGCCAGTTCGGCGACAAGAGGTTCGACGCTGTTCATGGCGGCGAAGAGCCATGTCGTGACCATCGCACGTCCGGCGAGATCATCAGGCATGAGCTCAGACGAATTCTGCGCGATCCACAAAACAATGGCTCCGCTCTCAAACATCTGCACCTTGCCGTCGCTGTAAGCGGGAACCTGGCCGAAAGGCTGCAGGGATCGGTATGCGGGCGTTGACTGATCTTCAAACCCAATCAGCCGATCATCATACCCGAGGCCCGCCTCTTCCAGCGCCCAGCGGACGCGGATGTCGCGGACTGAACCCTGGGCGAAGTCAGGCACCCACTTGAAAGCCGTGACCTGGATCATGGGATGCTCCTTCAGCTTGTCCGGACGCTTTAGACGTCGTCGCCACGCATTGACATAAAGTTTGATATCAACATAATTTTAGTCATGTCAAATCCGCCGCCCCCCTTTTCTCAGACACTACATATTCGAGATCATTGCCTTTGCTTGCACGCCCAGCGCGCTGCGCGGGCCCTGTCCCGACGGTTCGACGAAGCGTTTCGACCTTATGGGATCACCAGCGGCCAGTTCTCGCTGATGAACGGGCTGAACAGGCCCGAACCGCCGACGATCGGCGCCGTGGCTGAACTGCTGGCGATGGACCGCTCAACCGTGACCGCGAATTTGAAACCGCTGGAGCGGGCTGGCCTAATCACCATAGCGGTAGACGAGAAAGACCGGCGCGGGCGGCGGGTTGCCTTGACCAACGCTGGCCGAAACGCGCTCGGCAAGGCGACGCCGATCTGGATCCAGGAACATGCGGCCCTTGAGGACGAGATCGGCGACGGCGACGCGCTAAGGGCGTTGCTGAATCTTGCCGCAACTTAGAAATCAGGTCTGGAGCTGGCCGAGCGCGCCGTCGATGATGAAGAATCTTTCATCTAGCAATGTGTCGCGTTGCGGCGGCGGCGCGCGTGGTTAAGGTCCGCCCCAACATGATCCGTTGGGAACTGACATCACCATGCGCCTTGCCGCCTCTTCCGTCGCGCTCGCCGCCCTGCTGGCCGTGAGCACGCCCGTTCTCGCCGCGCCTGCGGCCGCCGCCTCTTCTGCAACGACCACCCAGGCCGAGCCTCTGCGCGGGGCGCCGGTCTCCGAGCTGATCGCTCGCGTCGACATTCCGTGGAAGCGCTTCCAGCTCGACAACGGCCTGACCGTGCTGGTGCACGAGGACCGCAAGGCCCCCGTCGTGGCGGTGTCGGTCTGGTACAATGTCGGATCGAAGGACGAGCCGAAGGGCTCGACCGGCTTTGCGCACCTATTCGAGCATCTGATGTTCGGCGGGTCGGAGAACTCGCCCTCCAGCCACATCCAGACGATGAATGCGGCGGGCGCGACCAGCCTGAACGGCACGACCTGGTTCGACCGCACCAACTACTTCCAGACGGTGCCGACCCCGGCGCTGGACTACACCCTGTATCTGGAATCCGATCGCATGGGCTATCTGCTGGGGCAGGTCAGCCAGGAGGTCTTGGATCTGCAGCGCGGCGTCGTTCAGAACGAGAAGCGCCAGGGCGACAACCAGCCCTACGGCATGACCTATTACGCCACGCTGGAAGCCCTGTTCCCCGAGGGGCACCCCTATCGCCACTCGACCATCGGTTCGATGGCCGACCTGGACTCGGCCAGTATGGAGACGGTGCGCGACTGGTTCCGTGAGAACTACGGCCCGAACAACGCCGTCCTGGTTCTGTCGGGCGACATCGACGAGGCGAAGGCCCGCGAACTGACCGAGAGATACTTCGGCGCCATCGCGCGCGGCCCGGTCAACACCCCGGCGGCGGCCCCCGTGCCGACCCTGGCGGCGCCGGTCGAACAGGTGCTGCACGACCGCGTGGCCCAGACCCGCATCAGCCGCACCTGGGCCGTGCCGGGCCTGGGCGATCCGGACTCGGTGCCGCTGAGCGTCGGCGCCTCGGTGCTGGGCGGGCTGGCCAGCTCGCGCCTGGACAATGTGCTGGTGCGCGACGAACAGACGGCCTCCAGCGTCTCGGCGGGCAACCAGACCTTCCAGCGCCTGGGGATGTTCAGCTATTCCGCCATGGTCAAGCCGGGCGCAGACGCCGACGCCGTGGCCCAGCGCATGGACGCCGTGCTGGCCGACCTGATCGCCAACGGCCCGACCCAGGACGAGATCAACCGCGTGGTGACGCGCTACGCCTCGCAGCGCATCCAGGGACTGGAGACCGCCAACGGCAAGGCCTCGGTCCTGGCCGAGGGGCAGCTGTATTCGAACGATCCCGACTTCTACAAGAAGGAGCTGGCGGCCTATGCGGCGGTGACCCCAGCACAGGTCCAGGCGGCGATGCAGAAATGGCTGAGCCGCCCCGTCTATAGCCAGATCGTCGTGCCGGGCGAGCGCGAAGCCTATGCCGAGGCCGCGGCAGCCCCCTCGGGCGCGACGCCGGTCCCGGCCGAGCCGATCCAGCGCGTGGCCCGCGACGCCGCCCCGGCCATCGGCCAGGTGTCCAACGTCGACTTCCCGGCGGTCGAACGCGCCGCCCTGTCGAACGGGATCGAGGTGGTCTACGCCCGTTCGACCACCGTGCCGGTGACGCGCGTGGCGCTGGAGTTCGACGCCGGGGTGGCGGCCGACCGCGCCGACCGCCTGGGCGCCCACACCCTGATGCTGAGCATCATGCAGGAAGGCACGACGACGCGCGATTCCAAGGCCCTGGCCGAGGCGCAGGAACGTCTGGGCGCCAGCGTCTCCGTCGGCTCGTCGATGGACCGCACGATCGCCAGCCTGTCAGCGGTGACGACCAATCTGCAGCCGTCGCTGGCCCTGCTGTCGGACGTGGTGCGCAACCCGGCCTTCGCCCCGGCCGAGATCGAACGCCTGCGCGCCACGCGCCTGGCCGGCCTGGCCAATGAGAAGACCCTGCCCGCCGCCATCGCCGGTCGCGCCCTGCCGCCGCTGATCTATGGCGAAGGCCACCCTTACGGCCGTTCGTTCGGCGGTTCGGGCGACGAGGCGGTGATCCGCAGCGTGTCGCGCGACGACCTGGCGGCCGAGCACGCCCGCTGGATTCGTCCGGACAACGCCCAGCTGTTCGTGGTGTCGGACCTTTCGCTGGCCGAGCTGAAGCCGCAGCTGGAGGCCGCTTTCGGCAACTGGCGCGCTCCGGCCGCGGCCAAGGGCGTGAAGGCCTTCGACGCCGCCCTGCCCCAGACCTCGGCGCGCGTGGTGTTGATCGACCGGCCGCAGTCGCCGCAGTCGCTGATCTACGGCGGCCAGGTGCTGCCGGTGTCGGGCACGGACGACATCCTGACCCTGACCACGGCTAATACGGTGCTGGGCACGGACTTCCTGTCGCGCATCAATGCGGATCTGCGCGAGACCAAGGGCTGGTCCTACGGCGTACGCGGCACGATCAGCCAGCTGGAGAACCGCGCGCCCTATATCGTCAACGCCCCGGTCCAGGCCGACCGCACGGGCGAGTCGATTGCCGCCCTGGTCAGCCAGTACGACCGCTTCCTGGGCGCGGACGGCGTGACGGCGCCGGAGCGCGAGCGCACCGTCCTGGGCCGCACGCGCGCCCTGTCGGGCAGCTATGAGACCTCGTATCAGGTGCTGGGCGCCCTGCAGTCCAACGCCCTGTACGGCCGTGCGGACGACTATCCCGAGACCCTGGCGGGCCGCATCAACGCCCTGACCGCGCAGGAAATGGACGCCGCCGCCCGCGCCGCCATCAAGCCGTCCAGCTTCGTCTGGGTGGTGGTCGGCGACGCCTCGGTCGTCAAACCGCAACTGGACGCCCTGGGCCTGCCGGTCGAGGTGCGCGCCGCCGAGGCGCCGAAGCCGGCCCAGTAAGCCGCTTCGTTCAAACTGAAATGAGACGGCCGGCGAGGGCGACCTCGCCGGCCGTTTTCATTCTATCGCTTTCTGAAGCGAGCGGCGTCGGCGGCCAGGTCTGCGCCCCAGTCCGTGGTCGGGTGATCGGCCTCGGCGTGGAACGGCAGTTCGCCGGCGACGCCGCGGATCGCCAGGGCCAGGGGCAAGGCGTAGTGGGCCATGAGGCGCAGCGGCTTGCGACGCTTGTCCATGACGTCCCAGCCCAGGGCCTCGAAGGCCTCAACCAGATCGGCGCCCGACAGGCGGTGGATGTCGTCCCAGTCTTCGGGCAGGGCGACCGCCTCGGCGGCGTCGCCGGTCAGGCCGAACAGAGCGCTGGTCAGGGCGTCGATCTCGGGGAACTCGTCGCGGGCGTCGGGATCGGCGTAGCGCGGCTTCATCAGCGCCTTCAGTTCCAGATCATCGACGCCGGACAGGTCGATCAGGCGGCGAAGCGTAGCTTGGGTCATGACGCGCTGTAGCATGCCCGATCGTCGGAGGCAGCCGCAGTTGACCGCGCCCGCCAGGGGATCGAGGCTGGCGCTTCGGACGACGTCCCCACGAACACGAGGCCTTCTTCATGCCGACCGACGCCCTGAACGCCACCGCCCGCGCCCCGCGCCTGGCCGTGCTGATCGACGGCGAGAACGCCTCGGCCCGGATCGCGGAGGCGCTGTTCACGGAGATCGCTACGCTGGGCGAGGCCTCGGCGCGGCGCATCTACGGCGACGCGGCCAGTCCGGCGCTGCGGAGCTGGATCGACGTCCTGCCGCGCTGGGCGATTCAGTGGCA
Source organism: Brevundimonas sp. (assembly GCF_032107865.1). GTDB lineage: Bacteria > Pseudomonadota > Alphaproteobacteria > Caulobacterales > Caulobacteraceae > Brevundimonas. The sequence continues at coordinate 10,904 of NZ_DAMCNG010000079.1, forward strand.
GCAGAATTTCCAGAACACCAAGGGCAAGAACTCGGGCGACATCGCCCTGGTCATCGACGCGATGGACCTGCTGCACTCGGGCCGGTTCGACGGCTTCTGCCTGGTGTCGTCGGACAGCGACTTCACCCGGCTGGCGGCGCGCATTCGTGAACAGGGCGTGCCGGTCTATGGCTTTGGCGAGCGCAAGACGCCCGAGAGCTTCCGCCAGGCCTGCACCCGCTTCATCTACACCGAGAACCTGACCGGCAGGGCCGCCGCCGAGGCGGGCGCGGACGCGGCGCCCCCGGCCGAGCGCAA
>NZ_DAMCNG010000080.1:0-11050 GCF_032107865.1 Brevundimonas sp.
GGCCATGCGCAAGGCCGGCGCCGGGGTCGAGCGCGAAGCCGACGGCCGCTGGTCGATCGCGCCCGACCATGTCGCGCGGGCGGCGGCGTTCGAGGCCGGGCGCGCCAAGGCCGCGCCGGTGGCCGTCGATAGGCTTTCCACGATCCCGCTCGAACGGCAGGCTACTTTCGACGGTGCGACCTGGCTCGACCGCCAACTGGTTGCATCCGCGCCCGAGGCGACGCGCGACGCGGGGTTCGGGCAGGAGATCGCAGAGACGAAGGCCCGCCGGATGCGTTGGCTCGTGGGCCAGCAGTTGGCCGAGGAGGATCAGGGCAAGATGGTCTATCGTCGGGACATGCTCGCCCAGCTCAGGCGGCGCGAGATGAGCCGCATCGCCGGGACCCTCTCGGACGAACTCGGTCTGGGCTATGTCGAGAGCCGGTCGGGCGACCGGATCGAGGGCGTCTATCGTCGGCCGGTCGATCTGGCCTCGGGGCGCGTCGCGCTGATCGAGAAGTCCCGCGAATTTACCCTCGTGCCCTGGCGGCCGGTTCTCGACCGCCATGTCGGCCGGACGGTGTCGGGCGTGATGAAGGGTGACGGCGTCAACTGGACGATCGGGCGTGGGCGGGGCGGGCCGTCGATCACCTAGGCAGGAGGCGATGTGCTGATGAGTGATTGCAAGAGGGCGGGCGCCTACCTGGCGTTGGCGCGCGACTATGCCGAGGCGGCAGGCGTCGTCTTGGGAAAGCGGGCCGATCTGCGCTCCTACTGGCACTTGATCGCCCATGCCCTTGAGTTGGCGCTCAAGGCCCAGATTCTGCGTGTCGACGGCGAGGAGGCGTGGCTGATGTCGTCGGTCGGCCATAGTCTTGAAAGAGCCATGACGACAGTCGTGCGAAACGGGGCGTCAGCCCCGATACCACGGGACATCGCTCACTTGATCGAAGTGCTCGACGCTCCCCACTCCAGGCAGGAACTGCGCTATCCGTCTCTTCTTGGCTCTCCTGTCTGTTTCGCCCCCGCCGCCGCGCACGCGGCGCTTGCCGGGCTTTTGGAGATCGTAGACGGCGACCTCGCAATCGCGAGGCGCGGTTCCTGACCGGATGGGCAGCCTGGCGCGTCCGTGCGCTTGAATGCGGATAAGCAGTCTAACGATTCGATCCGCATGACGGGAGTCTCGCCTCGCCGCCCGCGCGCGCGTTGGCCGGCGGCGGAGAAACACCGTGACCCCTACCAAACTTCTCGTCGGCCAAATCCTCGTCTGCTTCGCCATGGTGACCCTCGGCGTCTGGGCGGCGACGCAATGGGCGGCCGCGATGCTCGGCCATCAACCGCAACTCGGCCCGCCGATGTTCACCCTGTTCGATGTCCCGGTCTATCGTCCCTGGGCGCTGTTCGGCTGGTGGTTCCATTACGAGGCCTATGCGCCCGACGTCTTCGACCGGGCGGGGCTGCTGGCGGGGGCGTCAGGCTTCCTCGCCTGCGCGGCCGCGATCGCCGGCTCGCTCTGGCGCGCACGGCAGAACCGCAAGGTGACGACTTACGGTTCCTCGCGCTGGGCCACGCACAGCGAGATCGCGCGCGCCGGATTGATGCAGCCGTCCGGGGTCTTCCTCGGCGTCAAGGACGGCGACTATCTGCGCCACGATGGTCCCGAGCATGTGATGGCCTTCGCGCCCACCCGTTCTGGCAAGGGCGTCGGCCTGGTCGTGCCCACCCTTCTGTCGTGGACGGGTTCGGCGGTCATTCATGACATCAAGGGCGAGAACTGGACGCTCACCGCGGGGTGGCGGGCCCGTTTCTCGCATTGCCTGATGTTCAACCCGACCGACCCCCGCTCGGCGCGCTACAATCCGTTGCTCGAAGTCCGCAAGGGTCCGGACGAGGTGCGCGACGTTCAGAACATCGCCGACATCCTGGTCGATCCGGAAGGGGCGCTCGAACGGCGCAGCCACTGGGAGAAAACCAGCCACTCCCTGCTGGTCGGGGCGATTCTCCACGTCCTCTATGCGGAGGAGGAGAAGACGCTCGCGCGCGTCGCCAGTTTCCTGTCCGATCCTCAGCGCAGCTTCGCCCATACCCTGCGTCGGATGATGGAGACCAACCATCTCGGCGCGCCTGAAAATCCGATGGTTCATCCGGTCGTGGCGTCGGCGGCGCGGGAGGTGCTGAACAAGTCGGAGAACGAGCGGTCCGGCGTTCTGTCCACGGCGATGTCGTTTCTCGGCCTCTACCGCGATCCGGTTGTGGCGGAGACGACCTCGGCCTGTGATTGGCGCATCGCCGACCTTGTGGACGCAGCGGCGCCGGTCTCGCTCTACCTCGTCATTCCGCCGTCGGACATCAGCCGCACCAAGCCCCTTGTCCGCCTGATCCTCAACCAGATCGGACGGCGCCTGACCGAACGGCTGGAGGGCGATCCGCAGAAGAGACGGCGACACGACCTGCTGATGATGCTCGATGAGTTTCCCGCCCTAGGGCGACTGGACTTCTTCGAGACCGCGCTCGCCTTCATGGCCGGCTACGGCATTCGCGCCTATCTGATCGCGCAGAGCCTCAACCAGATTTCCAAGGCCTATGGCGAAAACAACGCCATTCTCGACAACTGCCACGTCCGCATCGCCTTCAGTTCGAACGACGAACGGACCGCCAAGCGGATATCCGACGCGCTCGGCACCGCCACCGAGCTGCGCGCCCAGCGCAACTACGCCGGCCACCGCCTCGCCCCCTGGCTCAGCCATGTGATGGTCAGCCGACAGGAGACGGCCCGCCCGCTGTTGACGCCCGGGGAGATCATGCAGCTTCCGCCGGCCGACGAACTGGTGATGGTGTCCGGCCTCGCGCCGATCCGGGCGAAGAAGCTGCGCTACTATGAGGACCGCAACTTCAAATCACGGGTTCTGCGGCCTCCGGAACTCGCAGACGATGGGTATGCCGACCGCCCCGCTGCGCGTTCCGACGACTGGGGCGGTCAGGTGCGCGAACCGCATGTCGCGCTCGTCTCTCCGGACGAGGACGAACTGATCGCGGCGATCGCAGAAGAGGGCGGTCTCCAGCAGCAACGGCATCCGGGCCTTGCCGAGGAAGGCGCCGAGGCGACGCAGGAGCCCGAGGTCCACGACGCGGCTGCGACCGGCGAGGACGACGGCGATCCGGCGCTGGACCGGCGCGCGCTGACGGCGCTGAGGAATGTCTCGCGCGCTCACGCGATGAATGAGGCGACGGGCAAAGGAGACGACCTGCTGCCCGATTTCTAGGCCTGGCGTACTCAGATCCCAGGTGACGGCGGCGGTGCGTCACGCTAGGCGATGCGCCTCTACAACGCTCAGGAGACAGCAATGAACAACAGCGACCTGGCCGACAAGATCGCGGCCGAGCACGGGACCTCGAAAGCCGACGCCCGCAAAATCGTCGACGCGGTTTTCGCCGCGATCGCCGATGCGGCCGCTGGCGGCAGCGAGATTGCACTGAACGGCTTCGGCAAGTTCAAGGTGAAGGATAGCCCTGCGCGCGAAGGCCGCAATCCGGCGACGGGCGAAACGATCAAGATCGCGGCGTCCAAGAAGCTGACGTTCAGCCCCGCGAAAGCGGTCAAGGATAAGCTGAACGGCTGATCTCAACGGAGCGCGCGCCATGTGCGCGCGCTCCGCCAATGATGATTGCGTGGGCTGAATAACCCGTTTGCGAGAGTTGATCCCGTGCGCTGCTTCATTGTTCGATCTTCCGGGGCCGCCTATCGTGCCGGACATACTGAGCCCTTCGGAGGGGGTGGATGCAGGTACTGACAGGTTTAGGAATGGCTGCCGCCCTTGTCGCTTCGGCGGACACGGGTTCGGCCGACAAGGCCGATCTCGCCGCTGTCCTCGCGCAATGGGATAGACACGAGCATCCCGACCTTAGAGGCGTCGTCGTGCTGCGCGACGGGCAGTCGGTCGCTGAACGCTATTACAATGGTGCGACGCCGGAGGAGCTTCACGATGTTCGCTCCGCCGGAAAAAGCGTGACGGCGCTGGTCCTCGGCATCGCAATCGATGACGGGGCGGTTCGCTCGGTGAACGACACGGTGTCACAATACTGGTCTGCCGCTGAGGGGAGCGCCATCGGGGCCGCGTCTTTGGCCGACGTGCTGACGATGCGGTCGGGCTTGGCTGCCTTCGACGAAGACCCTGCCTCGCCCGGAAATGAGGATCGGATGGATGCCGCGCCCGATCCATTAGCTTTTGTCCTAGCTGTTCCGCAGGCCGACCCTCCGGGTTCGCGATATCGCTATAATTCCGTGACCGCCTACACGGCCGGCGTCGTCGTCACCGAGGCGATGGGCGCCAAAATGAGCGCGTTCGCCGATCTCCACCTGTTTTCGCCGTTAGGCGTCGCGCGCTGGCGATGGGATGATGACGCGGCGGGCGTCACGAAAGGGCAGGGCAATCTCTGGCTCACGACGCGTGGTCTGGCGTCGATCGGCGAGATGGTGCGTAACGGCGGGCGGTCAGGAAATAGCCAGGTCGTAAGCGAGCGATGGATAGCCGAGATGTTGGCGCCAAAGGTGAACATCGCGGCGGACGATCCTTACGCCGATAGCTATGGTTATTTCTGGTACGGCAAAACCTATCGGATCGCCGACACTGACATTGCCGTTTCGTTCGCATCAGGGAACGGGGGCAACAAGATCTACGTCGTCCCGTCCTGTCGTCTCGTGACAGCGGTCACGTCCTCCGCCTATGGCCGAGGCTATGGCCAGAGGCGATCGGAGGCGATCCTGAAATCCGTCCTTGACGCAGAAGTCGCAGCAGGTGGCTGCCAGGGTTGAGTAATGCGGATGATGACAAGCGCCGTCATCGACTGCGTCCGTGCATTTGCGTGAGAATAACGGGGATAACGGCCTGAGCCGCCTCGTCTGATCTTCGCTGTCGACCCGTCGCGCGTCGCGACGGCCGACGGACGAGGCTCATGAATAATCGTGCCAAAGGCGCCCAAGCCAGCCGGCTTCCTGCCCCGGTGGAACGCGCATGAAGCCGCGCCACCACGTGTATCTCGACGACGAACTCACCGCCGAGCTCGATCGGCTCGCGCGTGGACCGGGGACGTCAAAATCCGCCATCGTCGCCGGCGCGCTGCGCGAGCATTTCCGCCGCCGCGGAATGCGCGAGATCGACGAGCTGCTGAAGCCGCGCCTCGACCGGATGGCGGCCGATCAGCGGCGTCTCGCCCGCGATATGAACGTGCTGCTGGAAAGCGTCTCGCTCTTCCTCAGCTTCCAGTTCAGCCTTACCGCGCAGATTCCCGAGCCGGATGCGGCCGCCCGCGCGATCGGGCGCGAACGATTCCAGAAATTCATCGATCAGGTCGGACGGCGGATCGCCGGGACTGAGACGAGCGACATGCTGACCGTCCAGGAGGACGCGGCGTGACCGGCGCCAACCCCGTCACCTTCGGTCGACGCCGCGCCATGCTGCGCACGGCGATGGGGCCGGCGATCGCCGAAGCACTGGCCGATCCCGTGGTCATCGAGATCATGGTCAATCCGGATGGTGCGTTGCGGCTGGATCGGCTGGGTGAAGGCCGCACCGACACCGGCGTGAGAATGACGCCGCAGGACGTTGAACGGATTGTCCGTCTCGTCGCCGATCATGTCCGGGCGGAGGTCCATCCGAACGCGCCCATCGTCTCGGCCGAACTTCCGACGTCGCCCGACGGGAGCGGCGGCGAACGGTTCGAAGGCCTTCTCCCTCCGATCGCCACGGCGCCCTGCTTCGCCATCCGCAAGCCCGCCGTGAAGGTCCATCGCCTCATCGACTATATCGCGGACGGGATGCTCGCGCCGGTTCAAGCCGACGTCCTTCGACGTGCGGTCGTGGATCGCAAGAACATCCTGATCGCCGGCGGCACCTCGTCCGGAAAGACGACATTCGCGAACGCGCTGCTCGCCGAAATGGCCGGGCTCGACGAACGGATCATCCTCATCGAGGACACCCGCGAGCTGCAATGCGCGGCGGTGGACACCGTCCCGCTGCGAACACGGCCCGGCGTGGTCGGCATGGCCGAACTCGTGCGCTCGACCCTTCGCCTTCGGCCCGACCGGATCGTGGTCGGGGAGGTGCGGGGCGCCGAGGCGCTCGACATGCTCAAGGCCTGGAATACCGGCCATCCGGGCGGGATCGCCACGCTGCACGCCAACTCGGCGCACGCCGCGCTTTACCGGCTCGAACAGCTCGTCGCCGAAGGCGTCGTCACCGTGCCGCGCCGCCTGATCGCCGAAGCGATCGATCTCGTCGTCTTCATCCGCGGTCGCGGGGTCGGGCGGCGGATCGAGACCGTCGCCGAGGTGTCGGGCCTCGACAGCGACGGCGCCTACGCCGTGACCGACCTCAATCCCCCTCAGCTCAAAGCCCTTCTCAGAGGAGAACTCCCATGACGCCTACCGTGAATCCGCGCCTGTCCGCCTCGGTCGTCCTGGCCGGGGTCCTGATCCCGGTCGTCGCTCTCGCGGCAGGCTCCGGCATGCCCTGGGAAGAACCGCTCCAGAAGGTGCTGGAGTCGGTTCAGGGGCCGGTCGCCAAGATCGTCGCGGTTCTGATCATCATCACGACCGGGCTCGCCCTGGCGTTCGGAGAAACCTCGGGCGGTTTCCGCAAGCTGATCCAGATCGTGTTCGGCCTGTCGATCGCCTTCGCTGCGTCGAGCTTCTTCCTGTCCTTCTTCTCCTTCGGCGGCGGAGCGCTCATCGCATGAACGTCGAGGGCTTCGAGGTTCCGCTGCATCGCGCGCTGACCGAACCGATCCTGCTCGGCGGCGCGCCGCGCGGCGTGGCGATCCTCAACGGGACGCTGGCCGCCGCGATCGGGCTCGGTCTCCAACAGTGGGTCGCCGGCCTCATCATCTGGCTCGTCGGACACAGCCTCGCGGTCTTCGCCGCCAAGCGGGACCCGGACTTCGCCGCCGTCGGCGTCCGCCACCTTCGGCAGAAGGGATGGTGGTCATGCTGAACCTGAAAGAATACCGTCGCACCGCCGACCTTCTCGCCGATCATCTGCCCTGGGCGGCCCTGGTCGCGCCCGGCGTGGTCCTCAACAAGGATGGGGCGTTCCAGCGCACCTTGCGCTTTCGAGGTCCCGATCTCGAATCCGCGACGGAGGCCGAACTGGTTTCGGTCTGTGCGCGGGCGAACAACGCCTTGCGCCGGCTTGGCTCGGGCTGGGCGCTGTTCTTCGATGCGGTGCGCGCCGAAGCGCTCGGTTATCCTGACAGCGCCTTTCCCGATGCGGCGTCCTGGCTGGTGGATGAGGAGCGGCGGGCGCATTTCGACGGACGGCGCGGGCAGCATTTCGAGAGCCGCTATCACCTTACGCTCTGCTACTTGCCGCCCGCCGATCAGGTCAATCGCGCGGAGCGCGCGCTTCTGGAGCGGGACACCCCGGACGTCGGTCGCGATTGGCGTCAGGAACTGCGGGCATTCGTCGCCGAAACCGATCGCGTCCTAGACCTTCTCTCCGGTTTCATGCCCGTGGTGCGCGGCCTGGACGATGCGGAGACGCTGTCATTTCTTCACGCGACGATCTCGACGCGGCGCCATCTGGTCGCCGCTCCGTCGACGCCGATGCATCTGGACGGTCTTATCGTCGACACCCCGCTGTCGGGCGGCATCGAGCCGATGCTGGGCGACGAGCATCTGCGGACCGTCACGATCCTGGGCTTTCCCAACGCGACCCGTCCCGGTCTGCTCGACGCGCTCAATCATCAGGACTTCGCCTATCGCTGGGCGACCCGCTTCATCTGTCTCGACAAGACGGAGGCGAACAAGACGCTGACCAAGATCCGGCGCCAATGGTTCAACAAGCGCAAGTCGATCGCGCAGTTGATGCGCGAGGTGATGACCAACGAGCCGGTCCCGCTGACCGACACCGACGCCGACAACAAGGTGGTCGATGCGGACCTCGCCTTGCAGGCGCTCGGCGGCGACCATGTCGCCTTCGGCTATCTGACCACGACGGTCACCGTGTCCGACGTCGATCGCGGTGCCGCCGAAGAAAAGGTCCGCGTCGTCGAGCGGATCGTCAACGGGCTCGGCTTCACCTGCATCCGCGAGTCCGTCAATGCCGTCGAAGCCTGGCTCGGAAGCCTCCCCGGCCATGTCTACGCCAACGTCCGTCAGCCGCTTGTCCACACGCTGAACCTCGCCCACCTCATGCCGTTATCGGCGGTCTGGTCCGGTCCCGTTCGAAACGTCCATCTCGACGGCCCGCCGCTTCTCTATGCGGAGACGAGCGGGGCGACGCCGTTCAGGCTGTCGCCCCATGTCGGCGACGTCGGCCACATGCTCATCGTCGGACCGACCGGCGCGGGCAAGTCGGTGCTGTTGGCGCTGCTCGCCCTACAGTTTCGCCGCTACGCCGGATCGCAGATCTATATCTTCGACAAGGGGCTGTCGGCGCGGGCGGCGACGCTGGCGATGGGCGGCGACCATATCGCGCTCGGGGAGGGGGACGCGCTGGCGTTCCAGCCGCTCCGCGACATCGACGACGACGCCGAACGCGCGTGGGCCGCCGACTGGATCGCCGAACTTCTCAGCCATGAGAAGCTGATCATGACGCCGGAGCTGAAGGAGATGCTCTGGTCGGCGTTGACGAGCCTTTCCAGCGCGCCGTCCGAGGAGCGCACCCTGACCGGGTTGTCCGTCCTGCTGCAATCCCAGGCGCTGAAATCCGCGCTCGCGCCGTGGACGCTGGAAGGTCCGTTCGGACGACTGCTCGACGCCGCCGAAAACCGGCTGACGCTCACCGACGTGCTGTGTTTCGAGACCGAAACCCTGATGGACACGCCCAGCCTTGTCCTGCCCGTGCTGAGTTATCTCTTCCATCGCCTGGAAGCCCGGTTCGACGGTCGTCCGACCCTGCTCATCCTCGACGAAGCCTGGGTCTATCTCGATAATCCGACTTTCGCCCAACGCATCCGCGAATGGCTGAAGACGCTCCGAAAGAAGAACGTCAGCGTCGTCTTCGCCACGCAGTCGCTGGCGGACATCGCCGACAGCAGCATTGCGCCGGCCATCATCGAAAGCTGCCCGCAACGCATCTTCCTTGCGAACGACCGGGCCGTCGAGCCGCAGTCCCGCGCCGCCTATGAACGCTTCGGCCTGAACGAGCGTCAGGTGGAACTCATCGCCCGGGCGACGCCCAAGCGGCACTACTATCTCCAGTCGCGCGGCGGAAACCGGCTGTTCGAACTTGCACTCGGCCCGGTCGCGCTCGCGCTTTGCGGCGCGTCCGACCCCGCGACGCAAGCCTTGATCGACGACCTCCTGAAAGCACCGGGGCCCGACGCTTTCGGCGCGGCCTTCCTGCGCGAGCGCGGCCTTGCCTGGGCCGCCGACCTCCTCAGCGATTTTCCCGGCGCGGCTGAAGCCGCGCCATTCAACTAGCAGAAGGAGCCGACCTCATGAATTCCCGCATCCTCATCGCCGCCGTTCTGGCCTCGACCGTCGCCGCCGGCGGCGCGCTCGCGCCCGTTTCGCCGGCCCACGCCCAACTCAAGGTCTTCGACGTCACCAACTACAGCCAGAACGTCCTGACGGCCGCGCGCACCCTCCAGCAGATCAACAACCAGATCACGGCGCTCCAGAACCAAGCGACCATGTTGCAGAACCAGGCGCGCCAGCTTCAGCGTCTGGACTTCTCCTCGCTGGACCAGCTCACGCGCTCCATCGAGCGCATCGACGGCCTGATGGCTCGCGCCGAAGGCATCGCCTTCGACGTCGCCGCCACTGATGCGGCGCTGCGCGAACAGTTTCCGCAGACATTCGATCGAAGCCTCAGCACCGACCAGATCGTCCAGCGCGCGCGCGCCCGGCTCCAGTCGTCCTTGCAGGGCTATCGTCAGGCGATGCGCGTTCAGGCCCAGGTCGTCGAGAACGTCCGGGCCGACGGCGCCTTGCTCACCGATCTCGTCGCGCAAAGCCAGGTCGCCACCGGCGGCTTGCAGGCGCAGCAGGCCGGCAATCAACTGATGGCGCTCGTCGCCCGTCAGCAGCTTCAGCTTCAGTCGATGATGGCGGCGCAGTATCGCGCCGACGCCATCGAACAGGCGCGCCAGCGACAGGTCATGGAAGCGGCCCACGAGCGGACCCGGCGGTTCATCGGAACCCGCCCCGCCTATACGCCGCAATAGGCCGCGCACGATGGACCCGGCCCCGGACCTCAACATCATCGACCGCTTCCTGGCGGCCTTCTCGCAATACATCGACAGCGGGTTCGGCCTGCTCGGCGGCGACGTCGCCTTTCTCACCACTATCCTGATCGGGCTCGACATCACGCTGGCCGGTCTGTGGTGGGCGATGGACGCGGACAAGGATGTCCTGGGCCGGTTCCTGAAGAAGATTCTCTATGTCGGAATCTTCGCCTTCATTCTCGGCAACTTCCAACAGCTCGGCGAGATCGTCTTCCGCAGTTTCGCCGGCCTCGGCCTCACCGCGGGCGGGGGCACGATCGGCCCCGACGACCTGCTGAAGCCGGGCAAGCTCGCTTCCGTAGGCTTCGACGCCGCCAAGCCGATGCTGACGGCTATCAAGGACATGCTCGGCTTCCCCGCCTTCTTCGGCAACGCCCTGTCAATCCTCGTGCTGTTCGTCGCCTGGCTGGTGGTGGTGCTGGCCTTCTTCATCCTCGCGATCCAGCTCTTCCTCACGATCATCGAGTTCAAGCTGACGACGCTGGCGGGTTTCGTGCTCGTGCCGTTCGCCCTGTTCAACAAGACGAGTTTTCTCGCCGAGCGGGTGCTCGGCAACGTCGTCTCGTCGGGCCTCAAGGTCATGGTGCTGGCCGTCATCGTCGGCATCGGCGGCGGCTTCTTTGAAATGTTTCTCTCCGCCGGGATGGGCGAGCCGGACGTGGCTTCGGCGATGACGCTTGTTCTCGCCGCTCTTTCGCTGCTCGGTCTCGCCATCTTCGGACCGGGCGTCGCCTCCGGCCTCGTGTCCGGCGCGCCGCAACTCGGGGCGGGTGCCGCGGTCGGCACGGTCGCGGGCGCGGCTCTTCTCGGAGCCGGCGGCGCCGCGCTCGGCGCACGGGCGCTC
>NZ_DAMCNG010000081.1:0-11016 GCF_032107865.1 Brevundimonas sp.
GCGGGCCTGGATTGCGCGGGCGGCGGCGTCGGCCGCCCCAACGCCCCCGTCAGCACCCGTTCGCCCTCGATCGCCGTGTGGTCGCGCCGCATCGCCGCCGACCGCTGGAGCCGCCCGACGGACGTGCGCATCTCGCACTGTCTGATCCATGGTTCGGTACGGGTCTGGGGCATGGGGGCGGACGGAAGCTACGACGACCTGCGCGCCTCTTCCCGCACCGCTGACCATACCGCCGCCGCCCAGGCCGCCGCGCCCAGCCATATCACTCTGGAAGACGTGATCATCCGAGGGACAGGATCGATCCCGCTCTACGTGGGCCCCGGCGTCACGGGGCTCAGCCTGACACGATCCACGCTCGAGGGCCGCAGCGTCGCCACCGCCCTCTACCTGGACGCCGAAAGCGCGAACAACCGGATCGAGGGTAATCTGTTCCGCACCCGCACCGAGCGCGAGATGATCGCCGTGGACGGATCGGCGCGAAACCGCATTGTCGGCAACCGCTTCGAATTGGGCGGGCGGCCGGGCATCTTCCTCTATCGCAACTGCGGCGAGCGCGGCGTCATCCGACATCAAACGCCATCGTACAACGTCATCACCGACAACGCCTTCACCGGCGCCGCCCGCTGGCGGCCACGCCTGGTCGTTCAGAACGCCCGACAGGGCCGCCGCGCCTACTGTAGCGCCGACAAGGGCTACCCCTGGGGCAGCAGCGCCAATGACCACGACGGCGCATCACAGAACGTTGTTAGTTATAATTCCGGAAAATGAGCGTAAATTTTGCCAAGAATTCCGAATATGCTTCATTGAAGGGTAATATTTTCTGCTCTGTGCCTTTATTGACGCAATTCTGACTTGCTTGAGGCAAGCCTCGCCGTAATGTCGCCATCGCAGGCCACACGGTCCTGCATGTGCCGCGAGCCGTCGGCTCAGCCCTCATCGTAAGGGGGCGAGCGACGGCTTGTTTTGTTCAGGAGAGGGTCTCTTTTGAAAAAGAGAATTGTTCGCGAGTCCTTGCTCGCATCGACCATCATCGGGGGTGCCGCCCTCAGCTTCATGGCCGCCGCTCCGGCGTTCGCCCAGTCGGCCGAAGAAGAAGTTTCAGAAGTCAGCGCCATCGTCGTCACCGGCTCGCGCATCCGCCAGCCGGGCTATGAAGCGTCCAGCCCCATCACGTCGCTGAGCTCCGAATCCATCGCGATGTCGCAGCCGGTGGCCGTGGAAGAGCTGATCAAAGACCTGCCGGCCGCCGTGCCGGCCGTCGGTTCGGCCACCAACAACGGCTCGGGCGGCGGCGCGACCATCAACCTGCGCGGCCTGGGCACCAACCGCACCCTGGTCCTGATCAACGGCCGCCGCGTGGTGCCGTTCAACCTGGAAGGCGTGGTCGACACCAACACCATCCCGCTGGCCCTGGTCGAGCGCGTCGACACGGTCACGGGCGGCGCCTCTGCCGTGTACGGCGCTGACGCCGTCGCCGGCGTGGTCAACTTCATCCTGAAGAACAATTTCGAAGGCGTTGAGATCAACTCCTCCTACGGCTTCTCGGGCGAAGACGACGCCGTTCGTCGCAAGTTCGACGTCACCATCGGCGGCAACTTCGCCGACGATCGCGGCAACGCCGTCGTCAGCTTCGGCTACACCAAGACCGATCCGCTGTATCAGGTGCGCCGTCCCTGGGGTGAAGTCGCCCTCTCTTCGACGTCCGGCAAGCCGCTGGGCTCGGGCACCTCGGTCCCCGGCCGCTTCGACCTGACCCCGGTCAGGGGCGGCGTCGCCCTGCCGTCGGGCGCCGAACTGGACCCCACCACGGGCGCCCTGATCGGTTCGGACCACCCGAACTACAACTCCGCCGGTTATAACTACAACCCGTACAACCTGTATCAGACGCCGCTGAGCCGCTACCAGATCAACGGCCTGGGCAGCTTCAAGATCAACTCGGCCGCTGAAGTCTACAGCCACCTGACGTACGTCCAGAGCGACGTCTCGCTGGACAACGCTTCGAGCGGCACCTTCGGCAACACCTACAAGGTGCCGATCGGCAACCCGTTCATTCCGGACGCCATGCGCCAGCAATTCTGCGGCGCCCTGCTGATCGACCCGGCCAAGTGCGTCGCGGGCGCGGCCGGCGACACCATGATGGACCTGACCATCAACCGCCGCTTCACCGAGATGGGCACCCGTCCGGTCGATATCGAGAACAAGACGGTCCAGCTGCTGGCCGGCGTTCGCGGCGACATCAACGCCGACTGGAACTACGACGCCTACGTCTCGCACGGTGAAACCGAGCAGTTGCTGACGCGCCGCAACTGGGGTTCGCTGTCCAAGCTGCGTAACGCGCTGAACACCGTCTCGGCTACCGAGTGCCTGGTGCCCGGCTCATCGAGCCCGGTCGCGGGCTGCGTGCCGATCAACGTCTTCGGTCCCGAAGGCACGATCACCCAGGAAATGATCGACTACATCAACCTGTCGTCGATGAGCAAAACCACGATCAAGCAGGACGTGGCCTCGGGCTCGATCTCGGGCATCCTGCCTGAGCAGTTCAGCAGCCCCTGGAGCGATCGCCAGATCGCCGTCGCCTTCGGCGCGGAATGGCGCCGGTCCAGCGCCGAGACCCGCGGCGATGCGGCCTCGCAAGCCAACGGCGAAATTCTGGGCACCGGCGCGCCGGTTCCGGATCGCAACGGTCAGTTCGAACTGCGTGAAGCCTTCGCCGAACTGGCGGTGCCGCTGATCGAGAACATGCCGTTCATCCACAGCCTGAACCTGGAAGCCGGCTATCGCCAGACCGAGTTCAAGGCCGGCGGTTCGAAGACCAACTACGGCAGCTACAAGTTCGGCGGCGACTGGTCGCCGATCGAGGACGTTCGCGTCCGCGCCATGTATCAGCGCGCCACCCGCGCCCCGAACATCGGCGAGCTGTTCAACCCGCAGGTCACCGGCCTGGGCAACATGGCGATCGATCCGTGCCAGTTGAACCTCATCAACAGCGCCGACGCCAACACCGCCGGCACGCTGAGCAACCTGTGCCGTCTGACCGGCGTGCCCGAAGGCGCGATCGGCTACGTGGCCAAGCCCAACTCGGGTCAGGTCAACCAGCAGACCGGCGGCAACCCGAACCTGGGTCCGGAAGAGGCTGACACCTGGACCATCGGCGCCGTCTGGCAACCGGCCTTCGTGCCGAGCCTGCGCCTGAGCCTCGACTACTATGACATCAAGATCGACAAGACGATCAACAGCCCCAGCCTGGCTGATGTCATGAACGGTTGCTACGACAAGGCTCTGAACCCGACGCTGGCGTTCAACGACAGCTGTAAGGCGATCCAGCGCAGCGCCGCCAACGGCTCGCTGAACGGCGTCGACGCCAAGGGCGTCATCCGCCCGTCGACCAACGCCGGCAACGAGCGCGTCTCGGGCTTCGACGTCGCCGCCAACTACCGCGTCGAACTGGCCGACTTCGGCTGGGGCGACATCGGTCGCGTCGACCTGAGCGTCAACGGCAGCATCCTCACCAAGCACGAAACCCAGTCCACCCCGGCCTCCGTGCTGCGTGACTGCGTCGACTACTACTCGGTGTCGTGCGGCGAGCCCAAGGTCAAGCAACGCTGGAACAGCCGCGCCACCTGGACGATGGGCGACTACTCGGCCTCGCTGAGCTGGCGTCACCTGTCCGGCGTTGAAGTCGAGCCGAGCAGCACCAAGTGGTTCCCGGACTACGCCCAGATCGACAGCTACGACTACTTCGACCTGAGCGGCCGCTGGGACATCACCCAGACGGTGCGTCTGACGGCGACGATCAACAACCTGTTCGACAAGGCGCCGCCGATCGTCGGCTCGCAGATCGGCACCACGTCGGCCAACAACGGGAACACCTTCCCGCAGACCTACGATGCAATCGGCCGCTACTTCACCTTCGGCGCCACGCTGAAGTTCTGATAGCGTTCAACGCATAAGAAGAGAGGCGGAAGACCCCGGTCTTCCGCCTCTTTTTTGTTTGTGGATCAGCCTGCTTCCGAAAGCCGGATCAGGCCGGGCGGCCCGTCGCCAGGGCGCCGTACAGGTCCGTCCGGCGATCGCGGAAGAAGCCCCAGGCCGCGCGGTGGCGATCCAGGAAGTCCAGATCGAAGGTGTGGAGCAGGAGGCCCTCCTCCCGATCCAGGCTCTCGACCAGGTCGCCGCGATGGTCAGCGATGAAGGAGTGGCCGTAGAAGGTCTGGCCCGCCTCGGTCACCTGCTCGTGGCCGATGCGGTTGGCGCCGACGACCGGCACGACGTTGGACACGGCGTGCCCCTGCATGGCCCGGCGCCACGGGGCGGCGGTGTCCAGGGAGTCGTCATGCGGCTCGGTGCCGATGGCGGTCGGGTACAGCAGCACCTCAGCGCCCTGCAGCATCATCGCCCGCGCCGTTTCCGGGTACCACTGGTCCCAGCAGATGCCGACGCCGATGCGGCCGAAGCGCGTGTCCCAGACCTTGAAGCCCGTGTCGCCGGGGCGGAAATAGTACTTCTCCTGATAGCCGGGACCGTCCGGGATGTGGCTCTTGCGATAGACGCCCATCAGTTCGCCGTCGGCGTCGATCATCACCAGGCTGTTGAAGTAGTGCGGCCCCTCGCGCTCGAAGATCGAGACGGGCAGGACCACGCCCAGTTCCCTCGCCACGGGCTGAAGCTGGGTGACGGCCGGATGCTCGCGCCACGGATAAGCGGCGCCGAACCACTTCTCTTCCTGCGAGACGCAGAAATACGGCCCCTGGAACAACTCCGGCGCCAGGATGACCTGGGCGCCCTTGACCGCAGCCTCACGGATGAAACCGATGGTCTTGTCGATGTTCGCCTGCATGTCCTCGCCGTAGGCGGTCTGGATGGCGGCGACGGTGATCTGACGGGTCATCAGGCGGGCTCCTGCTGGCTGATGCAGTGGAACGAGCCGCCGCCCGACAGGATGGCGGTCGACGGCAGGGGGATGATCTCGCGACCGGGGAAGACTGTGGCCAGCGCCTCGCAGGCCAGGCGGGCGGCCATGTCGTTGCCATAGGTCGGCACCACGACGGCGCCGTCCGCGATCAGGAAGTTCATGTGGCTGGCCGGGACCGGACGCTCGTCCTCATCCAGGATCATGCCCGGCGAAGGAATGCGCAGCACCCGGATCGGGCGGCCGGCGGCGTCGGTCATGGCCGCCAAGGCCTGGGCCGTCTCGTCATAGACCTCGGCGTTGGGATCCTTGGGGCCGAAGCCGATCGGACAGGCCACCACGCCCGGCGCGACGAAGCGGGCCAGGTTGTCGACGTGGCCGTCGGTGTGGTCGTTCAGCAGGCCGTCGCCCAGCCACAGCACCTTCTTGGCGCCCAGAGCCTGCGCGAGGGCGGCCTCGGCCGTTTCCTCGGTCCAGCCGGTGTTGCGGTTGCGGTTCAGCACGCACTGGCGCGTGGTCAGCACCGTGCCCTCGCCATCGTGATCGACAGCGCCGCCTTCCAGAATGAAGTCGTGTCGGGTCAGGGCGACGCCCGTCTGCTCGCCGATCTGATCGGCGACCTCGTCGTCGTGCGGCAGGTCGTATTTGCCGCCCCAGCCGTTGAAGACGAAGGCCTGGGCCGAGGTCGAGCCTGCGCCGAAGATCGGCCCGGTGTCGCGCAGCCAAATGTCGCCGAAACGCCCGGCCACCACGGTGACGCCCGCCACATCGGCGAAACGCGCCTGGGCGTCGGCCAGAGCCTCGTCATTACCGACCATCAGCTTGACCTGCTCACGACCCGGCCCGGCCAGGGCGCGCACCAGGGCCTCGACCTCGGCCTGCGCCGGTTCGAGGTTGTCCTCCCACAGATCGGCGTGGCTGGGCCAGCCGACCCACATCGCGCGATGCGGCGTCCACTCAGCGGGAACAAGCAGAGTCATGGGCGAAGTCATGGGGCGAAAACGTCCACATAAAAGGGATGAAGCACGAAGGGGGCGAAATAGGCCCTGACGGCTTTGGGTTCAATGGCGACGGCGCGTTCCCCTATTGAAGCGGCCCAACGTCCTCAAGCAGCGCGACCGCGCGTTAGGACGACCTTCAGAACGAGAAAGGGCGGCCCGTCGCCGGACCGCCCTTCCCGTCTCAGACTGTCGTTCGCTTAGAACTTGTAGCGAACGCCCAGCTTCACTTGCCAGACCGACTGGTTGTTGAAGCTGTTGCCGGTCCAGTCGCGATACTGGGAGTAGTTGAACTGGTCACCCACAACGCTGCCCGTCACCCCGCGCGAGAAGTACGGGAAGCCGACTTGCTGGATCACGCCCCACTCGTCGTTCAGCAGATTGCCGAGGTTCTCGATGTCCATATAGGCCTCGAGACGCGCGCCGTTCGGGAAGAAGGCGGGCAGTTCCTGAGCGATGCGCAGGTCGAACTTGGTGACGTCCGGCGACTTCGAGCTGTTACGCGGTGCGGCACCGCCCGCATACTTCATCAGGCCCGAGCTTTGCAGGTAGTTGTTGAAACCTGCGAAGTCGAAGTTCGTCGCATAGGTGACGCGCGGGTCGCTGGTGGCGGTGACCATGCCCGAGGAGTCCGGGGTCGGCACATACAGCAGCATACGGCCGCGACGGGCGTACTCGTTGGCTTCGCCGTTGACAGTGCCGTTCTGCGCGTTGGTGATCGTGTGGCTGTAAGGCAGACCCGAACGACGCTCGCCGAACAGAGCGAAGCTGGTCCGGTAGTCGCCGAAGAAGGCGCGACGGTAGCTCAAGCTCAGCTTGGTCGAGTGCTCGATTTCATAGTTCGAGGTCGCGACGCCAGGCGCATTGGGGTCAAAGACCGCAACCTGGCCGTAGTTCGACCCGGCCACCGAGGACGTGCCCGGATGGACGTCATTCGCGTCGACATAGGTATAGGAAAGGTCAAAGCCCAAGCCCTGAGCCCAGCCTTCACGCCAATCCTTGCTGACGCCGACCGTGAACTGATCCGTATCGCCGCCCTTGAAGTTGGTCAGCATCAAAACGACCTGGTTGGCGTTCGGACCGGTGTAGATCGGGCGACCGTCCGGGCCCACGCCCGTCTGGCGCTTCGCCATGTTCAGGTCCACCCAACCCACGCCATTCTCGACTTTCGAGTGGACGTATTCAGCGCGGACATTCCAGTCCTCGCCCATATTCCAGCGCGTCAGGTCGAAGTATTTGGCGCCGCCCAGCGAGAACTTCCAGATAGAAGGCAGCTGGAACGTAGGATCGACAACGTTGATCGTACCCGTACCCTGCTGCGCCGATTCAGTAACGCGGTCCTTGGCGATCTGAGCCGGGTCGAAGCCGTCGACGTTCTGCAGAGCCGCCATTTCCGCAGCCGAGCATACAGGAACGCTGTTCTGAACATTGTTGCTGGTGTAGCCGGCGGCGCGGCACTGGAACTGACCGATCAGGTTGCCCGGGTTGGAGAAGTTGTTCGACACCCACACGTTCGGCGAACCGCCCATGAACAGGCCGAAACCGCCGTAGATGTTGAAGGTGTCATCCACGCGATAGTTGAAGCCGAAGCGCGGCTGCAACAGGCTGATACCGTCCAGGTTATGAGTGTTCTTGAAGCCGTAGCGGGTTTCAAACGCCGCATTCTCCAGCGGCTTGTCTTCCATTTCATACCAGTCGAAACGGAAGCCGGCGCGCAGGGTCAGGCGGTCAGTAAGCTCGAACTCATCCTGAGCAAACAGCGAGTTGGTCGTGTATTTGAACGCTGCGCCACCGTCGATTTTATTGTTCGAGGCCGCGTTTTGATAGTTGATGTACGAAGCTACACCGTTGCGGAAAGCATCAACCGAGGCGAATTCATACTCAGCGTTCGCCGCTTGCACGAAGACGTTGTAGATCTCCAGATCTTCACGCTCATAACCAAACGTCAGACGGTGGCCGTCGCGCTGGTACTTACCAACCAAGCGATACTGGTTCAGGTCGTTGGTCAGAGAGTTGGCGTGGCGCGAACGCTCCGGACCCAGGAAGATCGACGGCCGCACCGAACCTTGCGAGGGCAGGAACACGCGCATGGCCGCAAAGTCTGAACCGCCGAGGTTCGACGAAATGTTCTCCGTCTCCTTGCGCGAGAAGGACAGTTCGGTCGAGAAGCTGTCGCTCCAGTCCGAGAACAACTGCGCCTTATAGGCGGTCAAGTTGGTCTGGAAGTTGTAGCCCTGAGACAGCAGGCCCACCGACTGGTTGTTGCCGCTGGTCGACGTTCCGCTCAAGCTGAGGGTCGACCCTTCCGTCTGCTGGTAGGAGACGACGGCGCGGTGGCGGTCATTGATGTTCCAGTCCAGCTTCGCGAAATATTTCTCGTCGAAGACGGTCATCTCATCGGCACGCCAGTTCAGCGGATCATATCCGTAAACCGTTTCCGTGATTTGACGGACGGTGTCGACATCCGCCTGGCTGACGCTGGGCACTTCATTGGTAGCGCCCGAGCCAGCCGGGCCGCTCAGCACGGGGCGGACCGCTTCAAACTTTTCATAGTTCAACAGGAAGAACAGACGGTCCTGAAGGATCGGACCCGACAAGGTCGCACCCCAGGTCTTTTCCTTGAACTCGCCCGTTACCTGGCGGTTCTCTCGTTTGCCGGTCGTCATGTCCTCATAGGAGAACGAGTCGCCTTGCAAGCTGTCGTTCGTCTCTTCGTAGAAGAGCTCACCGTGGAACTGATTGCCGCCGGACTTCGTCACGGAGTTGATGACACCGCCCTGGAAGGCGCCGTACTGCACGTCATACGGAGCGACGTCGACTTGCACCGACTCCAGCACCGACACGGAAATCGGCGAGTTCACAGTCGGGTAGCCGTTGCCGGCCAGACCGAAGTCGTCGCCCTGACGGATGCCATCGACCAGGAAGGCGTTAGTGCGGCTGTTCTGACCGCCAAGGATCAAGGCGTCACTGTTGGTCGGATCGACCGACGCGAACGGCGAGGTGCGAGCGAAATCCTTGATGTCGCGGCTGATCGACGGAAGGGTTTCAATGTCCTCGGCGCCGACGCGGGTGCGCGGGCCAGTGATCAGGCCGCCGCTGCGAACACCGCGAACAACCACGTCGGCGACAGTGGTCGCCCCGTCCGAAGCCGAAGACGTCGCCGTCAGGTTCAACGCGGACGGCGAGCCGATGCTGACCGTGGGAACCTGGCCCGAAACTTCGCCCTGCGCCGTCAGCGCTGTAACGACATAAGGACCGCCGACGCGCAGGTTGCGCGCCACATAGCCGCCGTCGGCGCCGGTCACGATGGTGCTGCTGGTGCCCGAGGGAACGTGGGTGACGACGACCGTGGCGTTCGCCATCGGCGTGCCGGCAGCGTCCGTAATCACGCCCCGGATACCGCCCGTGGTTTCCTGGGCGAAGGCGGCGCTGGAGGTCGCCAACAGGATGGCTGCGGCGGAAACCCCATAGGCGAGGTTGCGGTTCAACATTGGTGCTGTGATCCCTTTACGACGCCAAATTGCCAGAACGACGATCAGCGCGGTCATTGATGAGGCGGCTTTAGGCCCCCCGTCCGACGCTCGGGCGACAGCTAGATGACAGAATGATGACAGCGATCCGGGGTGGCTTGGGCGCCACACCGTAAAATGGGCCTTTCAGAGGCCTAAATGAGCCGTGTCGCCAGGGCGTCGGCCACCCGACCGGCCGTCGCCGCCATGACACGCGGCTCATGGTAATTGCCGTTGATCTGGGTGCGATTGATCACATAGGCGCGGAAGGCGGCGAACAGCTTGCGTTCGGCGGGGCGCGGCGCCTGCCAGAAGGCGTCCAACGGCTGCTGATCCGTCAGTCCCTCGAAATCGAAGAAGGCCTGGCCCAACACCTTAACCGGCGTACCGAAGCCCAAGGCCGACAAGGCGGCGCTGGAATTGTTGACCACCATGCCCTCGGAGGCGCGGCACAGTTGAGCCAGGTTGCCGCCGTCGATGAAATCGACGCGGCCTTTCAGCCCACGCGCCTCAGCCATCCGGCGCGTCTCGCGGGCGAGATTGACGATGCCCGGGTCGAGAGGATGGTTCTTGATGACCAGACGGCTGTGCGCCGGCGCGCCGACGGCGAAACTGTCCATAACCCGCGCCAGGAAAGACAGATTGTCGTGAATGTCGGAATAGCGCAGCAACTGGGCGTCGCCGTCGCGCTGCAGGCAGGCGATGAAGAATGGCCCCTTGGTCCGAAGGCGGTCAGCGTTGCTGGCCCCTTGCGGCCGCACGCCCAGCCCCAGATAGCGACGGACATGACCCAGGCATTGCCGCCAGGGCGACGCTGAGTAGTGATGACGAAAACGCGGGAACAGCAGCCATCCCAGCGGCTGCACCGCATGGTAAAAGCTGATGTTGATAACGTGGTGCGGCAGGATCTTGCCGACAGGACGCGACACCGGCAGCTCCGGCGGCGGCGGCGGATAGCCTGCCGCTGAGCGCGGCAAGGCGCTGGAGCCGTTCACCCCATTACGCTCCAGCGTGATCCAGTCAGGTCGGAAATAACCGTTCTCGAGAACCCAGACGCGCGCCTTCAACTGGCTCGCCTGATTAAGGACGCCCTGATTATAGGGTCCGCCTTCCCCGAACACGATGATGTCGGTGAATTCTGCCGCGATCGTCGCCAGCCGTTCCGGCCAGCGCTCCGCTCTTTCACGAAAAGGCAGACCGCCCGAACGGCCCCAGTTTGAGACATCACCGGCATTGAACAGCATGCGCCGCGCCTCGCCCCCGCGCGCCTCGATGGCATGCGCCAGCACGCGCCCGAAACGGCCGAAAGGCGCGGACACGATGAGGAAGCGACGGCCGGTCAGATCAACTGCAGTGTGAAGACCTGCGTCTGTCTGGTCAGGATCAAAGGGCGCGAGCAAACGCTGATATCTTTCGAAAGCAGACCCTATTAATAGCCGAGCCGGATTCTTGGCAAGGCGAAACGGGAGCCGGTCTGTAACATAAGCTCTTGAATCAAGGCCGCCGAACCCAAATCGAGTTCGGCGGCCTGATCAATCAATCGTCCAAGGATTAGGGGGCCGATCATGACCGGCCCCCCTGAGCCTTAGAAGTTGATGTC
>NZ_DAMCNG010000082.1:0-10826 GCF_032107865.1 Brevundimonas sp.
GCCAGACCCGACAGCAGGGGCGAGGCCGCATCCAGCGCCTCCTCGACATTGCGGCCGCCGCCCTTGGCGCCCATCACCGCCAGCCGGGCGTCGATCTCGCGCCGCTCCTCCTGACCGATGTCGCCGACCTCCAGCAGACCGTCCACGAACAGCCTCAGTCCCGCATGGGTCGGCGCCCGCCCGGCCGAGGCGTGCGGCGAGGCCAGCAGCCCGGCTTGCGTCAGCGCCTGCATGGTGTTGCGGATCGAGGCGGGCGATAGGTCCAGCCCGGCGCGCGACAGGGTATGTGACCCCACCGGCTCGCCCGTCTCCAGATAGGTCTCGACCACCCGGCGAAAGATGTCGCGCGCTCGCGCGTCCAGCGTCGCCAGGCCCGGCGAAGGGTGCAGCAGGCTCATGACGCCGTCCTCCGCGCCGCCCAGTCCGCGCGGATCAGGCGATGGACCAGACAGTCGTCCGTCCCGTTGAAGACGCGCCGCCCCTCCGGCCGGAAGCCCAGTCGCTGATAGAAGCGATGCGCCTCGGTGTTGGAGTTGAGCGGATCGATCACCACCGCCTCGACACCCGGCCGGGCGAAACAGGCGTCCAGCGCCTGGGTCATCATCTGCGTCCCATGGCCCCGGTTCAGGGCGTCGGCCTCGCCGATCCAGATATCGAGGGCGCGCAGGTTCGGCTCGACGTCGCCCCAGTAGCCGTTGGGTTCGCCCGCCGGATCGATGTCCAGCATGGCCCCGATCGGGCGGCCGTCGACCTCAGCGATGAAATAGCGAAAGACGTCGGACTGCGCAGCCAGTTCCTCGTCCCAGTCGGCCGCCTCATGATGGTCGGGGTCGTCGGTCAGGCAGGCGACGACGTGCGGCGCTTCATCCCAGCGCGCCAGGATCGCAGCATCAGCGGCCACGGCCGGACGAAGACGCACGACAGACGGGTCAGGACGGGACAGGCTCATGGTTTCAGGATAAGCACGCGCCATCCCGCTTCCAAGGAATTCCCATGCGCCCGTCCGAACGCACCCCCGAACAACTCCGCACCGTCACGCTGGAAACCGGCGTCAACCGCTACGCCGAGGGCTCCTGCCTGGTGTCCTTCGGCCATACCAAGGTGCTGGTGACGGCCTCGATCGAGGAAAAGGTGCCGGGCTGGATGCGCAACACCGGCCAGGGCTGGGTCACGGCCGAATACGGCATGCTGCCGCGCGCCACCCACACCCGCGGCCGGCGCGAAGCCGCAGCCGGCAAGCAGTCGGGCCGCACCCAGGAAATCCAGCGTCTGATCGGCCGCTCCTTGCGCGCCGTGGTCGACCTCAAGGCGCTGGGCGAGCGTCAGGTGCTGATCGACTGCGACGTGATCCAAGCCGACGGCGGCACGCGCACCGCCTCCATCACCGGTGCCTGGGTGGCGATGGCCTCGGCCCTCAACTACCTCAAGGACGAGGGCGTGCTGGCGACCGACCCCATCTTGGATCAGGTGGCGGCCGTGTCCTGCGGCGTGTTCAAGGATCTGCCGGTGCTGGATCTGGACTATGAGGAAGACTCCACCGCCGAGGCCGACAGCAACTTCGTCCTGACCGGCGCGGGCCAGATCGTCGAGATCCAGGCCACCGGCGAGAAGCGCGGCTTCAGCCGGGCCGAGTTCGATCGCCTGTTCGAACTGGCGGAAATCGGCTGCACCGAACTGTTCGCCCTGCAGCGCGCCGCCGTCGAGGCCGCCCGCCGATAAGGCTTTTGCCGGAGCCGGATCGGGACCATCGTCGTTGCATAGGCGAACCCCGATCCGGAGCCCCGCATGACACGACCGCCCCTTCTGGCCTGCCTGATCCTCGGCGGCCTGCTCGCCGCCTGCCAGCCGCGCCCTGAGCCGGCAGCCCCCGAGCCCGAAGCCCGCCTGCCCGAAGGCCCGGACATGGCGCCCCAGCGGGTTCCGATCGAAGAACGCCCCTGCGTTGAGACCCTGGGCGAAGCGGCCTCCGCCCGCCTGGTCCAGCGCTGCATCGCCGTCAGCCCCGCCACGCGCCCGCCCTGCCACGCCTCCAACCCCTGCGACCTAATCCAGGGAGAGATCGACCGTTCCTGCGCGATGTGGACCCGCGACGGCGAAACCCCGCCGAAAGAGTGCAAGGGCTGATCTTCTCCCTCCCCCAATAAAGGCGGGTGAGAAGGCGCGCTCAAGCAGCGAGCCGCCGCGCGGCGAGCGATAGCGCACAAAAAAAAACCCCGGCGGATCGTTCCGCCGGGGCCTTCTTCATCTCAGCGATGACGCCGAGGCTTAGTCGCGACGGCGACGGCCGCGGTCGCCGCCGTTACGGTCGCCCTTGGGACGGCCGCCGGTGTCTTCCGACAGCGGGGCTTCACCGCGTTCAGCGCGCTCGGCGTTGATCTTGTCGGTGATGTCCTCGCCGGTCTCCTGATCAACGACCTTCATCGACAGCTTGGTCTTGCCGCGATCGTCGAAGCCCAGGAACTTGACCTTGACCTCTTGGCCTTCCGACAGGACGTCGGCCGGGTTGGCGACGCGCTCCAGAGCGATCTGGGACACGTGGACCAGACCGTCCTTGGCGCCGAAGAAGTTCACGAAAGCGCCGAAGTCGACGACCTTCACAACCTTGCCGGTGTAGATCGTGCCGACTTCCGGCTCCGAGGCGATGGACTGGATCCAGGCCTTGGCGGCTTCGATCTTTTCCTGCTCGTTGGCGGCGATCTTGATGGTGCCGTCGTCGCCGATGTCGACCTTGGCGCCGGTCTTCTCGACGATTTCGCGGATGACCTTGCCGCCCGAACCGATCACTTCACGGATCTTGTCGACCGCGATCTTGATGGATTCGATCTTGGGCGCGAACTCGCCCAGTTCGGCGCGCGGCGCTTCCATCGCCTTCGACATTTCGTCGAGGATGTGCAGACGACCGGCCGAAGCCTGCGTCAGGGCCTGCTGCATGATCTCCTTGGTGATGCCGGCGACCTTGATGTCCATCTGAAGGCTGGTGATGCCTTCCGAGGTGCCCGCGACCTTGAAGTCCATGTCGCCCAGGTGATCTTCGTCACCCAGGATGTCCGACAGGATGGCGAACTCGCCCGACGGCTCCAGGATCAGACCCATGGCGATGCCCGAGACCGGACGGACCAGCGGCACGCCGGCGTCCATCAGGGCCAGCGACGATCCGCAGACCGTGGCCATCGAGGACGAGCCGTTCGACTCGGTGATCTCCGACACCAGACGGATGGTGTAGGGGAAGTCCTCGCGGGTCGGCAGCATCGGACGGATCGCGCGCCAGGCCAGCTTGCCGTGACCGATTTCGCGACGGCCCGGCGAGCCCATGCGGCCCGCTTCACCGACCGAATAGGGCGGGAAGTTGTAGTGCAGCAGGAAGGACTCTTTGTACGTGCCGGTCAGGCTGTCGATGTACTGCTCGTCCTCGCCGGTGCCGAGCGTGGCGACGACCAGGGCCTGAGTTTCACCGCGCGTGAACAGCGACGAACCGTGGGTGCGCGGCAGGACGCCGACTTCCGAGACGATGGCGCGGACCTTGTCCAGGGCGCGGCCGTCGACGCGGTGGCTGTTCTCGATGATGTCGCGACGCAGGACGTCGGCTTCACATTCCTTGAACGCAGCCGAGAACTTCGACGAGTCGACGCCGTCGGGGTTCTCGTCGGTCTTCACCAGGGCGGCGGCGGCGGTCTTCTTGGCCGCGTCGACGCCCGAGCGGCGCTCGTACTTGCCCGGATGGGCGTAGGCGGCCTTGATGTCCTCGCCGACCAGCTTCTTGATCGAGGCGACGACGTCGGAGTGGTCTTCAGCCTGGAAGTCGAACGGCTCCTTGGCGGCGTGCTCGGCCAGTTCGATGATGGCGTCGATCACCGGCTGCATGCCCGCGTGCGCGAACATCAGGGCCTCGAGCATCTTCTCTTCCGAAAGCTCCTTGGCTTCGGATTCGACCATCATGATGGCGTCTTGCGTACCGGCGACGACCAGATCCAGAGCGCTTTCGCCCAGGGTGTCGATGGCGGGGTTCAGCACCAGCTCGCCGTCGATCAGGCCGACGCGCGCGGCGCCGATCGGACCCATGAAGGGCACGCCCGAAATGGTCAGGGCGGCCGAGGCGGCGACCATGCCCAGGATGTCGGGATCGTTCTCAAGGTCGTGCTGCAGCACGGTGACGATGACCTGGGTCTCGTTCTTGAAGCCCTTGACGAACAGGGGGCGGATCGGGCGGTCGATCAGGCGGGAGACCAGGGTCTCCTTCTC
Organism: Brevundimonas sp.; assembly: GCF_032107865.1. GTDB lineage: Bacteria > Pseudomonadota > Alphaproteobacteria > Caulobacterales > Caulobacteraceae > Brevundimonas. Next base: position 4,240 of record NZ_DAMCNG010000082.1, read on the forward strand.
GGTCGGACGGCCTTCACGCTTGAAGTAGCCGCCCGGGATCTTGCCGGCGGCGAACGTCTTCTCTTGATAGTTGACGGTCAGCGGGAAGAAATCCAGGCCCGGCTTGGGCTGGCGGCCATAGACGACGGTGGCCAGGACCACGGTCTCGCCGTAGGTCGCCAACACGGCGCCGTCAGCCTGACGGGCGATGCGGCCGGTTTCCAGCGTCAGCGGGCGTCCGGCCCACTCGATCGTCTTGCGTTTGATGTCGAACATTATTCTTCTTTCGTCTCCCGCGGGCGTATTCCCGTCGGGGGTGTGCGGAGCGGCAGGCCGTTCAGTCCTGCGGTCCCCATGAGCCAGGCCGCGTCATCGCGGCCAGGCGGGTGATTGAGGACCGGATTTCAGGCCCTCGCGTCGGTTGCGCCGGTAAGACCCGCGGCGCACGGGAAATCATAGACTAGGAGCGGAACGAGGCGCGGACGTGTCCGCCCGCGCCTCGTGGAATTATCCGATCCGCAACCGGGGGCGCCTTAGCGACGCAGGCCCAGCTTGGCGATCAGCGCCTGATAGCGGGCGCTGTCGGTCTTGTTCAGGTGGTCCAGAAGACGACGACGCTGCGAAACCTGCTTCAGCAGGCCACGACGCGAGTGGTTGTCCTTCTTGTGGGTCTTGAAGTGCTCGGTCAGGTTGGCGATGCGTTCCGTCAGGATCGCGACCTGCACTTCAGCCGAACCGGTGTCGCCCGTCGAGCGAGCGTTGTCGGCGATGACTTCAGCTTTACGTTCAGCCGTAATCGACATCAGAGTTCTCCGTTATGGGAGGTTGAAAACACGATCGGGTTCAAGCCGACCGGCCCTGAGATTGCCGAGCGCGACCAGGGTTCCGCCCTCGAAGACCGAAACCAGCCGCGATCCGGCGGTGAGCCGGGCCTTGAGCGTTTCAATCTGTCGGGGGAGCAGAACGATCGGCCGTCCCTGCCTCAGAGAGAGGGCGTCCTGATCCGTCACGGCCAACTCCGGGATGTCGTCCAGAGCGGTCGAAACGGGCAGCAAGCCCTCAAAGGCGGCGCCCTTATGCGCCAAGTCTTCCAGAAAATCCAGCGTTACGGCGTTCTCGATCGAGAACGGCCCCACACGCTCGCGTCGCAGGTCCGAAACGTGACCCTCGGCGCCCAGCATGATCGCCAGGTCGCGCGCCAGGGATCGCACATAGACGCCCTTGCCGGTCCGCATCGTGATCTCGACGTGATCGGCGTCGGGCGCGGCCGTCACCGCCGCCTCATGAATGGTCACGCGGCGGGACTGCAGTTCGACCTCCACGCCCGCCCGCGCCAGATCATAGGCGCGCTCGCCATTGACCCGTATCGCCGAAAACGCAGGCGGCGTCTGGTCGATCTCGCCGACGAAGGACGGCAGGGCCGCCGTCACCGCCTCGACCGAAGGCCGCACGTCGGAACGGGCGATGATCTCGCCCTCGCGGTCGATGCTGTCGGTCGAAATGCCCCAGTGGATGGTGAAGCGATAGACCTTCTGCGCCTCCATCATGAAGGGCACCGTCTTGGTCGCCTCACCGAGCGCGATGGGCAGGATGCCCGAGGCCAGCGGGTCCAGCGTCCCCGCATGGCCCGCCTTCTGGGCGTTGAACAGGCGACGGATCTTCGTCACCGCCTCGGTCGAGCCCATCTCATAAGGCTTATCGAGGCACACCCAGCCGTTGACGAGGTCGCCCTTCTTGCGTCGCGCCATAGGATCAGTCTTTCTCTGGGCCTACCGCGCTTTGCGCTGCTTGAGGCCCGTCATCCTCATCGCCAGCATGTTCGATGTCGGCACGCACGCGCGGATCATTGAACAGACGGTCCATGTGGCTGGCCGTGTCGAAGCTCTCGTCGTGGCGGAACTTCAGGTCCGGCGTGAACTTCATGTCGATGCGGCGACCCAGCTGACCGCGCAGGAATTTGGCGTGTTCGTTCAGCGCCTTGATGATGGCGCTCTCGTGCCCGGCCGTTTCGGCCGCCTCGACGCCGGCGCCCAGCGGCTCGACGAAACAGGTGGCGTGGCGCAGGTCCGGGCTCATCCGCACCTCGGTCACGGTGACGGAGACGCCGACCAGGGCCTCGTCGTGGATCTCATGCTCGCGCATGACGTCGACCAGGGCGTGGCGGATCAGTTCGCCGGCGCGCAGTTGGCGCTGCGACGGCCCCATCGGGCCGCTGGCGTTGCGGGTGTGTTGCTTGCGGGCCATCGTAGGCTCCTCCTGCTCGCGCCGCCGGGGATCGGACGCCGGCTCTTGAACGCGAAGGGGCGGGGTCTAGTCGCCTGCGTCGTTCAAGTCCAGTTCCGCCGCACTCTGTTCCGCCTGCCGAACCGCCCGCATCACCGCGCCCGAGGTCAGGCTGCGGGCCATCGGCATGGACAGGCCGCCCGCGTTCAGCACCTCGGCCGTCCAGTGGTTGCACAGATGCCCGACCCAGAAGGTCTCGCCGCTGGCGTAGAAGACGGCGTCGTCGCCGTCTCTCTGCGCCGAAACGACCGCCCGCCCCTCTTTATCCAGCCGCAGCGATGCAGCCACCCTCTTCCGTAGGGCCGCAAACCCCTCGGGCGACAAGGCCACCGTCGCGCGCGCCGTCTCTGGAAAACGGGCCGGATCAACGGGATCAGGGTCCACCATGACCACGGACGGATTGCCGCCGGGCTTGAAGAAGGCCCGCGCCCCGTCGGGCAGGCGGCCGCTGATCGCCCCCTGTTCGACATAGAAGACGGAGTCGCCCCAGCCGACCCGCACCCAATCGCCCGGCGGCAGGGCGCGCACCGCCTGCGCCAGGGCGTCGTCGCCCGCCGCCAGCGCCACGCGCGGCACGGCCAGGTCGGTGTGAAAACCGTTGTCGATCAGATGGACGACGATCGTCGTCTCCGACGATGCGGCGGGAAATAGCGCAGGATCACCCGGTCGCTGCGCCGTCCATACCCCGGCCAGAAGACCGATCAGGACAGCGAGGCTCCAGCGGATCAGCACCCCGCGCCGCCCGCCTAATTGGTTCCAAAGGCGGCGGGAACGTCACGCGCGGGCGAAGAGCCCTGCATCGTCGCCCATTCGCCGCGATAGTCGTAATTCAGGGTGACGCAGTGGCGGAACTGGCCGTCGGCCCAGCGCCCGACCGTCTCGATCGTCAGGGGATGGCCTGCGCGCACCCGTCCGACGACGATGAAGGTCTGGTCCGAGCCGGGGCATAGGGCGCGCGACAGGGCTCGGCCGTCGCCGTCGGTCGAGATGCTGTAGACGCCGCCGACCGCCGCCCCCTGCGGCAGGACGCGGCGGACCTGGTCCGGCCCGCCACGCTCGAACCGCGCCGACCCGCGCGAGGTCGAGGAGAACAGGTTCCTGACTGAAGTGGCGCCGAACCAGCCGCGCTCGACCTCCAGCGTCACCCCGCGCGTCAGGGCCTGGGTGGCGCGGTCGCGCGCGTCGAAGGACAGGAAACGGGTGTCGGCCAGCGCCGGCGTCGCCAGGGCGCCGAGACTGGCGACGATCAGGAGTAGAGACAGGCTAGGACGAGGCATGGCGGCCCATTCATTAGCGCCCCCCGACGCGGCAAGGCCGAACCCTAAGGCCAAGCGGGCTTCAGATGAAGCCCATCGAGTGGAAAGACGGCGGTCGATCCGTCATGATGCCCCCTCCCCCCGCAGCATGACCCAAGACCGTGTTCAGAGACCCCTTCGACATCGACAACTACGCCCAGGATCCGGACCACTATCTCGCCGTACCCTTCGTCCCGACCGAGGAGGATACGGTCGAGGCCATGCTGAGCCTGGCGGGCGTCGGCCCCAGTGATCGGCTGTACGACCTCGGCTGCGGCGACGGACGCATCGTCATCGCCGCCGCCCGCGACCGCGACGCGCGCGGCGTCGGCGTCGACGTCGACCCGGTGCGGATCGCCGACGCCATGGAGTTCGCCGGCTGGGCCGGGGTCGAACACATGGTCGACTTCCGCGAGGAAGACCTGTTCAGCGTCGATGTCCGCGAGGCCACCGTGGTCAGCCTCTATCTGCTGCAATCCATCAATGTGGAGTTGCGCCCGCGCCTGCTCAGCCAATTGAAGCCCGGCGCCCGCATCGTCTCCCACGCCTTCGACATGGGCGACTGGCTGGCCGACGAACGGGTCAAGGTCGCCGACGACTACATCTACAAATGGACGGTTCCGGCCCCGGTCGCGGGGCGCTGGGACTGGAGCTGCGCGGACGGAACGCCGTGCCGTCTGGAGCTGGAGCAGACCTATCAGCAGGTCACGGGCCGCGCCTGGCTGGGGGAGACTGAGGTCAGCCTCGCCGCAGCCGAACTGACCGGCGAAAGGCTGGAGATCGAGCTTCAGGCCGACGACGCGGCGCCGGTGCAGCGCTTCATCCTGACCTTCGCGAACGGCGCGCTGCAGTCCGCCGCCGAGGCCTGACCTTCACCACCCGATCGTCCCGGCGGACGGATGAGCGGGCGTCGGCGTCGAGCACGCCCAAACACAAAGGGCGCGGCTTCCGAGGAAACCGCGCCCTTCCTGTATCAGGCCGTGAGGCTCAAGCGTCCTAGTCCAGGGTGCGCTTGATCTCTTCGACGGTGAAGCACTCGATGTAGTCGCCTTCCTTGATGTCCTGGAAGCCGGCGAACTGCATGCCGCATTCCTGACCCGAAGGCACTTCGTTGACCTCGTCCTTGAAGCGCTTGAGCGTGTTGAGCACGCCCAGTTCCAGCACCACCACGTCGTCGCGGATGATGCGGACGCGCGCGCCCTTGCGGACCACGCCCTCGGTGACGCGGCAGCCTGCGACCCGGCCGACCTTGGTGATGTCGAAGGCCTGCAGAACCTTGGCGTTGCCCAGGAAGGTTTCGCGCTGGAGCGGCGCCAGCATGCCCGAGAGCACGCCCTTAATGTCGTCCAGCAGGTCGTAGATGATCGAGTAGTAGCGGATCTCGACGCCTTCACGGTCGGCCAGGTCGCGCGCCTGCTTCGACGCACGGACGTTGAAGCCCAGGATCGGCGCGCCGGCCGACTTGGCCAGGTTGACGTCGCTCTCGGTGATGCCACCGGCGCCCGAATAGACGGTGCGGGCGCGGACCTCGTCGTTGCCCATCTTGTCCAGCGAGCTGACGATGGCTTCCGCCGTGCCCTGAACGTCGGCCTTGATGAGGACCGGCAGTTCCGAGACCTTCTTGGACTGCAGCTTCGACATCATGTCGACCAGCGACAACGAGCCGCCCGAGACCTGGGTCTTCTCGCGCTTCACGCGCTGACGGTATTCCGTCAGTTCGCGGGCGCGGGCCTCGGTTTCCACCACGGCGAAGACGTCGCCCGGCGACGGCGCTTCGTCCAGGCCGAGAATCTCGACCGGAACCGACGGGCCGGCTTCCGGCAGTTGCTCGTTGCGCTCGTTCAGCAGGGCGCGAACCTTGCCCCAGGCCGAACCGGCCACGACGATGTCGCCGCGCTTCAACGTGCCGCGCTTGACCAGGACGGTCGCGACCGGGCCGCGGCCCTTGTCCAGCTTGGCCTCGATGACCACGCCCTCGGCCGAACGGTCGGCGTTGGCGCGCAGGTCCATGACTTCGGCCTGCAGCAGGATGGCGTCGGTCAGACCGTTGAGGTTGATCTTTTCCTTGGCCGACAGCTCGATGATCTGCGTGTCGCCGCCCAGGCTCTCGGAGATGACTTCATATTGAAGCAGCTCGTTGACGACCTTCTGGGAATTGGCGTCCGGCTTGTCGATCTTGTTGACCGCCACGATGATCGGCGAACCCGCCGCCTTGGCGTGCTGGATGGCCTCGACCGTCTGCGGCATGACGCCGTCGTCGGCCGCCACGACCAGGACGACGATGTCGGTGACGTTGGCGCCGCGCGCCCGCATCGCCGAGAAGGCCGCGTGGCCCGGCGTGTCCAGGAAGGTGATGCGCTGACCGTCGGCCAGACGCACCTGATAGGCGCCGATGTGCTGGGTGATGCCGCCGGCTTCGCCGCCCGCCACGTCCGTGGTGCGCAGCGCGTCCAGAAGCGAGGTCTTGCCGTGGTCGACGTGGCCCATGATGGCCACGACCGGGGCGCGGATCTCGCCCGCATCGGCGTCGTCAGCGTCGGCGATGAAGCCTTCTTCAACGTCGGATTCGGACACGCGCTTGACGGCCATGCCGTATTCCTCGGCCACCAGCTCGGCGGTGTCGGAATCGATCACGTCGTTGATCTTCATCATCAGGCCCTGACGCATCAGGAATTTGATGATGTCGACGCCGCGCACGGCCATCCGGTTGGCCAGTTCGCCGACAGTGATGGTGTCGGGAATGACCACTTCACGCGGACGGTTGGGCGTTTCGGTCGAACCGCCGCGGCGCTTTTCCTTCTCGCGTTCGCGAGCACGGCGCACCGAGGCCAGCGAGCGCATGCGCTCGACGGCGTCCTCGTCGCCTCCCGCCACCGAGTGGATGGTCAGGCGGCCTTCGCGGCGCTTGGGCTCGCCGCGCGTGCGGCTGACGGCCTTGCCGGGCGCGTTGTCGGCGAAACGCTTCTCGCGATCGTCCTCGCGGCCGGTGGCCGGACGGGCGAAGCCGCCGCCGGCGCGGCTGGGACGGGC
>NZ_DAMCNG010000083.1:0-10773 GCF_032107865.1 Brevundimonas sp.
GGCGGGCGCGGCCAGCAGGTCGGCCTTCAGCGCCTCGACGGCCTCCGACGCGACGAAGTGCGTGTGAATGCCCAGCGCCACCGTATCCGCCGCCTTCAGCCGCGCGCCGGTCAGGGCCAGCCAGACGCCCGTCTGGCCCGGCAAGCGCGGCAGGAACCAACCGCCGCCCACATCGGGGAACAGGCCGATGCCAGTTTCAGGCATGGCGTAGGTGGTGCGTTCGGTAGCGATGCGGACATCGGCCGGTTCGCTGATGCCCACGCCGCCGCCCATGACGATGCCGTCCACCACCGCCGTAATCGGCTTGGGATAGACGAACATCAGATGGTTCAGCTGGTATTCGGCGCTGAAGAAGGCCTTGGCCTCAGAAGCGTCCCCTGCCCCGCTCTCGGCGATCATGCGGATGTCGCCGCCCGCGCAGAAGCCGCGCTCGCCAGTGTGGTCGATCAGCACCGACTGAACCGCATCGTCCGCGCGCCAGGCCAGCAGCGCCTCGATCATCGCCTCGCACATGGACCGGTTTAGGGCATGGATCGCCTTGGGCCGGTTCAGGGTGATGCGGCCGACACCATTTTCGATGCGGGTGATGACTTCGGATTCAATGCTCATGCGGTGGGTCTAGAGCCGGCGTCGGTGCGGGTAAAGCCGAAGCCGTCTTGCATTCGCGCCGCAGCAACGCTGGTATGGCCTCCGTATCGCTCACGAAAGACCTTCCCCATGCTCATCGCCGCGATGACAGCCGCCCTGACTCTGACCGCCGCTTCCGCCGATGAAAGAAGCGCGCAGTGGGTGACGCACGACGTATCGGGCGAAGGGCCGGTGGCCAGCTTCCTGAACTGGAACTTCACCTCGGTCATCACCCGCGCGCACTGCGCAGACGGGCGGGTTGCATTCCAGTATTTCTATGATTTTCCGGGATCACCCGGCCCCGGCGAGCGCGTCCTGGCGGTGACGATCGACAACACCGATTATGCGCTGACGCCCTCAGTCGATGACATGGACAGGCAGGTCTACACCCTGTCGCCCGAAGGTCAGGCTGCCCTGAAACAGGCGCGCAACGTCGACTTCCACGCCCCGAACGAGGCGGACGAGCCCTGGTATCTGGGCCGGTCCGCCGCGCTGACGGCTCTGGCGAGGCGCTGCGGCTGACGCCTAGACCAGTATCAATGCTTTGAGCGAATATCTGGGTTCACATGCGATCGCATGTGAACCTATTTCGCTCTAGCGCGCCAGCTCCCGCGCCACGATCACGCGCATGATCTCATTGGTGCCTTCCAGGATGCGGTGAACGCGCAGGTCGCGCACGATCCGCTCCAGCGGATAGTCCTTCAGATAGCCGTAACCGCCGTGCAGTTGCAGCGCCTGATCGGCGATCTGGAAGCAGGCGTCGGTGGTCAGGCGCTTGGCCATCGCGCACCATTTCGTCTTCTCGGCGTGGCCGGTGTCGATGGCCCAGGCGCCGCGCAGCACCATCAGGCGGGCGGCCTCCAGATCCGTCGCCATGTCCGCCAGCTCGAACTGGGTGTTCTGGAACTGGCCGATGGCCTGGCCGAACTGCTTGCGGCCGGCGACGTATTCCTGGGCCGTCTCCAGAGCCAGACGCGCCCCGCCCAGCGAGCAGGCGGCGATGTTCAGGCGCCCGCCATCCAGACCCGCCATGGCGTATTTGAAGCCCGCGCCTTCCTCGCCCACCAGATTGGCGACCGGCACGCGGCAGTCATCGAAGCTGACCACGGCGGTCGGCTGGGCGTTCCAGCCCATCTTCTTCTCATTGGCGCCGAACGACAGGCCGGGCGTCCCCGCCTCGACCACGAGGGTCGAGATGCCCTTCGGCCCTTCGCCGCCCGTGCGGACCATGACGACATAGACGTCCGACGTCCCGGCGCCGGAAATGAAGGCCTTGGCGCCGTTCAGCACATAGTGGTCGCCGTCGCGCACCGCCGTCGTCCGCAGCGCCGCCGCGTCCGAGCCAGACCCCGGCTCGGTCAGGCAGTAGCTGGCGATCTTCTCCATCCCGACCAGCGACGGCACGAAGCGCGCCCGCAACTCGTCCGAGCCGAAGCTGTCGATCATCCACGTCGCCATGTTGTGGATCGAGATGAAGGCCGCCGTCGCCACGTCGCCGCGCGACAGCTCTTCAAAGATCAGCGCCGCCTCGACCCGGCCCAGCCCCATGCCGCCATGCTCTTCGCCCGTATAGATGCCGGCGAAGCCCATCTCGGCGGCGGCCTTCAGCACGTCGACCGGGAAATGCTTGTCCTCGTCCCAGCGGGCCGAGTGCGGGGCCAGTTCGGCCTCGGCGAAGGCGCGAGCCGCGTCCTGAATGGCGCGTTGATCGTCGGTTAGGGCGAAGTCCATGAAAGCTCCCGCATTACAGCCTGCCCTCTGACGGGGCGTTCGGGGCGCTTCTAACGGCTGGCGGCTCGCGCGTCACCCCGTCCCGGTTGAGGGATAGCCGCGGGTGGACAGTTCGCCTTTTGCCTCTCTCTCCGCTTTGTTTTAAGCCGCGCATCATGACCATGCCCTTCCAGCCCGCCGCCTTCCCCTACGCCCGCCCGCGTCGCCTGCGTTCGCAGCCTTGGGTGCGCCGTCTGGTCGCCGAGACGACGCTGACGCCCGCCGATCTGATCTGGCCGCTGATCGTCCATGACGGCGACGAGGACCGTCAGCCGGTCGCCTCCATGCCGGGCGTCTTCCGCCTGTCGCCCAAGGAGGCCGCCAAGGCCGCCGTCGAGGCGCGCGATCTGGGCATCCCGATGGTCGCCCTGTTCCCGAACGTGAACGACGGGCTGAAGGACAATGTGGGTGCCGCCGCCACCGACCCGGACGGCCTGATCCCCGACTGCATCCGCGCCATCAAGGACGCCGCGCCAGAGATCGGCGTCATGACCGATGTGGCGCTGGACTGCTACACCGACCACGGCCACGACGGCGTTCTGGAGAACGGCCGCATCGTCAACGACCCGACGCTGGAGCGGCTGGCCGAACAGGCCTTCATCCACGCCCACGCGGGCGCCGACGCCGTGGCGCCGTCCGACATGATGGACGGCCGCGTCCAGGCCATCCGCGAGGCGCTGGAGGCCAATGGCCTGAGCGATGCGCTGATCATCAGCTATGCGGCCAAATACGCTTCGGCCTTCTACGGTCCGTATCGCGACGCGGTCGGCTCGTCGAAGTCGCTGACCGGCGACAAGAAGACCTATCAGATGGACTTCGCCAACGCCGAGGAGGCCCTGCGCGAAGTGGCGATGGACCTGTCGGAAGGCGCCGACGCCCTGATCGTCAAGCCGGGCCTGCCCTATCTGGATATCGTCCGACTGGTGTCGCAGACGTTCAAGGTTCCGACCTTCGCCTATCAGGTGTCCGGCGAGTACGCGATGATGCAGGCCGCCTTCGCCAACGGCTGGCTGGACCCGGACCGCGCCATCCTGGAAAGCCTGCACGCCTTCAAGCGCGCGGGCGCATCCGGCGTCATCAGCTATTTCGCGCCGCAAGCCGCGCGGATGATGGGCTGACGCCAGCACAAAGGCTCAGGCCGTCGGATCGGCGGCCTTGCCGTACTTCCCGCGGAAATAGGTCAGCGCGTCGCCGGGCCGCGTGTCGAACGCCTCGACCCGGCCGACGATGACCAAGTGGTCGCCCATGACGATGCGGTCGTGCGTCCGGCATGTCAGGCGCGTCACGGCGTTCAGCAGGCGCGGCGGTTCGGGATCATCGACCGCGAACTCGTCGTCCGACAGGCGGCATACGCCCCAGGCGAAGCGGTCCGACATGGCCTGATCCTCGACCGGCAGCATGTGCACGGCGAACCGGTCCGCTCCGGCGAAGGCGTCGTGGCGGTCGGACTTGATGTCCATGCACCACAGCACCAGCGGCGGCTCCAGCGAGACCGAGGTGAAGCTGTTCACTGTGATCCCCAGAGGCCCGTCGACGGTATGGGCCGTGACCACGCACACCCCCGTCGCAAATCCGCCCAGCGCCCGGCGATAGGCGCGGGCATCGAAATCAGCGGCGGGGGAAGCGGGCGACTGTGACATGGCCATCAGCTAGGCCGTGAAGTCCCCATCGGCAAGAGCGCGGCGCGCCGTCGCATCTCACTGCAACCGCTTCTTAAGCCCCGCATGGGATTTAGGGCGAACGAACACGGTTAAGACGGACCCGCCCCATGGCGCTGAACGATCGCCCGATCCTGATCAAGAAGGTCAAAAAGGTCGCCGCCCACGGCCATCACGGCGGCGCGTGGAAGGTGGCCTACGCCGACTTCGTCACGGCCATGATGGCCTTCTTCCTGCTGATGTGGCTGATCAACACGACCGATCCAGAGCAGAAGCGCGGCATCGCCGAATATTTCGCCCCAGCCAACGTCTCGGCCTCAACCTCGGGCTCCGGCGGCATCCTGGGCGGCACGTCGCTGGGCGATTCCGAAGGCGCCAAGGGCGCCGGCTCCAACGCGGTCATCGAACAACTGGCCCCCGAGGCCCCCGACGCGCCGCAGGAAGCGGGTCAGAACTCCAACCTGGCCTCAGCCAGCGAAGCCGCCCTGCGCGCCGAGATCGCCCGGCGTGAAGCCGCCGATTTCGCCAGCGCCGCCGAATCCCTGCGCCAGGCCATGCAGTCCATGCCGGAACTGGCCGAACTGTCGAAACAGCTGATCATCGACCAGACGCCCGAGGGCCTGCGCATCCAACTGGTGGATCAGGAAGGCCGTTCGATGTTCGAAAACGGCTCCTCGCGCCCCAACCCGCGCGCCCAGTTGCTGTTGCGGGCCATCGCCAAGGTCATCAACCAACTGCCCAACCGCATCTCCATCACGGGCCACACCAGCGCCGTCGCCGGTTCCAGCCGCGCCAGCAGCCCCGGCGACTGGCCCCTGTCCTCGGCGCGCGCCGACGCCTCGCGCCTGACGCTGCAAAGCGCGGGCGTGAACAGCGACCGGGTCTATTCCGTCGCCGGCAAGGCGGGGTCCGACCCGCTGTATCCCGACGACCCGTCGCTGGCGGGCAATCGCCGCATCGCCATCGTCCTGTTGCGCGAAGCCCCGGTCCTGCCCACGGATACCAGCCTGTGACCGCGCGCGGCGATACGCTCGCCGCGCGAAGAAGGCTTGCGAAAACGGCTGGTTGCGCGCCAAATCAGAACATGAGCCGCGCGTATCCATCCGGCCCCTGTGCGGGCCCTGAAACCGTCACGGAGCAACAGCCGTGACCCAGCATTTCTTCTCGCGCCAGCTTCGCTTCTTCATGACGGCCAGCGCGCCCTGCCCCTATCTGCCGGGGCAGTTCGAACGCAAGGTCTTCGCCAACCTGCCGTTCAGCGACGGGGCCGATGTCAACGACGCCCTGACCCAGGCCGGGTTCCGCCGCAGCCAGAACATCGCCTACCGCCCGGCCTGCGAGGCTTGCGCAGCCTGCGTCTCGGTGCGGATTCCGGTGGCGGACTTTGAACTCTCGCGCTCGCGACGTCGCATCCTGGCCCGCAACGCCGATCTGTCGCGCGGCCTGGTCGAGGCCGAGGCGACGATGGAGCAGTTCGACCTGCTGCGCCGCTATCTGAACGCCCGCCACCCCGGCGGCGGGATGAGCGACATGAGCTGGCTGGATTATGTGTCGATGGTCGAGGACACCGCCGTCCGCACCCATCTGATCGAATACCGCCTGCCCAGCGAGGACGACGGCCCCGGCCGTCTGGTCGGCGTCTGCCTGACCGACCTGCTGCATGACGGCCTGTCGATGGTCTACAGCTTCTTCGACCCGGAGCTGGAGCGCCGCAGCCTGGGCCGTTTCGCCATCCTGGACCACCTGCATCAGGCCGAGACGGTGGCCCTACCCTATGTCTACCTCGGCTACTGGGTCCAGGGCTCGCCCAAGATGGACTACAAGGCCGAGTTCCGCCCGCTGGAGGCCCTGCGCCCATGGGGCTGGGAGCGGCTGGAGGAATAGACGGCCCCGCCTCTCCCTCCCCATTTTGGGGAGGGTGGCTGAGGCCGAAAGGCCGAAGCCGGGTGGGGGCGGCCAGGTTGTTCAAGTACGACACCCAGGATCACCTGACCCTCCCCACCCGGTCGCTGCGCGACCACCCTCCCCAAAATGGGGAGGGAGAAGGCTGCGCTACGTCGTCGGCACCGCCGTGCCTGCGGCCTGAGGCGCTCCGCCCCACGGCCCGTCGTCCCGGCCCCCGGCGAATTGGACCAGGGCCGCGATCCGCTTCTCGATCGGCGGGTGCGTCGCGAACAGGCCCGAGAACCCCGTCTTCTCCGCCGTATTGTCCAGGAACATGCCGCGCAGTTCGTCCGGCGCCTCCAGCTTCGACTGGCCCGACACCTTGCGCAGCGCCGAGATCATGGCGTCCGGGTTCTTGGTCAGTTCCACCGCCCCGGCGTCGGCCACATACTCCCGCGTCCGCGACAGGGTCATGCGGATGACGGCGGCCAGACCGAAGCCGATCACCCCGATGGCCAGGCCGATCAGGATCAGGGGCATGGCGTTCTTGTTATTCCCGCCACGGCCGCCGCGCACATAGAACAGGCTGCGGAACACCAGTTCGGCCACCACGCTGATGATCCCGGCGAAGATCGAGGCGATCACCATGGTCCGCACGTCCTTGTTGATGACGTGGGTCAGTTCGTGCGCCAGAACGCACTCCATCTCATCGCGGTTCAGGGTCTGCATCAGCCCGCGCGTGACGGTGACGCTGTAATTGCCCTCATGCAGACCCGACGCATAGGCGTTCAGCGACGGGCTTTCGATAATGCGCAGAGCCGGCGTTTTCATCCCGCGCGAGATCGCCAGGTTCTCCAGCAGATTATAGAGCTCCGGCTCGCTCCGGCGCTCGACCTTGCGCGCCCCGGTCATGACGTCGATCATCATCTGATTGCCGAAATAGGCGATGACGAACCAGATCGCCGCCGCGATCACCGCGAAGGGCACGGTCCAGCCCAGCATGGACGCCGCCAGCGCCAGATCCTGACCCAGGTCGCCGCCCGAGTTGGGCAGAAGGCCGAACCCCATCATCAGCACCTGAATGCCGAACAGGATGCCGACCAGCAGCACAGGGAACCCGGCCAGCAGGATCGTCGACCGGGTATTGTTCCGCCAGATGTGGGTCTTGAGGCCGACGGCCTGACCGAAAACCGCCATTGGGGCTTAGAACTTCACCGTCGGCGGGGCGGCGTTCAGGGCGGCGCGTTCACCCTCGCCCACGTCGAAGAAGGGCTTGTCCGCACCGAAGCCGAACATCCCCGCGAACAAGACCGTGGGGAACTGACGGCGCACGGCGTTGAACTCGCTGACGGCGTTGTTGAAGAAGCGGCGCGCGGCGGCCAGCTTGTTCTCGATGTCCGACAGGTCCATCTGAAGTTGCTGGAAGTTGGCGTTGGCCTTCAGGTCCGGATACGCCTCGGACACGGCGAACAGGCGGCCCAGCGTCGCCGTCAGCATGTTCTCGGCCTGAACCTTCTCATCGACGGTGCGAGCCCCCGCAGCGGCGGCCCGCGCCTGGGTCACGGCGTCCAGGGTGCCGCGCTCGTGCGTGGCGTAGCCCTTCACCGTCTCGACCAGGTTGGGGATCAGATCCTGGCGCTGCTTCAGCTGCACATCGATGTCCGCGAACGACTGGTTCGCCGTCTGATCCAGCTTGACCAGCCTGTTGTAGGCGCCGACCACGACGAACAGCAGAATGACGACGATGACGCCGATGATGATCCAGGTGATCATTGAGCCTCCTCCGAAAGATCAGGCGCGACTATGCGGGGCATCCTGCGTCGCGCACAATGAATTCGCCGTCACCCCTTCCCCCTCCTCACTGGAAGAGGGGTGAACTCAGCGGAACTTGCGCAGGCCGCGCGGGCCCTGACGACCGGCGCCGGCGCGCTTGCCCAGCCAGTCCTTCCAATCCGGCCAGTTGCGGCGACGTCCGCCGCCGTCGGCCCATTCCGGCCCCGCCTCGGCGTTGAACACCGTCACATCGGCCAGGCCGCCCTGCTTGTAGTTCTGCAGTTTGACGCCCTTGCCGCGGCCCATTTCAGGCAGTTCGGCCAAGGGGAAGATCAGCGCCTTGATGTTCTCGCCGATGGTCCCGACGTGATCGCCGTTGACCCGCAGCATGGCCAGCATCTCGCCGTTCAGCACCTGCTTGCCGCCGCGCTTCTGGGCCAGCAAATCGTTCTCGGGCGCGACGAAGCCGTAGCCCGCCTTCGACGCGATCAGCAGCTTGGCGTCCGGTTCATGGGCCACGACGTTGATGATCTCGGCCTTCTCATCGAGGTCGATCATCAGACGCAACGGCTCGCCATGCCCGCGCCCGGAGGCCAGCTTGTCGGCACCGATGGTGAAGATGCGCCCGTCCGACGCCCCGACCAGCAGCTTGTCCGTCGTATAGGCGGGGACCAGGAAGCCCAGCTTGTCGCCTTCCTTGAACTTCAGCTCGGACGGGTCGTCGACCTTGCCCTTGGCGGCGCGGATCCAGCCGCGATCCGACAGGATGACGGTGATCGCCTCGCGCGGGATGAAGGCTTCCGGCGCCACGAAGGCCGAGGCGTCGACCGCCTCGCCGATCAGGGTGCGGCGCGGCGAGACCAAGGCCTTGCGGACGGCCTCAAGCTCCTTGCCGATAGCTTTCCACTGTTTCGCCTCGGAGGACGTCAGCGCCTGCAGTGCTGCAAGTTCTTCCGACAACTCATTGAATTCCTTCTCGATCGTTATTTCTTCGAGACGGGCCAGCTGACGCAGGCGGGTGTCGAGGATGAAGTCGGCCTGAAGCTCGCTCAGTCCGAAGGTCGCGATCAGGGCCGCCTTGGGCTGCTCCTCCTCGCGGACGATGCGGATGACCTCGTCCAGGTTCAGGAAGACGATGCGCAGGCCTTCCAACAGGTGCAGGCGCTTTTCGACGCGGGCGATGCGCCACTGGCTGCGGCGGTTCAGCACCACGCGGCGGTGGTCGAGGAAGGCCTGCAGGCATTCCTTCAGCCCCATGACGCGCGGCGTGCCGATGGCGTCCAGCACGTTCATGTTGATGGGGAAGCGCACCTCGAGATCGGACAGCTTGAACAGGCTTTCCATCAGCATTTCAGGCTCGATGGTGCGGTTCTTCGGTTCGAGGATCAGACGGATGTCTTCCGCCGACTCGTCGCGCACGTCGCCCAGCAGGGGCGCCTTCTTGTTCTCGATCAGGTCGGCCAATGCCTCGATCAGGCGCGACTTCTGCACCTGATACGGCATCTCGGTGATGATGATCTGATAGGCGCCGCGATCGAGCTTTTCCTCGACCCATTTGGCGCGCAGGCGCACGCCGCCGCGGCCGGTCTCATAGGCGTCCAGAATTGCGGCCTGGCTCTCGACCGACACGCCGCCGGTGGGGAAGTCCGGTCCCGGCACGATCTGCATCAGATCGACGGTCGTCGCGTCCGGCCGTTCCAGCAGCAGATGACAGGCGTCGATCAGTTCGCCCACGTTATGCGGCGGGATCGAGGTCGCCATGCCCACGGCGATGCCCGACGAGCCGTTGGCCAGCAGGTTAGGGAAGCCCGCCGGCAGGACCACCGGCTCTTCGTCCTGATCGTCATAGGTGGGGCGGAAATCGACCGCGTCCTGATCGATGCCGTCCAGCAGCAAGACGGCGGCGGGCGTCAGCTTGCACTCGGTATAGCGCATGGCCGCCGCGCTATCGCCGTCGATGTTGCCGAAGTTCCCCTGACCGTCGACCAGCGGATAGCGCTGGGCGAAGTCCTGAGCCAGACGGACCAGCGCCTCATAGATGGAGGCGTCGCCGTGCGGGTGATAGCCGCCCATGACCTCGCCGACGACCTTGGCGCATTTGCGCGCGGCCGCCTGCGGGTTCAGCCGCATCTGGTGCATGGCGTACATGATGCGACGGTGCACCGGCTTGAAGCCGTCGCGCACGTCGGGCAGCGCCCGGTTGGTGATCGTCGACAAGGCGTAGGCCAGATAGCGCTTGGACAGCGCATCGCCCATCGGTTCTTCGACGATGCGGCCGCCTTCGGGCGTCGGGGTGTGGATGGTCATACGACTTCGAATCAATGATCAGACGAGGAAAGTCTAGCGCAGCCGGGGCCTGACGCCGGGATTGTCAGCGCCTATCTGTGCAGAAACGCGCGAAGGAGCCTCGATGAAGACCGCCCTGACCGATCACCTCGGCCTGTCCTTCCCCCTGATCCAGGCGCCGATGGCCGGAACCTCGACCGCTGAACTGGCCGCCGCCGTGTCGAATGCGGGGGCGCTGGGCTCCATCGCCCTGGGCGCCATCGACGCCGAGGCGAGCCGCAAGGCCATCCGCGCGGTCAAGGCGCTGACCGACCGGCCGTTCAACGTCAATCTGTTCTGCCATGCGCCGGTTGCGGCTGATCCGGCGCGTGACGCCGTATGGATCGACAGCCTGCGCTCTATCTTCAATGAGTTCGGCGCGGCCCCGCCCGAGCGTCTCAACGACATCTATCAGAGCTTCCTGACCGACGACGCCAAGCTGGCCGTGCTGGTCGAGGAAAAGCCCGCCGTGGTCAGCGTCCATTTCGACCTGCCCCGGCCCGATCAGATCGCAGCTCTGAAGGCGGCGGGCTGCGTCCTGATCGCCAGCGCCACCACGCCCGGAGAAGGCCGCGCCGCCGTCGCCGCCGGGTTCGACATGGTGATCGCCCAAGGTGTCGAGGCGGGCGGCCATCGCGGGGTCTTCGACCCGGCCGACGATCCGCGCTTCGCCACCCTGCCGCTGACACGCCTGCTGGCGCGCGAACTGTCGGTTCCGGTCATCGCGGCGGGCGGG
>NZ_DAMCNG010000084.1:0-10753 GCF_032107865.1 Brevundimonas sp.
GACGCCGGGCCGCGACGGTCGCGCTTGATCGCGGCGGGGCTGGGCGTGCTGACCCTGGCCGGCCTGTTCGTCTTCGGCGCCGTGCGCCTGTCCTCGGCGCAGGCGGTGGAGACGCCGACCCTGGTGCGTCTGGTCCAGGCCGACATCGCCCAGGACTACAAGTGGAGCCCCGAGGCCTATCACGCCATCCTGGGCCGTTATCTGGAGCTGACCGCCCAGCCCGCCGCCGCCTTGCCCGACGTGGTGATCTGGCCGGAGGGCGCCCTGCCGACCACGGCCAACGACCTGTTCGCCTCGCCGGACGCCCAAGCGGTGGCGGCGGCCTTGCAGACGGGCCAGACTCTGCTAGCGGGCCTGAGCCGGGGCGAGCCGGACCCCGGCGCCGAGACCGGGGCTCGCTATTACAACAGCCTGTTCACCCTGCACGACGAAGGAGCGGCGGGCCTGCGCATCGGCCCGATTTACGACAAGCACCGGCTGGTGCCGTTCGGCGAATACCTGCCGATGGGCGAGCTGATGAGCAAGATCGGCGTGCGCAGCCTGGTGCATGTGCCGGCCGACTTCAGCGCCGGTCCGCCGCCCGCGCCGATCAGCCTGGTCAACGCCCCGCCGGTGCAGCCGCTGATCTGTTACGAGAGCCTTTATCCGGGCTTCACGCCAGCGACGGCGGCGACGCGCCCGGCGTGGATCGTCAACGTCTCCAACGACGCCTGGTTCGGCAAGACTTCGGGCCCGCGCCAGCATCTGAACCTGGCCTCCTATCGCGCGCTGGAGACCGGCCTGCCGGTGGCGCGGGCGACGCCGACGGGCGTTTCGGCCATGATCGATCCGTGGGGCCGCATCGTCGAAGGCAAGCGGCTGGACCCCGGCCAGGCCGGGATCATCGACGTGCGTCTGCCGCAGGCGGCGGCGCCGACGCTCTACGGTCGCTGGGGCGATCTGGGGTTCGCCGTCTTGCTGATTATAATGCTGGTCGCGGGGCGACGCCGCGCCGGAAATGCGCAGCTGGGGCGTTAACCCTATCAGGGGGCGTCGTGCCGGCGGCGCCCCTATGACGCGAAAACGCATGACAGAAGCCGAGGGCGGCGGCATGTCGAAAAGAAAAACAGGGAAGAGGGCAGGACATGGTCAGGGGTTCCGGGACTGATGGTCCCCATCTGGTGGATCGGCATGTGGGGCGGCGCGTCTGCGAGAAGCGCATCGCCCTGGGCTACAACCAGACCGATCTGGGCCAGGCGCTGGGGGTGACCTTCCAGCAGGTGCAGAAGTACGAGAAGGGCGCCAACCGGATCTCGGCGTCCAAGCTGTGGGACATCGCCCGCTTCTTTCGCGTGGACATCGGCTACTTCTTCGACGGGCTGACCGGCGCGGTTCAGCCCGGGATGGCCGAGGGCGAGGCCGAGCCCTTCGTGCATGACTTCCCCGCCACCCGTCAGACCATCGAGATCGGCCGCCTGGCGCCGCGCCTGTCGTCGCGCCAACAGAAGCTGGTGGTCGATCTGATGCGTGAACTGATCGAGGACGGGAGCGAAGGCGCGGATTCAGTCTGACGCCTGGGCGAAACCGCAGACAAAGAAAAAGGCGCGGAGCGATCCGCGCCTTTTCCTGTTTTAGAGCCCGCTTGGGATCAGGCGTTCAGCGCTGTCTCTGAGGCGACGATGCGGCTGGCGGCGTGGACCACGGCGCCGATGCGCAGGGCGGCCTGGATCTGGACGTTCGGCACGGCGTGTTTGCGCAGTTCGCCTTCGTGGGCGTCCAGGCAGGCGCCGCAGCCGTTGATGGCCGAGACGGCGGTCGACCACAGTTCGAAGTCCAGCTTGTCGACGCCCGGATTGGCGATGATGTTCATCCGCAGCTTGGCCGGCAGCGTCGTGTACTCCTGGTTCTTCATCAGGTGCAGCGAGCGATAGTAGATGTTGTTCATGCCCATGATGGCGGCGGCGGCCTTGGCGGCGTTCATCGCTTCGGGCGTCATGACGGTCGCGGCCTGGGCCTCGATCAGCTTGACCACGGGGCCGACGCCGATGGCGTGCGCCGAGGCCAGGAAGCTGCCCCACTTCTGCTGATCGTTCAGCACGGTCTCATTGGCCAGCGAGGACAGGTTCAGCGAGATGTCCTTGCCATAGGCTGGGATCAGGTCGCGCAGGGCGTCGAGGGACATTTTCGTGTTCCTTTCAGGAAGCGGCTATCACTCATGACTAGAGCCGCATGGCTTGGGTGGGCGCTCAAGCCGCGAGGCTCCGTGAGCCGAGCATAGCGCCCCCAACAACAAAGCAGGCATGAAAAAGGCGGCGACAGTCGCCCGCCGCCGCCTCTTTCGAGGGGCGGCCCGGACCCTACTCACGCGGTCCGGGCCTGTCTGGACCAGTACTTACGCGGCCAGAGTGTCGCCGCCGACCGGGCGGTTGCAGGCGCACAGCTCGTCGGTCTGCAGGGCGTCGACGACACGCAGGGTGTCTTCCGGCGAACGGCCGACGTTCAGGTTGGTCACATAGACGTGCTGGATGACGTTGTGCGGGTCGACGACGAAGGTCGCGCGCAGGGCCACGCCTTCTTCTTCGTCCAGCACGCCCAGGGCGCGGGCCAGCTTGCCGCCGTTGTCGGCGAACTGCCAGATCGGCAGCTTGCTCAGGTCGGCGTGGTCACGGCGCCAGGCCAGCTTGGTGAACTCGTTGTCGGTCGAACCGCCCAGAACCACGGTGTCGCGGTCCTCGAAGTCCTTGCCCAGCTTGGCGAAGGCGGCGATTTCAGTCGGGCAGACGAAGGTGAAGTCCTTCGGGTAGAAGAAGATGACCTTCCACTTGCCCTCGAAGCTGTCCTGCGTGACGGCTTCAAACGCCGAGACGCCGTTCTCTTCGTGAGCGTTGAAGCCCGGCTTCACACCGATGATCTTGAATTCAGGCAGTTTTTGACCGACGCCGAGCATCGCGCTTCTCCATCCGATGATAAAAGATTTCGGCGGCGTCGATAGGGGAGGACGCCGTCGATGGACAGGGGATCGGCTTTTCCCGGCGTGAAGTCAAATCGATGATTTGACGCATGAGGATAGATTTAATCTATCAAGCCGCGCGTGCTTGATAAGCGAGGCCTGCGAAGCGAATTCAGGCTTCGCTATAAGTTTCTTCTGTGATCGCGAACAAGTTAATCGATTTTCCTTTCCGCCTGAGCGGTCATAGCCTCGAGGCTTCGAACCTGAGGAGGAACGATCATGGACGGCAACACCGACGGGGCCCCCAAGGGCCGCCCGATGAAGAAAGACGCGGTGCGCTCGCTGCTGGGACGCACCAATCGCGACTGGTGGCCCAATCAGATGTCGCTCGACATCCTGCATCAGCAGGGGATCAACGGCGATCCGATGGGCGACGACTTCAACTACGCCGAGGCGTTCAAGTCGCTGGATCTGGCGGCGGTCAAGCGCGATCTGACCGCCCTGATGACTGACAGCCAGCCGTGGTGGCCGGCGGATTACGGCCACTACGGTCCCTTCTTCATCCGCATGGCCTGGCACTCGGCCGGCACCTATCGCACCGGCGACGGGCGCGGCGGCGCGGGCGCCGGCCAGCAGCGGTTCGCTCCGCTGAACTCCTGGCCGGACAACGGCAACCTGGACAAGGCGCGCCGCCTGCTGTGGCCGATCAAGCAGAAGTACGGCGCCAAGCTGTCGTGGGCGGATCTGATGATCCTGGCCGGCAACGTCGCCATTGAATCGATGGGCGGTCCGGTGTTCGGCTTCGGCGGCGGCCGCGCCGACGTCTGGGAGCCGGAAAAGGACGTCTATTGGGGCACCGAGGAGCAGTGGGTCGGCGAAGACGGCAATGAGACCCGCATCCAGCCCGACAAGGGCATGGCGCTGGAAGAACCGCTGGCCGCCATCCAGATGGGCCTCATCTACGTCAATCCGGAAGGCCCCGGCGGCGTGCCCGAAGCCCTGGCCTCGGCCCGCGACATCCGCGAAACCTTCGCCCGCATGGGCATGAACGACGAGGAAACGGCCGCCCTGACCGCCGGGGGCCACACCTTCGGCAAGGCGCACGGGGCCGGCGACGCCAGCAAGGTCGGCGTCAGTCCCGAGGGCGCGGACATCGCCCAGCAGGGCCTGGGCTGGATCTCGGGCCATGAGAGCGGCGTGGGCGATCACACCATCACCTCGGGCATCGAGGGGGCCTGGACGCCGACGCCGACGACCTGGGACATGACCTTCTTCGACATGCTGCTGGACCACGACTATGAGCTGGTCCGCAGCCCGGCGGGCGCCAAGCAGTGGCAGCCGATCGGCAATCCGCCCGAGACTTTGGCCCCGGCCGCCCATACGCCGGGCAAGCGCGTGCCGACGATGATGACGACCGCCGACATGGCGTTCAAGATCGACCCCGAGTACCGCAAGATCATGGAGCGGTTCCGTGCCGATCCGGCCTATTTCGGCGATACGTTCGCGCGGGCCTGGTTCAAGCTGTGCCACCGCGACATGGGGCCGAAGGCCCGCTACCTGGGCGCCGACGTTCCGGCTGAAGACCTGATCTGGCAGGATCCGATTCCGGCGCAGCAGGGGCCGGTGATCGACGCCGCCGACATCAAGGTGTTGAAGGCCAAGATCGCCGCCTCGGGTCTGACGGTGGCGGAACTGGTGCAGACGGCCTGGGCCTCGGCCTCGACCTATCGCGGTTCGGACCATCGCGGCGGCGCCAACGGCGGCCGCATCCGCCTGGCTCCGCAGAAGGACTGGGACGTCAATCAGCCGGAACAGCTGGCCCGCGTGCTGAAGGCCTATGAGGCGATTAAGGCTGAGTTCGACGGTCAGGCCTCGGGCGGCAAGACGGTGTCGATCGCCGACCTGATCGTTCTGGGCGGCGGCGTCGGGGTCGAGACGGCGGCCCGCGCCGGCGGTCATGCGACGGAGGTTCCCTTCGTCCCCGGCCGCACGGACGCCTCGCCGGAGGAGACCGACGTCGAAGGCTTCGCCGTGCTGGAGCCGCGCGCCGACGGCTTCCGCAACTATCTGCAGGTGCGGTTCAACGTGCCGACTGAGGAGCTGATGGTCGACCGCGCCCAACTGCTGGGGCTCAGCGCTCCGCAGATGGCGGTGCTGGTCGGCGGTCTGCGGGTCATGGGCGCCAACTACGGCGGCTCGACCCACGGCGTGCTGACCAATCGTCCTGGCGTCCTGTCCAACGACTTCTTCGTCAATCTGCTGGACATGGGTACGGCCTGGAAACAGGTGGACGACAGCGCCGACGAGGTCTTCACCGGCAATGACCGCGCCAGCGGCGAAGAGTTGTGGACGGCGACGCGCACCGATCTGGTGTTCGGCTCCAACGCCCAGCTGCGCGCCCTGTCAGAGGTCTATGCCTCGGCCGATGCGGGCGAGAAGTTCGTCCGCGACTTCGTGTCGGCCTGGGTCCAGGTGATGAACGCCGACCGCTACGACCTGGCCGCCTAAAAGGGCCGCGAGGCCGAACACCACGCGGGCGCCGTCGATCGGCGGCGCCCGCAAGCGTTCGGAGCTGCATCATGGATTTTGCTCTCTGGGCCGCGAGCCCCTATGTCGCTCGCATGCTCCCCACCCTGCGTCAGCTTCAGTATCTCAAGCTCCTGGCCGAGCACGGCTCCTTCAGCCGCGCCGCCGAAGCCGCTCACGTCAGCCAGCCGGCTCTGTCGGCGGGCGTTCAGGAGCTTGAGAAGATACTGGGCGCGCCTGTCGTCGAGCGCACGCGCGGGGCGGTGATCCTGACCGCCGTGGGCGCCGAGGCGGTCAAGCGGGCTGAGGACGTTCTGGCGCGCACCGAGGATCTGGTGGAGGCCGCCCGCAACGCCGGCAAGCCACTGTCGGGCCGGTTCCGTCTGGGCGTCATCCCGACCGTCGCCCCCTTCCTGCTGCCCAGGACCATGCCGGGTCTGCGCGACCGCTATCCGGGTCTGCGCCTCTTTCTGCGCGAGGATCTTACGCCGCGGCTGATCAGCGCCCTGAAGGCGGGGCAGCTGGACGCCGCCGTCATCGCCCTTCCCTACGACGCGCCGGGCATCGACCACGCCCGTATCGGCGACGATGAAATCCTGGCCGCCGTGCCCGCCGGTCATGCCCTGGACGGCGCCGGGCCCATCCCTGAAGGTCTGCTGAAGTCCGAGGATCTGATCCTGCTGGAGGACGGTCACTGCCTGCGCGATCAGGCCCTGGCGGCGGTGAAGATCGAGGCGCCGCGCGGCGAGGACGTCTTCGCAGCGACCACTCTGCCGACGCTGGTGCAGATGGTTTCGTCCGGCCTGGGGGTCAGCTTCCTGCCCAATATGGCGGTGAAGGCGGGCCTGGCCGATCAGCCCGGCGTGGTCATGCGTCCCATCGCCGAGAACGCCCCGCACCGCGAGATCGTCGTCGCCTGGCGGGCCGGATCCAGCCGGGCCGCTGAGGCGCGCCTGCTGGCCGAGGCGTTGAAGCTGGACTGAGCCGCGTCAGCCGAACAGGCGGCTGTCCCACCAGACCGGCGTCTCCAAGCCCGGCTTGATGCGGGCGAAGTCGGGATGCGTGGTGTTGAAGACGAAATTACGCTCCATCCGGGCCACGACCGAGGGCGTGATCAGCAGGGCCGAACGGCCTTCCGCATGCCAGGCCCGTCCGAAGGCGCGGGCGGCCGCCCCGCCCGGCTCGGCCCAGCCGGGGACCAGGTCCGGGTTGACCACTTCATAGGAGACGCCCGCCGGGATGTGGATCTCCACATGATGCTGGCCCAGCGGCAACTCGCCGCCGAAGTGGACCAGCTTTTCCAGCATGGCGGTGGAATAGTGCTCGGCGGCGTAGATCACCTTCTGGCCCGCCTCGTGCCAGCGGCCGGAAGCCCGGCGCGAGCCGCCGTCGCTCCAGATGGGGTATTCGCCGCGCGGATCGCCGATGCGGAATCCCTTGAGCGCGTCGTCTAGCCGACGGTGCATGCCGGACCTAGACCGCGAAGCCGGCGTCGGCGCGGCGCACCAGATTGATTACCGCCTCGGCCCCCGCCGAACTGGATTGGGCCATGGCCAGGGGGGTGCGGCCGTTCAGCAGCTGATGCGGACGGTTCAGGAAGCGGACCACGGCGGCGCTGTCGCCGCGATAGGCGCGGCCCACGGCGTCGACCACGCGGCCGACCTCGTACAGGCGCTCGCTCATCTCGCGGGACAGGGGCTTGCGGCTGGTGCGGGCGCGCCGCAGCGTCGCCTCGGGAATGATCTGGCCGACCACGCGGGGCATGCCGATGACCTGGCCCAGGGCGGCGGCGGCGGCGGGCTTCAAGCCTTGCGACACCCGCTCGGCCAGGGCCACGTCGTCCATCGTCTCATTGTCGTTCAGGCCCAGAAGCTTGCCGATCCGCGCCGCGTCGCTGGCGGGCAGGGTCTCTGGCGAGGCGTAGAGGTCGAGGGGGGTCATGGCGGCGGCTTTCGTCATCTGACGATAATATGGGCGTCAGACGGCGAGGCGGCAAGGGATGAGTGGAATGTGTCGGTCGGCCTCCAAGAAAAAAGGCCGGCGGATCGCTCCGCCGGCCTTTATTCTGGTTGGTCTAACGCGCTTTCGCGCTGCTTGAGACCCTCTTACTTCTCATCGCCGCGCGCCAGGTTGCGCAGGACGTAGGGCATGACGCCGCCGGCCTTGAAGTAGTCCAGCTCCGTCTGGTTATCGATGCGGCAGCGGACCGGGAAGCGGGCCATCTTGCCGTCCGACGGACGGAACATTTCGACCCACAGATCCTGGCGGGGCTTCAGCTTGCCGACGTTGGCGTCGGTCAGGCCGCGGATGGTGACGATCTCTTCGCCCGTCAGGCCCAGCTTCTGCCAGCCGTCTTCCTTGAACTGCAGCGGGACGACGCCCATGCCGACCAAGTTCGAGCGGTGGATGCGCTCATAGCTTTCGGCGATGACGGCGCGGACGCCCAGCAGGCGGGTGCCCTTGGCCGCCCAGTCGCGCGACGAGCCGGTGCCGTATTCCTTGCCGGCGAAGACGACCAGCGGACGACCTTCCGACTGGTAACGCATCGCAGCATCGTAGATCGACATCGTGTCTTCCGAGGGGAAGTGCTTGGTGACGCCGCCCTCGATGTCCGGGGTGATCTTGTTGCGGATGCGGATGTTGGCGAAGGTGCCGCGCATCATGACTTCGTGGTTGCCGCGGCGGGCGCCGTAGCTGTTGAAGTCCAGGGCGTCGACGCCGTGGTTGGTCAGGTACTGACCGGCGGGCGAGGCCTTCTTGATCGAACCGGCCGGGCTGATGTGGTCGGTGGTGATCGAGTCGCCGAAGATGCCCAGCACGCGGGCCTCGACGATGTCCGTGACCGGAGCGGGCTCCATGGTCAGGCCCTCGAAGTAGGGCGGGTTCTGGACGTAGGTCGAGGTGTCTTCCCACTCATAGGTCTGACCGCCGGTGACGGCGATCGCCTGCCAGTGTTCGTCGCCCTTGAAGACGTCGGCGTAGCGCTTGGCGAACATCTTGGGCGTGACCGACTTCTTCTGGATGGCGGCGATCTCTTCCGAGGTCGGCCACACGTCCTTCAGGAAGACGTCATTGCCCTTCTTGTCCTTGCCGATCGGCTCCTTGGTGATGTCGATGCGCATCGAACCGGCGAGGGCGTAGGCGACCACCAGCGGCGGCGAGGCCAGGTAGTTGGCCTGGACGTCCGGGTTCACGCGGCCTTCGAAGTTGCGGTTGCCCGACAGGACCGAGGTGGCGACCAGGCCGTTGTCGTTGATGGCCTTGGACACGGCCGGATCCAGCGGACCCGAGTTGCCGATGCAGGTGGTGCAGCCGTAGCCGACCAGGTTGAAGCCCAGGGCGTCCAGATCCTTCTGCAGGCCGGCGTCGGTCAGATAGTCGGTGACGACCTGTGAACCGGGAGCCAGCGAGGTCTTGACCCAGGGCTTGGGCTTCATGCCCAGGGCGTGAGCCTTGCGCGCCACCAGACCGGCGGCGATCAGGACTGACGGGTTGGAGGTGTTGGTGCAGGAGGTGATGGCGGCGATCACCACATCGCCGTCGCCGATGTCGAAGCTTTCGCCTTCCA
Source organism: Brevundimonas sp. (assembly GCF_032107865.1). Classification (GTDB taxonomy): domain Bacteria; phylum Pseudomonadota; class Alphaproteobacteria; order Caulobacterales; family Caulobacteraceae; genus Brevundimonas. The sequence continues at coordinate 9,024 of NZ_DAMCNG010000084.1, forward strand.
CGGCGGCGCGCGGGGCGTCGGTCGGACGGGCGAAGACGCCGGTCAGGGCTTCTTCGAACGACGGGGCGGCGACGGTCAGTTCAACGCGGTCCTGCGGACGCTTCGGACCGGCCAGCGACGGCACGACCGTCGAGATGTCCAGCTCCAGGACGTCGGTGAAGATCGGGTCTTCCGAGGTCTCGTCGATCCACAGGCCTTGAGCCTTGGCGTAGGCCTCGACCAGGGCGACGCGCGCCTTCTCGCGGCCGGTGGCCGTCAGATAGTCGATGGTGGCCTGCGAGACGGGGAAGAAGCCGCAGGTGGCGCCGTATTCCGGGGCCATGTTGGCGATGGTGGCCTGGTCCTCGATGGTCATGCCGGCGATGGCGGGACCGAAGAATTCCACGAACTTGCCGACCACGCCCTTCTTGCGCAGCATCTGGGTGACAGTCAGCACCAGGTCGGTGGCCGTCGCGCCCTCGGGCAGCTTGCCGGTCAGTCTGAAGCCGATGACTTCGGGGATCAGCATCGGGATCGGCTGGCCAAGCATGGCGGCCTCGGCCTCGATGCCGCCGACGCCCCAGCCCAGAACGGCCAGGCCGTTGATCATGGTGGTGTGGCTGTCGGTGCCGACCACGGTGTCGGGATAGGCGACGGTCTTGCGGCCTTCCTCGGCGGTCCAGACGGTCTGGGCCAGGTTTTCGAGGTTGACCTGGTGGCAGATGCCGGTGCCGGGCGGCACGACGCGGAAGTTGTTGAAGGCCGACGAGCCCCAGCGCAGGAAGTTGTAGCGCTCGATATTGCGCTCATACTCACGCTCGACGTTCTGGCCGAAGGCCTGGGCGTTGCCGAAGTGGTCGACCATGACCGAGTGGTCGATGACCAGATCGACCGGGACCAGCGGGTTGATCTTCTTGGCGTCGGCGCCGAGCTTGTCCATCGCGTCGCGCATGGCGGCCAAGTCGACGACGGCCGGAACGCCGGTGAAGTCCTGCATCAGCACGCGGGCCGGACGGAAGGCGATTTCGTGCTCGACGGCGCCCTTGTTCTCGATCCAGGCGGCGACGGCCTTCAGGTCGGCTTCGGTGACGGAGACGCCGTCTTCGTTGCGCAGCAGGTTCTCCAGCAGCACCTTCATCGAGCGCGGCAGGCGGGAAATCCCGGCCAGACCGGCTTCCTCGGCGGCGGGAAGGCTGTAATAGGCGTATTTCTTGCGCCCGACCGCGAGGTCCAGGCGGGTCTTGAGGCTGTCAATCGACGGCATGGAGAGTAGTCCTCTGACAAACGCCGCCCGACAATTCGGTTGCGCCTTCGCGCGCTGGACGTCGGGGCGCACAGGTCCCCGGCGCGCGCGGCGAAAGCCTGCTGCGGCGCTAGCGCATATAGTCCCGCGCGCGAGGGCCGTCCATGTATCCACACCCCTGACGTGGACATTGAGAGAGACTCGCAAATGTTGACCCGTCTGGAGATCGCGGGCCTGAGCCTTTCGCGCGGCGAGCGGCGGCTGTTCGGCGGCCTGTCCTTCGCCCTGTCGGCGGGCGAGGCGGCGGCCCTGACCGGAGCCAACGGGGCGGGCAAGACCAGCCTGCTGCGCGCGGTGGCGGGCTTTATCCGACCCGATGCGGGCGCGGTCGTTTTTCATGATGCGGGCGGCGAGGTCGAGGCCGAGACGGCGCGGCGCGCGGCGCTTCACCTGCTGGGCCACCACGAGGGCCTGAAGCCTCAGCGCACGGCGCGGCAGGAGTTGGGCT
>NZ_DAMCNG010000085.1:0-10739 GCF_032107865.1 Brevundimonas sp.
GCCCGCCCCCACGGCCACCGCCAGGCCGCGCAGGAAATCGCGCGCCTTGGAGCCTGGCGAGAAATCCAGTCGAGGCGTCACGCGCGCGTCGGGCCGCAGACGGCGCGGAAGCCGGCGGCGGCGAACCGCACCATGTAGTCGCAGGCGCTGTCCAGATCGCCCGACTGGCACAGCCCGCCCGACAGGCGGTCCAGACGTCCGGTCTCGCCCAGGGTCAGGGTCAGGGCGCCCGACAGGTTGTGATAGGCCCAGTAGAGATCGGCCTCGCCCGCCTCGGGCATGATGCGCTTGACCAGCTCCAGCAGGCGACGGATCGCCGGATCGAAATAGCGCGCCATGGTCTCGCCGCCGAAGGCCGGGTTGGCGTTGGTCTGGGCCACCAGGGCGGCGTAGTGTTTCCACCCCGGCCCGCCCTTCAGCGACCACTGGAACGGCGGGCGCAGGAAGGCCTCGAACAGCCCCTCCAGCGTCATGGCGTCGCCCGCAGCCTCGGCGTAACGATCGACGGCGGCGACGCGCTCGGCGTTCCACACCTCGGCGCGACGATTGAAGACGGCGTCGAACAGCTCCTTCTTGGCCCCGAAATAATAGTGGACCAGGGCCGTATCCACGCCCGCCTCGCGCGCCACCTCACGGATGGTGACGCCGTAGAAGCCGTGCTTGGAGAACAGATCCTCGGCCGCGTTCAGGATGGCGTCGCGCGTCTCGCCCGCTGCGGCCGCCTTGGACTTCTTGGGCCGTCCGCGCCGGGCGGGCGCGGCGGGCAGCGGCGGAATCTGGGGCGGCGGCAGGTCGCTCTTCGTCATGGCGGGAAGCTAGTCGCGCTTTGGGGGTTAGTGCAACGGCGCCACAGGGCGGACCCTTCCGTGGCGAAAATCAGGCTTGGCTGTTTGACAGGCGGGCGAAAGACCGTCACCAATGCAAAAAATCATTGAACGCTGAATAAAAGCGTCGATCGGGCCGGAAACAAGATTGGGATGCACATGAACAGACTCGTGAAGACCGCCTTGCTGGCGGGCGCCGCATTCGGCGCAATGGCCTCTGCCGCTCAGGCTCAGGACACGACGACGCAGGAGGCGGCGTCTCAGGTTGAGGACATCATCGTCACCGCTCGTCGCACGGAAGAGTCGGCCCAGAAGACGCCGCTGGCCTTGACGGCGTTCAGCGGCGAGACGCTGGAGCGCACGGGCGCCCAGCAGGTGACGGATCTGCAAGGCGCAGTGCCGAACTTGAACCTGGTGCAGGGCCGCGGTTCGTCGAATTCGACCAACATCTATATCCGCGGCGTCGGCCAGCCGGATGCGCTGCAGACCTTCGACCCGGCCGTCGGCGTCTATGTCGACGATGTCTATTACTCGCGTATTCGCGGCACCCAGTTCGATCTGCTGGATCTGGAACGTGTCGAGATCCTGCGCGGCCCGCAGGGCACCCTGTACGGCAAGAACACCATCGGCGGCGCCATGAAGCTGGTGTCGCGCCGCCCGGGTCAGGAGTTCCGCGCCCGCGCCTCGGCCGCCTATGGCGATTATGATCTGATGGAGTTCCAGGGCGCGATCTCCGGCCCGGTCACCGACACCCTGGCCCTGGGTCTGTCGGCCCTGCATTCGGAGCGCGGCGGCTATGTCACCGACCCGGCTACCGGGGCGGAGTACAACGACAAGAACTCGACCGCCGTGCGCGCCAGCCTGGCCTGGGATCCGGCGTCGAACTTCCGCATCGACCTGAACGCCGACTACGCTAAGGACGACGCGGGCATGACCGTTGGTCAGGCCCAGAACAACCTGACGGACCTGCTGAAGACCACGGTGCTGCGTCCTGTGCCGAATCCGGTTCCGGAATACGACTTCAAGACCCGCACGACGCCGGGCCTGCCGAACGAGACGCGGCTGGAAAGCTGGGGCACGGCGCTGCGCGCGACGTGGGACATCTCCGACGCCCTGTCGCTGAAGTCGATCACCTCCTATCGCGCCATGAACACCGATGACTACATCGACTTCGACGCGACCGAGCTGGAGATCGCCGACGCCCTGGTGGCCGTGGATCAAAACCAGTTCAGCCAGGAGCTGCAGCTGACCTACACCGGCGACCGTCTGAACGCGGTGGCTGGCCTGTACTACCTGAAGGAAGACGTCGACTCCCACCAGGAGAGCTACAACGACGCCCTGCTGGGCCCGGCGTTCGGAAACTCGGGCTTCCTGCGCACCATCGACGACACGCTGGAAACCACCTCCAAGGCCATCTACGGCAACGTCAGCTATGACTTGACCGACAAGCTGCGTCTGTCGGCGGGCGTTCGCTACACCGAGGAAGAGAAGGACTACTGGCGCACGACGTCGACCTTCTACAGCCTGCTTCCGGCGTTCAACGCGACCTATGTCTTCGCGCCGGACGTGGGCAAGTACGACGACACCTCGATCATGCTGTCGGCCGACTATCAGCTGTCCGACGACGCCATGGTCTATGCGCGCTATTCGCAGGGCTTCAAGTCGGGCGGCTTCAACGGCCGCGCCAACTCGCCGACAGAGGCGACCGAGTATCAGCCGGAAACAGCTGACTCCTTCGAGGTCGGCGCCAAGACCTCGTTCTGGGATCGCCGCGCTCGCCTGAACCTGGCGGCCTTCATGACCAAGTATGAGGACTTCCAGGCTCGCGTCGCCGGTCTGGATACCGATCCGGTCACCGGCTTGCCCGCGCCGGTTCTGTCGGTGCTGAACGCGGGCCAGCTGGACATCTTCGGCTTTGAACTGGAAGGCGTTCTGATGCCGGTCCGCGGCCTGACGCTGGACGCCCAGGTCGGCTTCCTCGACGCCGACTACAAGGAGTTCAAGGACAACCGCTTCACCAAATTCAGCGGCAGCCGCGCCTTCCAGGATCCGGCCTTCTCGCCGAAGTGGACCGTGCGGTTCGGCGGTCAGTACGAGTGGTTCCTGTCGGGCGGATCGTCCGTCACCGTCGGCGGCGCAGCCAAGTTCCGCTCGCGGATGGCGCTGGCGGTGGACAACACCTACGAGAACACCGGGACCGAAATCCCCGGCATGTATCAGGACGACTACTGGCTCTATGACGCCCGCGTCGTCTGGTCGAACGCCTCGGACCGCTACACGGTCGGCCTCTACGGTCAGAACCTGTCGGACGAAGTCTACAAGACCGACGCCCAGGAATTCTCCTCGATCGGCAATATCCGCACCGCCTACTACGGCGCGCCGCGGACCTGGATGATCAAGGTGTCGGCCAAATATTGATGCTGCGCGCCTGAACGCAGCGCACTGGGCGGCGGTTCATGGGAGCCGCCGCCCTTCTTTTTTGTGGCGCGGAGCGGCGAGACCGCTACCGTCGCCTTAAGAAACATAGTCGGGGAACGTCCATGAGCCAGATCGAGGCTGCAAAGGCCGACGCGGGGACGCTCGACGCGCGCACCGCGTCGCCGAGCTATCGCTACTATGTGCTGGGGGTTCTGATCCTCATCTACATGCTGAACTTCCTGGATCGGCAGATCATCGGCATCCTGGCCGCACCGCTGAAGGCCGAGTTCAATCTCAGCGACAGCCAGTTCGGCCTGCTGGGGGGCCTGGCCTTCGCCCTGCTGTATTCGACCCTGGCCATTCCGATCGCCTGGCTGGCCGATCGGTTCAGCCGGGTGTGGATCATGACCGGCGCCCTGACGATCTGGTCCGGCTTCACCGCCCTGTGCGGCCTGGCGGGCGGGTTCGGCTCGCTGTTCCTGTGCCGTATGGGCGTGGGCATCGGCGAGGCGGGCGGCGTGGCCCCCGCCTATTCCCTGATCGCCGACTATTTTCCCAAGTCGCAACGCGCGCGGGCCCTGGCGGCCTATGCGTTCGGCATTCCGCTGGGCATGGCGGCGGGCACCCTGGTCGGCGGCCTGCTGGCGGCGACCTACGGCTGGCGCACGGCCTTCATCGTGGTCGGCGTCCTGGGCGTGCTGGTCGCGCCGGTGCTGCGCCTGACGGTGAAGGATCCCAAGCGCGGCGGCATGGATGCGCCTGTCACTGAAGCGGTCAAGGCCGAGCCGGTGGTGCACAAGGCCCCGCCCTTCAGCGAGGTGATCAAGACCTTGGCGCCCAAGCCGAGCTTCTGGCTGCTGGCGTTCGGGGCGGCGTCGTCCTCGGTCTGCGGCTATGGCGTGGCCGCCTGGCTGCCCAGCTTCTTCATGCGCAGCTTCGGCCTGACCCTGTCGCAGACGGCCTGGTACTATTCTGCCATCGTCCTGGTCGGCGGGGTGGCGGGCATCTGGTTGGGCGGCTCGATGGCTGACCGACTGGGCAAGAAGTCCAAGGCCGCCTATCCGCTGACGCCGGCGATCGCCTTCCTGATCTCGGTGCCCTGCTTCATCCTGGCGATGAATTCGGGCGCGGTGGTGGGTGCGATCATGCCGGGGTCCGACCCCAACGGCGCGGCGGCCCTGACCATGGCCTTCCTGATCTTCCTGATCCCGACCGGGTTGAACCTGACCTGGCTGGGCCCGATCACGGCGGCGGTGCAGCACCTGGCCACACCGGCCATGCGGACCACGGCCTCGGCCCTGTTCCTGCTGATCAACAACCTGCTGGGGATCGCCGTCGGCATCTACTACTTCGGCTGGATGAGCGATCTGCTGCGCCCGGCTTTTGGTGAAGAGAGCCTGCGTTGGGCCATCTACACGGGCATGGGCTTCTATCTTCTGTCCTCGGCCCTGCTGTTCGGCGCCTCGCGCACGCTCAAAAAGGACTGGGTCGACTGAATCGCCCCTGATCACGGGTTCGGGCGGCGCTCCGGCGAGGCGCGCCGCCCGGCATAAGAAAATCCTCATGAGGCCATAAGACGACAGGCGGTTGCGCAGGCGAAGGCGCGACGCCTATAAGCGCGACCAAAGTTTCCACAAACCTCCCAAACGGCGCGGATCCAGACATGAACATTCACGAGTATCAGGCCAAGCAGGTCCTCAAGGGCTTCGGCGCCCCGGTCGCGGCGGGCGTCGCCATCACCTCGGCCGACCAGGCCGAAGCCGCCGCCAAGCAGCTGCCTGGCCCGCTCTACGTCGTGAAGTCGCAGATCCACGCCGGCGGCCGCGGCAAGGGCAAGTTCAAGGAACTGGGCGCTGACGCCAAGGGCGGCGTGCGTCTGGCCTTCTCGATCGAGGAAGCCGTCGTCCACGCCAAGGAAATGCTGGGCAACACCCTGGTGACCGCCCAGACGGGCGAGGCCGGCAAGCAGGTCAACCGCCTGTACATCGAAGACGGCGCCGACATCGCCCGTGAGCTGTACTGCTCGCTGCTGGTCGACCGCTCGGTCGGTCAGACGGCCTTCGTCGTCTCGACCGAAGGCGGCATGGACATCGAGGAAGTGGCCCACGCCACCCCCGAAAAGATCCACACCATCGCCATCAACCCGGAAGCCGGCGTCACCGCCGAGAACATCGCCGCCATCAACGCGGCGCTGGAACTGACGGGCGACGCCGCCGAAGACGGCAAGTCGCTGTTCCCGATCCTGTACAAGGCCTTCGTCGAGAAGGACATGGACATGCTCGAGATCAACCCGCTGATCGTCATGGAGAACGGCCGCCTGCGCGTTCTGGACGCTAAGGTCTCGTTCGACGGCAACGCCCTGTACCGCCACGAAGACATCCGCGCCCTGCGCGATGAGACCGAAGAAGACGCCAAGGAGATCGAGGCCTCGAAGTGGGATCTCGCCTATGTCGCCCTGGACGGCAACATCGGCTGCATGGTCAACGGCGCCGGCCTGGCCATGGCGACGATGGACATCATCAAGCTGTACGGCAAAGAGCCCGCCAACTTCTGCGATGTCGGCGGCGGCGCCGGCAAGGACAAGGTCGCGGCGGCTTTCAAGATCATCACCGCTGACCCGAAGGTCGAGGGCATCCTCGTCAACATCTTCGGCGGCATCATGAAGTGCGACGTCATCGCCGAGGGCGTCGTGGCCGCGGTGAAGGAAGTGGGCCTGAAGGTGCCGCTGGTCGTGCGTCTGGAAGGCACGAACGCCGAACTGGGCAAGAAGATCCTGAACGAGTCGGGCCTGACCATCCAGGCCGCCGACGACCTGGACGACGCCGCCCAGAAGATCGTCGCGGCGGTCGCGTAAGCGCCGCTTCCGCCCAGCAGACACACAGAATTCAGAGCACAGACACATGTCCATCCTCGTCAATAAGAGCACCAAGATCCTGGTTCAGGGCCTGACCGGCAAGACCGGCGGCTTCCACACCGAACAGGCGCTGGCCTATCACGGCACTCAGATGGTCGGCGGCGTGCACCCGACCAAGGGCGGCCAGACCTGGACCGGCTCGCACGGCGAAAGCCTGCCGATCTTCGCCTCGGTCGCCGAAGGCAAGGAGCGCACCGGCGCTGACGCCACCGTGATCTACGTCCCGCCGGCAGGCGCGGCTGACGCCATCATCGAGGCCATCGAGGCCGAAATCCCCTTCATCACCTGCATCACCGAAGGCATTCCGGTGCAGGACATGGTGCGCGTCAAGGCGCGCCTGGACCGCTCCAATTCGCGCCTGCTGGGCCCGAACTGCCCCGGCGTCCTGACCCCGGATGAGTGCAAGATCGGCATCATGCCGGGCAACATCTTCAAGAAGGGCAACGTCGGCATCGTCTCGCGTTCGGGCACCCTGACGTATGAAGCCGTGTTCCAGACCACGAACGAGGGCCTGGGGCAGACCACGGCCGTCGGCATCGGCGGCGACCCGGTCAAGGGCACCGAGTTCATCGACGTGCTGGAAATGTTCCTGGCCGACCCGGAAACCCAATCGATCATCATGATTGGCGAAATCGGCGGCGCGGCGGAAGAAGACGCCGCTCAGTTCCTGATCGACGAAGCCAAGAAGGGCCGCAAGAAGCCGATGGCCGGCTTCATCGCGGGCCGTACGGCGCCGAAGGGCCGCACCATGGGCCACGCCGGCGCCGTCGTCTCGGGCGGCAAGGGCGATGCGGAATCCAAGATCGCCGCCATGGAGGCCGCGGGCATCCGCGTCTCGCCGTCGCCGGCGCGTCTGGGCACGACCCTGGTGGAAGTGCTGAAGGGCTGAACCCTTCAGCAGCGCCTCTTTGGAGGCGCGGCGCTAATGCTCGCGACGCGGTCGTTCGCTGCTTGAGCGCCGGATTCACTTGACGGTGGGTTCGGCGTCAGGCGGGCGGCGGATTGGACCAAAGTCTGATCTATCCGCGTTCCGGGGGTGTTTTTCGCGCCGTGTGACCTTTTGTAACGCCTCCGGAATCGTCCGGGGGCGTTTTTTCTTGCCAATTCGACCAATTTCCACCCGGTCCGCCTCCCTTCGGTCATGACCAGTAAGGAAACAGGGCCTATATGAACGGCGCTGCTCTCCGCGCGGCTGTGCGCGGGCGGTTGTAAAGGGACGATTGAGAGAAAAATGGCGGACGATGCGGGTCGGCTGAACCAGGTCTTTGCCGAGACCTCCTTCCTCTATGGCGCGAACGCCGCCTTCATTGAGGACCTGCACGAAAAATGGGCTTCTGACCCCGGCTCGGTGTCGGGGGAGTGGCGCGCCTTCTTCGATCAGCTGAAGGACAACGCCGACCTGGTGAAGCAGTCGGCCGCCGCCGGCTCCTGGGGCCGTTCGGGCGCTGCCGAGCCGACCGAGGAAACCGCCGTGTTCGACGGCCGCTGGCCCGCTCCCAAGGTTGATCCCAAGGCCGCCGGCAAGCCCGGCCCGCGCCCGGCCGCTCCGGTTGCTGACGCCTCGGGCGCCGTTTCGGCCGCCGACGTGCGCGCCGCCGCCCACGATTCTATTCGCGCCCTGATGCTGATCCGCGCCTATCGCGTGCGCGGCCACCTGCAGGCCAACCTCGACCCGCTGGGCATCGAGCCCCCGATCCAGAACCCGGAGCTGACGCCCGAGTTCTACGGCTTCACCGCCGCCGACATGGATCGCCCGATCTTCCTGGACGGCGTCCTGGGCCTTGAGACCGGTTCGGTCCGCCAGGTGCTGGAAATCCTCAAGCGCACCTACTGCGGCAACATCGGCGTGCAGTTCATGCACATCGCCGAGCCGGACGAGAAGGCCTGGCTGCAGCAGCGCTTCGAAGGCCCGGACAAGTTCGAGCAGAACGCCTTCACCAAGGAAGGCAAGCTGGCGATCTTCCGCAAGCTGGTCGAGGCCGAGGGCTTCGAGCGCTTCCTGCACAAGCGTTTCCCCGGCACCAAGCGTTTCGGCCTGGATGGCGGCGAGGCCATGGTCCCGGCCCTGGAGCAGGTGATCAAGCGCGGCGGCGCCCTGGGCGTCGACGAAATCATTTTCGGCATGGCGCACCGCGGCCGCCTGAACACCCTGGCTGCGGTCATGGGCAAGCCCTACAAGACCATCTTCCACGAGTTCCAGGGCGGTTCGTCCGTGCCATCGGACATCGAAGGTTCGGGCGACGTCAAATACCATATGGGCGCCTCGTCGGACCGTGAGTTCGACGGCAACAAGGTCCACCTGTCGCTGACCGCCAACCCCTCGCACCTGGAGATCGTCAATCCGGTCGTCCTGGGCAAGGCGCGCGCCAAGCAGGCCTTCGACATCCGCGAGGCCGAGGTCAACGTCGGCAAGCCGGACAACGAATGGGTGCTGGACCGCTCCAAGGTCGTGCCGCTGCTGATCCACGGCGACGCCGCCTTCGCAGGGCAAGGCGTGGTGGCCGAGTGTTTCGCCCTGATGGGACTGAAGGGCTACCGCACCGGCGGCACCCTGCACTTCGTCATCAACAACCAGATCGGCTTCACCACGGCGCCGCGCAACTCGCGCTCGTCGCCCTATCCGTCGGATGTGGCCCTGATGGTTCAGGCGCCGATCTTCCACGTCAACGGCGACGACCCTGAAGCGGTCGTCTTCGCTTCGAAGGTCGCCACCGAGTACCGCCAGAAGTTCCACAAGGACGTGGTGGTGGACATGTTCTGCTACCGTCGCTTCGGCCACAACGAAGGCGACGATCCGACCTTCACCCAGCCGCTGATGTACGCGAAGATCAAGAACCAGCCGACCACGCTGGAGATCTACGTCAAGCGCCTGGTCGCCGAAGGCGTTCTCAGCCAGGCCGAGGCCGACGCCGAGATCACCCGTTTCGAGGCCTTCCTCGACGCCGAGTTCGAAGCCGGCAAGACGTTCAAGGCCGACAAGGCCGACTGGCTGGACGGCCAGTGGCAAGGTCTGGGCGTTGATGCGGGCGACGATCAGCAGCAGCGCGGCAAGACCGGGGTTCCGGCCGAGAAGCTGCTCGACTACGGCCACCGCCTGACGACGATCCCGAACAGCGTCGACATGCACAAGACGCTGAAGCGCGTCATCGACGGCCGTCGCGATGCGGTGTCGAGCGGCGTGAACATCGACTGGGCCACCGCCGAGAGCTTGGCCTTCGCCAGCCTGCTGGACGAAGGCTACAACATCCGCCTGTCGGGGCAGGACTCGGTGCGCGGCACCTTCTCGCAGCGCCACTCGGGCGTGACCGACCAGACGACCGAACAGCGCTACTTCCCGCTGAACAACCTGCGCGAAGGTCAGGCCCATTTCGAGGTCATCGACTCGGCCCTGTCGGAAGAGGCGGTGCTGGGCTTCGAGTACGGCTATTCGCTGGCCGACCCGAACACCCTGACCATGTGGGAAGGCCAGTTCGGCGACTTCGTGAACGGCGCCCAGGTGGTGATCGATCAGTTCATCTCCTCGGGCGAGCGCAAGTGGCTGCGGATGAGCGGCCTGACCATGCTGCTGCCGCACGGCTATGAGGGCCAGGGCCCCGAGCACTCCTCGGCCCGCCTGGAGCGCTTCCTGCAGCAGTGCGCCGAGAACAACATGCAGGTCGCCAACTGCACGACGCCGGCCAACTACTTCCACATCCTGCGTCGCCAGTTGCACCGCTCGTTCCGCAAGCCGCTGATCCTGATGACGCCCAAGTCGCTGCTGCGTCACAAAAAGGCGGTCTCGACCCTGGCCGACATGGCCGAGGGTTCGTCCTTCCACCGCGTGCTGCGCGACGACGCCGAGCTGCGTCCGGACGTGGCGGGCGTCACGCTCAAGGCCGACAAGGACATCCGCAAGGTCGTCGTCTGTTCGGGCAAGGTCTATTACGACCTGCTGGACGCGCGCGAGAAGGCGGGCGTCAACGACATCTACATCCTGCGTCTGGAACAGTTCTATCCGTGGCCGATCAAGTCGATCTCGGCGGAACTGGCGCGCTTCCCCAACGCCGACCTGGTCTGGTGTCAGGAAGAGCCCAAGAACATGGGCGGCTGGACCTTCGTCGATCCGTGGATCGAGCTGACGCTCGAGAAGCTGAACGTGAAGGCCAAGCGCGCGCGCTACGTCGGTCGCCCGGCTTCGGCCTCGACCGCCGCGGGCCTGATGAGCCGACATCTGAAGGAACTCGAGACCTTCCTCGCCGAGGCCATGGCCTGACCGCCGCGCCTGACCTAAAAGACAAGCAAAGTTCAGACACGAAAAGACACTGAAGATGGCCGATATCCTGACCCCCGCCCTCGGTGAATCCGTCGCCGAAGCCTCCATCGCCAAGTGGACCAAGAAGGTCGGCGACGCCGTGAAGAAGGACGAAGTCCTGGTCGAGCTGGAAACCGACAAGGTCTCGCTCGAAGTCGTCGCCCCCGCCGACGGCGTGCTGTCGGCGATCAACGCCAATGACGGCGACACCGTCGTTCCCGGCACGGTGCTGGGCTCGGTGACCGAAGGCGGCGCGGCCGCCGCTTCGGCCCCGGCTCCGGCGGCTGCGGCT
>NZ_DAMCNG010000086.1:0-10737 GCF_032107865.1 Brevundimonas sp.
GCCCTGCCAGGGGTGGGCGCCTATACCGCCGCCGCCGTGGCCGCCATCGCCTTCGACCGGCCGGCCAACGTCGTCGACGGCAATGTCGAGCGGGTAATGAGCCGCCTGTTCGCGGTCGAGACGCCGCTGCCCGCCGCCCGGCCCGAACTGCGCCGCCTGGCCGCCCTGTTCGTGGATGATCACCGGCCCGGCGACTGGGCGCAGGCGCTGATGGACCTGGGCTCTGGCGTCTGTCGACCCCGGTCGCCGCTGTGCGATCAGTGTCCTCTGACCTTCGGGTGTGAGGCGCTGAAGACGGGAACGCCTGAACGCTATCCGCTGAAGACGAAGAAGGCCGAGCGGCCGCATCGGCGCGGCCACGCCTATGTGCTGACCGATGCAGCGGGGCGCGTCGCCCTGGTGCGGCGGCCGGACAAGGGACTGCTGGGCGGCATGGCGGGCCTGCCGACCTCGGACTGGGGCGTGTCGCCGGACTTTGATCCGCCGGTTGAGGGCGACTGGGACGCGGCTGGATCGGTCGAGCACGTCTTCACCCACTTCAGCCTAACGCTGGAGGTGCATGTGGCGACGGGCGAGGGCGACTTTATCTGGACGCCGGAGGATGAGGCGGCTGCATCTCTGCCCACGGTGTTTCGCAAGGCGCTGGAGCGGGCTCTGGGGGCCTAGCCCGTCGCCCGCAAATTCACCGTCCCGCTACGCTCGCGGGGCATGACCACGACATGGCCGTTCAGGCGCTGGAAATGCAGGTCGATCACCCCGTCGCCGACCTTCAGCCGCGTGATCGACAGCCGGTCCAGCCCGGCGGGCAGGGCGGGGTTGTTGACCTCGACCAGGCCCTCGGCGGCGTCGATGCTCAGGCCTAGCACCGACTGCATCATCAGGAAGACCGAACCCGCCGCCCAGGCCTGGGGCAGGCAGGCGACCGGATAGGCGATGGGCGGCTCGCCCGTCTCGCGCACGAAGCCGCAGAACAGTTCGGGCAGGCGCATCTGGAAATGGGCGGCCGAGCCGTAGATTTCGCCCAGCAGCATGGCGACCGCCCGCCGCTCGCCGTAACGGGCCATGCCCGCCGCCGCCAGGGCCGTGTCGTGCGGCCAGACCGAGCCGTTGTGATAGCTCATCGGATTGAAGCGGGCCTGTCCCTTGGCCAGGGTGCGCAGGCCCCAGCCCGAGCGGAACTCGGCCGTCAGCATCCGCCGCGTCACCCGCCGCGCCCGCTCATGCGAGGGCAGGCCCGTGAACAACAGATGCCCGGCGTTGGAGGCGATGGCGCGGCACTGTTCCCCGTCGCCGTCCAGGGCGATGGCGTAGAAGCCCTCGTCCTCCATCCAGTAGCGGTCCTCGACCAGGGCGCGCAGCGCCTCGGCCCGCGCGGCCCATTCGAGGGCGCGGCCGTCGCCCAGTACGGCGCCCATCTCGGCCAGGGCCTTCCAGGCGGCGAAGGCGTAGCCCTGGACCTCCAGCAGGGCGACCGGCCCCTTGGGAAAGCGGCCGTCGGCGTGGAAGATGGAGTCTTCAGAGTCCTTCCAGCCCTGGTTCGACAGGCCGGTATCGGCCGCGCGGGCGTAGTCGATCAGGCCGTCGCCGTTGCTGTCGCCGTAGTCGCTCATCCACCTCGCCGCTGCGATCAGGTTCGGCCAAAGCGCGCGGATGGTCCCATAGTCGTTGGTGCGCTTGGCGTAGGCGCCGGCCAGGGCGACGAACAGGCAGGTGGTGTCGACCCCGCCGTAGTAGAGGCCGAAGGGCACCTCGCCCAGCACGCTCATCTCGCCGCCGCGCGTCTCGTGCATGATCTTGCCGGGTGCGGAGTCCATGAAGGCGTTGGTCTCGGTCGCCTGACGCGAGGCCAGATAGGTCAGCACCCCCTTGGCCAGGCCGGGATCGATCCACAGCATCTGCCAGGCGGTGATGATGCCGTCGCGCCCGAACGGGGTCGAGAACCACGGCGTCCCGGCATAGGGATAGGGGCCGGTCGGCAGGTCGGTGACGAGCAGGGCGATGTCGGCGCGCGACTGCCGCAGCCAGTCGTTGAAGCCCTGATTGCGCCCGCCCTCGACGATGGCGCCGCGCCGCAGCCGTCGCCGCATGGCCAGCCGCGCCAGGATGGCGTGCCAGCGCCAGCGCGTCTCGTCCGGCTGTTCGCAGGCGTCCAGGCCGCACTCGACGAACAGGTCCAGACTGCGGCCGCGCGGCAGGCTGAACATGAACTCGGCCCGGTTGGCGCTGAGGCGGGCGGGCGGTTCGGAAAAGGCCAGGCAACTGGTGCGCCTCACCCCGTCCAGTCCGGTGTAGCTGAAGGTGACGCGCCGGCCGTCGATCACCGGCGGATGGATTTCGCCGTGCTGGGGCCGCACCGTGCCGCGCACCTGGAAGATGTCGGCGAAGTCCGCGTCGAACTCGAACGTCAGCGGCAGCAGGATGTCTTCGACGCCGTGGTTGACCATGCGCACCCGCTCGAACAGCCGCCGGTCCCACAGGAAGCGTCGCCGCTCCAGGTGCAGCACGCCCGCCGGGGCCGAGCGCCCGCCCATTGGCGGCAGGGGCCGGTTGGTGGAATGGCAGGTGAAGAAGACGTTGTCCTTGGTCACGCCCGAGCTGAGCCGCGACGGCCGCGCCCGCCCGACCGTCAGGACGAAGCGCGACAGCAGCCGCGTGTCCCGCTCGAACAGGCCGTCAGCGCCCGCCTTCACGTCTCCCCAGTGATCGGCGACGAGGAAGGCGTCGCCGTCCTTCAGCGCCATCAGGGTTTCGAGACCGTCCTGATCATTGGTGTCGGCGGCCGTGGCCTGGACCGAATAGGCGTCGTCCATAAGCGTCTCCGCTTGCGGTTCGTCCCCCAGCTGAACTCACAAGCGAACGGCCGGGGCGCGGTTCAGTTCAGATGAAAACGGCGTTCGTCGTCGGGCCTGCCGGGTCAGGCCAGAGCGGCGAAGCTGCGCTCCTCTTCGATCGTCCGCATCGGCGCCGCGAACGGCCGCTGCGCCAGAAGGCCGGCGTAGACATCCAGATACCGCCGCGCCATCGCCGTGGCCGAGAAGCGCAGGTCGAACCGCGCGCGGATCGCCTCACGGTCCAGCCGATGCGCCTGGGCGGTCGCGGCGACCGCCTCGTCCATGGTCGAGACCAGGAAGCCGGTGGCCCCGTCCTCGACGATCTCGGGCGTCGAGCCGCAGGCGAAGGCGATCACGGGCGTGCCGCAGGCCATGGCCTCGATCATCACCAGGCCGAACGGCTCGGGCCAGTCGATGGGGAACAGCAGGGCCTCGGCCCCGCCCAGGAAGGCGGACTTCTGATCGTCGCCGATCTCGCCGACGAACTCGACCAGGGGATTGCCGCGCACCAGGGGTTCGATTTCCGTTTCCCAATAGGCCCGGTCGGCGGCGTCGATCTTGGCCGCGATCTTCAGCGGCTTGTTCAGTCGGGTCGCGATCTCGATGGCGCGGTCGGGCCGCTTTTCGGGCGAGATGCGGCCCAGGAAGGCGAGATAACCCTCCGATCGCGGCGAGAAGCGATAGAGATCGCCCGGCATGCCGTGATGGACGGTCGCCCGCCAGTTGGCGTGGGGCAGGGGCCGGCGCTGATCGTCCGAGATCGACACCAGGCCGTATTCGGTCCAGCGCTCATAGATCGGGGCGAGATCCTTCAGGTCCAGCCGCCCGTGCAGGGTCGTCACCGTCTTGTCCGCCCATCCCTCGAAGAAGGGGAAGTGGATCATGTCGGTGTGGAAATGGATGACGTCGAAGCGGTCGGCGCGGTCCAGCACCTCGGCCAACTGGCTCATGTGGGCGGCCAGATCGGACTTCAGCTCGGCGGGGTCCAGGCGGATGGCCTGGTCTCTGACGGGGATCAGGCGGGCGCGGGTGCGCGCCTCGGCGCTGGCGAACAGGGTGACGTCGTGACCCAGCTCGACCAGGGCGTCGGTCAGGTGGGCGACCACGCGCTCCGTGCCGCCGTAAAGCCGGGGCGGCACGGCCTCGTACAAGGGCGTGACTTGGGCGATCTTCATGGCAGGCTCCTGCGTCGCGTGAAGACGCGACGCTGAAACCTCAATCCGCGCAGGATCGCCGGGTTCCAGCGTTGCTGGAACGATATTCTTCAACGCGGCCTGTAGGTTATGCGACGGCGGGAAGCGGCCGCCTTACTGCATTCCCGCCCGAATTTCGGCGCGCAAGGCGTCGATGGGGCGCAGGCCCGTGTCCGTCTTGAAGCGCCAGTAGGTCCAGCCGTTGCACGCCGGGGCGTTTTCCAAGAGGGCGCCCAGCTTGTGGATCGAGCCGGTCAGAGCGCCGGACACCAGAGAACCGTCGGCGCGGACACGGGCTTCATGGTCGCCCTTGGGGCAGTAGAGCTTGTCGCCCGGCGCCAGCAGCCCGGCCTCGACCAGGGCGCCGAACGGCACCTTGGGCTCGGCCTTCTTGGAGCCGGTGACGACCAGGTCTTCCGGCGCGGCGGGGATGACCGCCTTGATGCGCTTCTCGGCCAGCTTGGCGTAGGTCTCGTCGCGCTCGATGCCGATGAAGTGGCGACCCAGACGCTTGGCCGCCGCCCCCGTCGTGCCGGTGCCGAAGAAGGGGTCCAGCACCACGTCGCCGACGCGGCTGGCCGATAGCAGGACGCGGTGCAGCAGAGCCTCGGGCTTCTGGGTCGGGTGGGCCTTGTCGCCGTTCTCGTCTTTCAGCCGTTCGCCGCCCGTGCACAGGGCCAGGGTCCAGTCCGAGCGCATTTGGGTGTCTTCGTTGAAGGCCTTCAGCGCGTCATAGTTGAAGGTGTAGCGCTTCTGCTCCCGCGACTTGGCGGCCCAGATCAGGGTCTCGTGCGCGTTGGTGAAGCGTGTGCCCTTGAAGTTCGGCATCGGGTTGGACTTGCGCCAGATGATGTCGTTCAGCACCCAGAAGCCCAGGTCCTGCATCGCCGAGCCCAGTCGGAAGATGTTGTGATAGCTGCCGATGACCCAGAGCGAGCCCTCGTCCTTCAGTACCCGGCGGCACTCGGTCAGCCAGGCGCGGGTGAAGGCGTCATAGGCGGCGAAGCTGTCGAACTTGTCCCAGTCGTCATCGACCGCATCGACCTTGGAGTTGTCGGGACGCAGCAGGTCGCCGCCCAGCTGCAGATTATAGGGCGGGTCGGCGAAGACCATATCTACCGACTTGTCCGGCAGGCCCTTCAGCACCTCGATGCAGTCGCCACGCAGGATGACGTCGGTCTTCAACTCGGACATGGAAAAGCGGCCCCGGACAGATGAGGGGCTTATGGTGAATCCTTACGGTTAAGGCGAAGTAACCAAGATTCACACGGCGGCGATTGCGTGGATTGCGTTGCGGCGAAACGGGACCATAATCGCCGCATGGAAATGGCGGTCAGACTCTTCTGATAGCGTCCGTGCGGGCCTGACACCCCCGAGCGGCGCACCCTGTGCGATCCGGTTTCGCCCGGCGCATCAAGGCTGCGCGCTTCATGCCCTTCGATAAAATTCCAAGGCCGCCCGGCGCTGACCGGCTGCGGCCGCGCACATAGAGATTTCCATGACTCAGGTTTTCGAAAGCCCGTTCAAGGGTCGACTGCTGTCCGATCTGGTGACCAATCCCAACATCATCGTCGGACGCTACAGCTATTATTCCGGCTGGTATCACGGCCACGGCTTTGACGACTGCGCCCGCTTTTTGATGACGGAGCCGGGCGTGGACCGGTTGATCATCGGCGACTTCTGCTCGATCGGCAGCGGCGCCGCCTTCATCATGGCCGGCAATCAGGGGCACCGGAACGACTGGGCCAGCTCCTTCCCCTTCTTCTACATGCCCGAGGTTCCGCATTTCGCGGGGGCGATCGACGCCTTCCAGAAGGCGGGCGACACGGTCATCGGCCATGACGTCTGGATCGGCAGCGAGGCGATCATCATGCCGGGCGTGACGGTCGGCGACGGCGCCGTGATCGGCACGCGGGCGCTGGTGACGCGCGATGTCGAGCCCTACGCCATCGTCGGCGGCAATCCGGCCAGGGTCATCCGCAAGCGGTTCGACGACGACAGCATCGCCATGCTGCTGGAGATGAAGTGGTGGGGCTGGGACGACGCCCGGCTGGGCGAGGCCATGCCCTTGCTGTGCAGCGGCGATATCGCGGCCCTGCATGCTTTCTGGCGCGGGTGGGCTGAGGTTCAGGCGGTATAAACCCGCTCACCTTGGCGAAGGCATGGTGCAAATCGCATCCTGTTTGAGCTATGGGGCGAAGATGATCCGTCGTCTTCGCCCCGTTCCGTTCGCCCTCGGGCCTGTCCACTTCGTCGGCATCGGCGGCATCGGCATGAGCGGCATCGCCGAGATCATGCTGAAGATCGGCTATCAGGTGCAGGGCTCGGACGCCAAGGCCAGCGCCAACACCGAGCGGCTGGAGAAGCTGGGCGCCCGCATCTACATCGGCCACGACGCCGCCCATGTGACCGAGGGCGTCTCGGCGGTGGTCTATTCCACGGCGGTCAAGGCCGCGAACCCGGAACTGGTCGTCGCGCGCGAGCGCCGCATTCCTCTGGTCCGCCGGGCCGAGATGCTGGCCGAGCTGATGCGCCTGCAATTCTCGATCGGCGTCGGCGGCACCCACGGCAAGACGACGACGACCTCCATGGTCGCGGCCCTGCTGGACGCCGGCTCGCTGGACCCGACGGTGGTCAACGGCGGCATCATCAACGCCTATGGCACCAACGCCAAGGTCGGCGACGGCGACTGGATGGTGGTCGAGGCGGATGAGAGCGACGGCTCCTTCCTGCGCCTGAAATGCACGGTCGCGATCATCACCAACATCGACCCGGAGCACCTGGACCACTACGGCGACTTCGACGCGGTGAAGAAGGCGTTCGGCGACTTCATCGAGGACATTCCCTTCTACGGTTTCGGCGTGGTCTGCCTGGATCACCCGGAGGTGCAGAAGCTGGCGGCCCAGATCGACAACCGCCGTCTGGTCACCTACGGCCTGAACCCTCAGGCCATGGTTCGCGCCGACAATGTGCGCATGGACCCGGACGGCTCGCGCTTCGACGTGGTGATCCAGGGGCAGGGCATGGCCGCGCTGGAAGAGCCTGCGCGCATCGAGAACCTGCATCTGCCGATGGCGGGCTGGCACAATGTCTCCAACGCTCTGGCGGCCATCGCCGTGGCGCGCGAGATCGGGGTGGACGATGACGCCATCCGTGCGGGCCTGGCCGGGTTCGGCGGGGTCAAGCGCCGCTTCACCACCACGGGCGTGGCCCATGGGGTGCGGGTCATCGACGACTACGGCCACCATCCGGTCGAGATCGCCGCCGTGCTGAAGGCCGCGCGCCAGGTGGTGCAGAACGCTGACAACACCGGCCGCGTCATCGCCGTGGTCCAGCCGCACCGCTACACGCGCCTGCGCGATCTGATGGAGGACTTCTCCACCTGCTTCTCGGACGCCGACAGCGTCCTGGTCGCCGACGTCTATCCGGCGGGCGAACAGCCGATCGAGGGCGTCGACAAGCACGCCCTGGTCGAGGGCGTCCGCCGCTACGGACACCGCCACGTCGCGGCGCTGGAGAACGCCGCCGTCCTGCCGCGCGTCATCAAGGATGAGGCCAGGCCGGGCGATCTGGTGGTCCTGCTGGGCGCCGGCGACATCACCAGCTGGGCCTACGCCCTGCCGGCGCAGCTGGAGGCGCTGGGCTGAGGATCAGCTCAGATAGCGGCCGATCATGCTGCCGATGAAGAAGCAGAACAGGCTGGTCATGGCGAAGGCCGTGACGAAGGCGCCGAGCCATTCGACGCGCGCCTGAAGCCTCAGGGTTTCGGTCGGGTCCAGCAGGCCTGATCGAATCTTCTTCATGTCGCCTTCCAGGAGCAGCATGACGACCGCCATGCCGCCCAGCAGCGGCAGCCAGGCCGTCAGTAGGGCGGCCAGCGACCCGGCAGAGGCTCGCCCTGCGCTATATCGGCCGATGAAATCCTGAATGACCGCCTGATGGCCGAGCGGCAGGTAGACGAAGAGCAGAAGGCCGATCGCAGCCAGATAGAGCAGGGCGTAGAAGGCTCGCTGTCCAAGGCTGATCGGCGCGACGGGCGGCGGTTCGGTTGGTTCTGAAAAGGCGTCGGGGATAGCCGCGCCGCGCACGAAATCGCCCGCCATGCGTCGTTTTTCGATGTGCCAGAACCAGCGATAGTTCCCGGCGTGGGCCAGCGGCAGGAAAACCAGAGCCATCAGGACGGTCAGGACGCCGTTCAACGATTGTTCGAACGTCAGGTCGCGACCGACAGCCTCGGCGGCGAACAGCAGGCCGATGCAGACCGCGCCGATGCCGAACACGCTGGGCGGCGTGATGACGAGGATCAGCAGAATGGATCGCAGCGGTTCCTGAAGCGTCGACAGAAGGCGCTGGCTCTTGCGTGCGGGGGTGGATCGGGGCATCGCAGCTTTATCGCACACCAGACGTGCATGAGATTTGAATGACGACCTGGACTGAAGCTCTTCCTGACGTGCGCGGCAAGCTGCTGCTGAACGAGCCGCTGGGCCCCTACACCTGGTTCCGCGTGGGCGGGGCGGCGGAGGCCCTGTTCATTCCGGCGGACGCCGATGATCTGGCCGACTTCCTCAAGGTCCTGCCCGAAGCCGTGCCGGTGACGGTGATCGGCGTGGGCTCGAACCTGATCGTGCGCGACGGGGGGGTCGAGGGCGTGGTGATCCGGCTGGCGGGCCGCGCCTGGGGGCAGGTGACGACCGACGGCGTCACGGTCACGGCGGGCGCGGGCGCGCTGGACAGCATGGTGGCGCGCGCCTCGGCCAAGGCGGGCATCACGGGGTTGGAGTTCTATGCGGGCATCCCCGGCTCGATCGGCGGCGCCTTGACGATGAATGCGGGCTGCTACGGCTCGGAGACCAAGGACGTTCTGGTGTCCGCCTGGGGCCTGAACCGCAAGGGCGAGCGGGTCGAACTGGCCCTGGCCGATTTCGGCTATACCTATCGCCACTCCAACGCCCCGGCCGACATCATCTGGATCGAGGCGACCTATCGCGGACGGTCGGACGCGCCCGAGGCCGTCGCCGCCCGGATCAGCGAGATCACCGAGCGTCGCGAAAAGACCCAGCCGATCCGCGAGAAGACCGGAGGCTCGACCTTCAAGAACCCTGACGGCCATTCCTCGTGGAAGCTGGTCGACGACGCGGGCTGGCGCGGCAAGCTGCACGCCGCGCCTGCACCGCATGGGGGCGGCGGCGCCAAGTTCAGCGAGCTGCACTCCAACTTCATGATCAACCCCGGCGAGGCGACCGCCGCCGACATCGAGGGGCTGGGCGAAGCCGTCCGCGCCGACGTGCTGGCGAAGACCGGCGTGCAGTTGAACTGGGAGATCAAGCGGATCGGGCGGAAATAACCCTCTCCCGGCGGGAGAGGGCTTGAGCGCACGAGAGCCGAAGGCGATCGTTCTGGCGCGAAAGGGTGAGGGGCTTGTCCTGTCAGTCGGCGTGAGCCGTCGCGCCACTTTCTGATAACGCGAACCCTCACCCTTTCGCCTTTGCCAATCGCTGCGCTCTTGGAGGCTCAAGCCCTCTCCCATCGGGAGAGGGGCGAAAGGTGACGAATTTCCTTCCACGACCCCGGATCGTTTCCAACCGGTTAACCGTATTCAGGGCATAGGGGTGGGCTAGTCTTCGGATGTCGCCATGCGTACGCCCCTGAACACCCTCCATGTCGCTGTCCTGATGGGCGGCCTGTCGTCGGAACGCGAGGTCTCGCTGTCTTCGGGTCGCGGCTGCGCCGATGCGCTTGAGGGACAGGTCGGCAAGGTTACGCGCGTCGACGCCGGACGCGATCTGGCCCAGGTGCTGACGGCGCTGAAGCCCGATGTCGTCTTCAACGCCCTGCACGGCAAATGGGGCGAGGACGGCTGCGTTCAGGGCATCCTCGAGACGCTCAAGATTCCCTACACCCACTCCGGCGTCCTGGCCTCGGCCCTGGCGATGGACAAGGACAAGTCCAAGGCCGTGCTGCAGGCGGCCGGCGTCATCGTGCCCGGCGGCGGTCTGTTCGACCGTCACGAAGTGGCGTCGCGCCACGTCATCGACCCGCCCTATGTGGTCAAGCCGAACGCCGAAGGCTCTTCCGTCGGCGTCTTCCTGGTGCGCGAAGGGGCCAACCGCCCGGTGGCCGAGGTCGGCGCCGACGACTGGGCCTATGGCGATCAGGTGATGGTCGAGCCTTTCATTCCCGGCAAGGAACTGGCGGTCAGCGTGATCGGCGAGGCGACCGGCCCGCGCGCCCTGACCATCACCGACATCACACCGACCAAGGGCTTTTACGACTACGAGGCCAAATACGCGCCCGGCGGATCGCGCCACGTCCTGCCCGCTGAGCTGCCGCCGCACGTTTTTGACAAGGCTTTACGTCAGGCTGAGCTGGCCCACGCGGCCATGGGGTGCCGAGGCGTCTCCCGCGCCGACTTCCGTTATGACGATGTTAACGACGTTCTCGTTCTGTTGGAGGTGAATACCCAGCCCGGCATGACCCCGACCTCGCTCGTCCCCGAGCAGGCGGCCTTTGTCGGTATGGATTATCGCGAATTGGTTCGTTGGATGGTGGAGGACGCCTCATGCCCGCGGTAGTGCGCGGCGGTCGGCGACAGTCTTCGGGCAAGGGCGGCGCGCGCGGCGCTCCGTCCGGCCGCGCGGCCGAGATCGGCCGTCTGGACATGTCGCCGCGCGTCGTGGCGGCGACCCTGGTGGTCGGCGTCGGCATACTGGCGG
>NZ_DAMCNG010000087.1:0-10734 GCF_032107865.1 Brevundimonas sp.
CCATTCGGCGCGGTTGAGGACGTCGCCGCCGGTCTGGCCCTTCAGCGTCTGGACGAAGCCGCGTCCGGTCGCGCGCACCCGCAGGCCCCAGCCCGCGCGCCGCAGCGCCTGATCCGGCGTGTCGTAATAGACGGAGCGCAGGGTCTGCACGCTGTCCTCGCCCGCCAGAGCCGGGTGGGCGGCCAGGCGCGCGGCGGCGCCCGGACCGAGCCGGAATTTCAGTTCGATTTCCTGCGCCATTTCCTGGGCCATGCCGGACATGACGCCATTGTGCGCCCATCGCCGCGCGGGTCCAAGGCGATGAAAATGATCCAACAGCCAAGCTCGCGCGTTAGGAGGGGATGACTGATCTGCAGACCGCCCAAACCGTCCCGCCCGCCGAGCCGGCCAAGCCCGCCGTCCTGACCATCCGCAACGCTCGCATGGGCGACGTCGCCGGGATCAACGCCCTGGTGGCGCGGGTCTATAAGGACATGCCGCCCTATACGCCGGGGATGCTGCGCGGCCAGATCGCCACCTATCCCGACGGGCAGTTCGTGGTCGAGTTCGAGGGCGAGATCGTCGGCTACGCCGCCAGCTTCCGCATCGACGAGACGTCGGCCATGGGGCCGCACACCTGGGACCAGATCACCGGCGGCGGCTATGGCGCGCGCCATGACCCGGCGGGCGAGTGGCTGTACGGGATGGAGGTCTGCGTCGACCCCGCCCGGCGGCGCCTGCGCATCGGCCAGCGTCTGTATGACGCGCGCCGCGACCTGTGCGAGGCGCAGAACCTGAAGGGGATCGTCTTCGGCGGACGGATGCCGGGGCTGGCGCGTCGCCGGGCCGCCTATCCTGACCCGAACGCCTATGTCGAGGCGGTGCGCGACCGCAAGGTGAAGGATCCGATCATGGCCTTTCACCAGCGTTCGGGCTTCGAGCCGGCGGGGGTGCTGCTGAACTATCTGCCGTCGGACAAGGCGTCGCTGGGCCATGCGGCGCGCTGGGTCTGGCGCAACCCCTACTATGTCGAGGCGACGGGCAAGGGGGCGGCCTTTGCGGTGAAGGAGACGGTGCGCGTCGCCACCGTCCAGCTGCAGATGCGCAAGGTCGAGAGCTTCCAGGAGTTCATGGACAACGTCGAATATTTCGTCGACGTGGTGTCGGACTATCGCGCCGACTTCGTGGTCTTCCCCGAGTTGTTCACGCTTCAGCTCCTGTCGCTGGAGACGAAGAAGCTGACCCCGGCGGAATCGATCGAGGCGCTGACCCGCTATACGCCGCGCTTCGTCGAGGCGATGCGCGAGCTGGCGGTCGGCTACAACGTCAACATCATCGGCGGCTCGCACCCGACGCGGACCGAGGACGGCGAGATCCAGAATGTCGCCTATGTCTTCCTGCGCGACGGCTCGGTGCATGAGCAGGAGAAGATCCACCCGACCCCGAACGAGCGGCACTGGTGGAACATCAAGGGCGGCGACCGCGTCCACGCCATCCCCACCGACTGCGGGCCGATCGGGGTGATGATCTGCTACGATTCCGAGTTCCCGGAACTGGCGCGGCGTCTGGCGGACGAGGGCGCGCGCATCCTGTTCACCCCCTTCTGCACCGACAACCGGCAGGGGTATCTGCGGGTGCGCTATTGCTCGCAGGCGCGGGCGATCGAGAACCAGTGCTACGTCGTCCTGTCGGGCAATGTCGGCAACCTGCCGAACGTCGAGAACATGGACATCCAGTATGCGCAGTCGTGCATCCTGACGCCGTGCGACTTCCCCTTCGCGCGCGACGGGGTGGCGGCTGAGGCCAGTGAGAACGTCGAGACAGTGACGGTGGCGGACCTGGACCTGTCCGATCTGGCCTGGGCCAAGGCGCAAGGGACGGTGCGGAATCTGCGCGACCGTCGGTTCGACCTGTACAAGACGGTGTGGACGGACGGGGGGTGACCTTACCCCCGCTCATCCCGGCGGGTGCAGGGATCCAGTGAGAGCAGAGCGCACAGGGACTTGCGTATTCATGCCGCGCGTTTGGGGTCAAAGCGCTGGGCCCCGGCATCCGCCGGGGTGAGCGGGGGATTTTGTGACCCGCCTTCTATTCCGGCCGCTTCGCCGGACTGTTTCGGAACCGGGGCGCAGGCGCGGGCTGAACCACGCCCTGCGCGGTGACGAAGGCGTCGCGGGCGCGGTTGTGCGGGTGGTCGGGGGCCTCGGTCATGGACAGGACGGGGGCGACGCAGGCGGCCTGGGCGTCGGGGTCGTTGCACCAGTCGTCGCGGGTTCGGGTGCGGAAGACGGCGGCCAGCTTGTCCTTCAGCCTCGGCCATTGGTCTGGGTCGAACGGCATGGCGAAGTCGGGATCGTTCCCCAGACCCGTCAGCCGCATCAGGGCGATGTAGAAGGCCGGTTCGATGGCGCCGACGGCGACGTGTTTGCCATCGGCCGTCTCATAGACCTCGTAAAACGGCGCTCCGGTGTCGAGCAGGTTGACGCCCCGCTCGTCGCGCCAGGCGAGACTGGGCGGCAGGGGCGCGGGCAGGTTCTGGCGGAAGCCCCAGATCATGCTCATCAGCAGGGAGGAGCCGTCGGTCATGGCGCAGTCGATGACGTCGCCGCGCCCGGTGCGCTGGGCCTTCAGCAGACCCGCGACCATGCCGAAGGCCAGCAACATGCCGCCGCCGCCGAAATCACCGACCATGTTGATCGGCGGGGTCGGCTTCTCGCCCGCCCGGCCGAAGGCGTGAAGCGCGCCTGAGACGGCGATGTAGTCGATGTCGTGGCCCGGCGCCGGGGCCAGCGGTCCGTCCTGACCCCAGCCGGTCATCCGGCCGTAGACGAGGCGCGGATTGTCGGTCAGCAGCGCGTCGGGGCCGAGACCCAAGCGCTCCATCACGCCGGGGCGGAAGCCTTCGATCAGGCCGTCGGCGGTGCGCGCCAGATCGCGGATCAGGGCGGCGCCCTCGGGCGTCTTCAGGTCGGCCTCGATCAGGCGGGCGCGGCTGCGGTTCAGGGGATCGCGCGGATCGGGCGCGGCGCCGGGGCGGTGGACCAGCACCACCTCCGCCCCGTGGTCGGCCAGCATCATGCCGCAGAAGGGGGCGGGGCCGATGCCGCCGATTTCGATGATGGTCAGGCCGTCGAGAGTTCCGCTCATGCCCGCCACTGAAGCCGAGGCGGCCCCGTCCAGCTTGCGCCGTCCGGGGCCGCCTCTTCGGGGGGAGCTGAATGATGTCCCCGCTCACCCCGGCGGACGCCGGGATGAGCGGATTTGGATGGTTACGCCGCCCGGTTCTTCACCAGATCGTCCACGACCGACGGATCGGCCAGGGTCGAGGTGTCGCCCAGGGCGCCCAGTTCGTTCTCGGCGATCTTGCGCAGGATGCGCCGCATGATCTTGCCCGAGCGGGTCTTGGGCAGGCCTGGCGCCCACTGGATCACGTCCGGGGCGGCGATGGGGCCGATCTCCTCGCGGACCTGGGCGATCAGGGCCTTGCGCAGGTCTTCGGTGGCCTCGACCCCCTTGTTCAGGGTGACATAGGCGTAGATGCCCTGACCCTTGATGTCGTGGGGGAAGCCGACGACGGCGGCCTCGGCCACGTCGTCGTGCAGGACCAGCGCGCTCTCGACCTCGGCGGTGCCCATGCGGTGGCCTGAGACGTTGATGACGTCATCGACCCGGCCGGTGATCCAGTAATAGCCGTCCTCGTCGCGGCGGCAGCCGTCGCCGGTGAAATACTTGCCCGGATAGGTCGAGAAATAGGTCTCGAAGAAGCGCTGGTCGTCGCCATAGACCGTCCGCATCTGGCCCGGCCAGCTGTCGGTGATGCACAGATTGCCCTCGGTCGCGCCCTCCAGCACGCCGCCCTCGGCGTCGACGATCTGGAGCTCGACGCCGGGCAGGGGCTTGGTCGCTGAGCCGGGCTTCAGGTCCGTGGCGCCGGGCAGGGGCGAGATCAGGGCGCCCCCCGTCTCGGTTTGCCACCAGGTGTCGACGATGGGCAGGCGGCCTTCGCCGACGACCTCATGATACCAGCGCCAGGCCTCGGGGTTGATCGGCTCGCCGACGGTGCCCAGCAGGCGCAGGCTCTTGCGGCTGGACGCCTTCACCGGGGCGTCGCCGTCGCGCATCAGGGCGCGCAGGGCCGTGGGGGCGGTGTAGAAGATGTTGACCTGATGCTTGTCCACCACCTCCCAGAAGCGGCTGACGGTGGGATAGTTGGGCACGCCCTCAAACATCAGGCTCGTCGCCGCATTGGCCAGGGCGCCATAGACCACATAGGTGTGGCCCGTGACCCAGCCCACGTCGGCCGTGCACCAGAAGACCTCGCCGGGGCGATAGTCGAACACCAGCTCATGGGTATAGCTGGCCCAGAACAGATAGCCGCCGGTGGTGTGCAGCACGCCCTTGGGCTTACCCGTCGAGCCCGAGGTGTAGAGGATGAACAGCGGATCCTCGGCGTTCATCGGCTCGGGCGCGCAGTCGGGCGAGGCCTTGTCCGTCTCGACGCCCCAGTCCAGATCGCGGCCCTCGATGAAGGGCACGTCGGCGCCGGTGTGGCGCAGGACGACGACCGTCTTCACGCCCGCGACCTTTTCCAGCGCCTTGTCGACATTGGCCTTCAGCGGAACCTTCTTGCCGCCGCGGCAGCCTTCGTCGGCGGTGATGACGAAGGTCGACTGGCAGTCCTCGATGCGCCCGGCGATGCTGTCGGGCGAGAAGCCGCCGAAGATGACCGAATGCACCGCGCCGATGCGGGCGCAGGCCAGCATGGCGTAGGCCGCCTCGGGGATCATCGGCAGATAGATGGTGACGCGGTCGCCCTTCTGGACGCCATTCGCCTTCAGCACGTTCGCCAGGCGGCAGACGCGGTCGTGAAGCTGGCCGAAGGTGACGGCTTCGCTGTCGGTCGGCTCGTCGCCTTCCCACAGGATGGCGACCTCGTCCTTGCGGGCGGGCAGGTGGCGGTCGATGCAGTTGACCGAGGCGTTCAGCACCCCGTCCTCGAACCAGCGGATGCGGAAGTCTTTCTTGTTGAAGGAGACGTCCTTGATCTTGGTCGGGAAGGTCATCCAGTCGAGGCGTTCGGCCTGCTCTGCCCAGAAGGCCTCGGGGGTCTCGCGCGCCTGCATCCGGGCCGCTTCATAGCCGGCGCGGTCCATGTGGGCGCGGGCGGCCAGTTCGGCGGGGACAGGATAGATTTCCGGATCAGACACGCGATTTCCTCCAGGGGTCTTTTTCTTCTTCGGCCTTAGAAGCCGTATTTGGCGAACAGGATCAGACGGGTCATGTCGCCGTCCAGTCCTGATTCAAGCTTGCGATCAGCGAACATCACCTCGGCGCCGACATCAAACGCGGTGACCGGCGACCAGATCAGATTGGCGTGAAGGCTTTGGGCTGAGCGGTTGGCGCCGGTCCCGGTCAGGGCGACGTCGTTGTCTACCTTCTGCGTCGACCAGATCAGGCTGGAGCGCCAGCCCGGCGCCCAGACGTGACGATAGGCGGCGAAGCCTGCGACCACGCCGATGGCCTCCAGATCGCCCGAGGCGTCCAGCACCGCGTCGTTGGAGAAGTTCAGCCCGACATAGCGGCCGATGCCTTCGCCGCCGGTCAGCATCAGGCGGATGTCGTCCTGCGCCCCGACCTTGAACTTGGCCGAGGCCGACAGGCCCCAGCCCGTGGCGGTGGAATCCACGTTGGTCGCCGGGTTCTGATACTTCAGCTGGCGCACCAGGCCGGACAGTTGCACATCGCCCCACGGACGGCTCAGGCCATAGCGGGCGGTCAGGTCGGGCAGGCTGTTGTCGTCGGCCACGATGCGGGCGCCGCCGCCGAAGGGGGTGACGGTGGTCTCGGGGTTCTCCAGCGCGATGGAGAAGGGGCCGCGCGTGTAACGGACCTGGGCCTGACGGGCGAAGACCGTGCCCTCGGCCGCACCGACGAAGTCCGCCGATTCCGGCAGGACGGCGGTGTTCTGGAAGTTGGTCCACTCCTGACCGATCAGCCAGTTGTCGATAGTGACGAAGGCGCGGCGCAGGGCGGGGTTCGAGCCGCTGGTCGTGCGCTGGTCGCCCGAGCCTGGCAGGGTCTGGAAGTCCATCTCCAGCCGCGTGCCGATCTTGCGGCCGCCGACCACGCCGTCGGTGGTCAGCCAGAATCGGGTCTGACGCGCATTGAAGTCGGTGGCGACGTCCTCGTCCGCGCCGCCGACCGGAATGGCGCCGGGTAGGTGATAGTCGCGCAGGGCGTCGCCGTTGGCCGGATCGCCGCCGGAATAGCTGGAGGCCATGGCGTCGACCTTGATGAAGCCGCCGAACTTCACCGTATGATCACCGATGCGGAAGCCGTCCGAGGGCGTCGGCGGCGCGGAGACCGGCGTCGGCGCAGGCCGGGTCTCCAGGCGGATAATGTCCTGGGCCTGCGACGCCTGCTGCGTTCGCGCGGCGACCACTTCGGATTTCAGACTGTTCAGCTCGGCTTCGAGCTGGGCGATACGGGCTTCCAGGGCCGCGTTGGCGTCTTGAGCCAGTGCGACGCCGGGCGCGAGCAGCAGCGCGGCCGCAGCCACGCCGCCGAACAAACGGCAGCTTCCCATGCGTGGTCCTCCCAGACCGTTGTTCCGGACCTGTCTGTCGCAGGCCTCAGGACGGCAGCATTCCGCGCGCTCCGGGTTTGCGGCCATTAGCCATTCGTCTAGTTTCGACCAAAGTCGAGGCGCGGCATGGTGTCGTCGCGACGCGGCCGACGAAACAAGAACCGCGCGTGGGAAGGACACTCATGGATCGCATCGTCGTCGCCGACGACCACCCCCTGTTTCGGGCGGCGCTGAAGTCGGCTGTCGAAAAGGCGTCTGAGGGCGCCCTGATCGTCGAATGCGCCAGCCTGGCCGAGGCGCAGGCCGCCCTGGGCGCGGCGGCGACGGACTTGCTGCTGCTGGATCTGAAGCTGTCGGACGTGGACGGCATGACGGGGCTGACCCTGATCCGCGCCGATCATCCGGCCGTTCCGGTCGTCGTGGTCTCGGCCAGCGAGGAGGCGCCGACCATCCGCCGCGCCCTGTCTCTGGGGGCGGCGGGCTTCATCCCCAAGTCGGCCGCTCTGCCGACCATGGTCGAGGCCATCCAGGTCATCCTCGAAGGCGACACCTGGGCGCCCGAGGTCGAGGCGGCGGGCGAGGAAGAGGTCGATCTGCAGGCCCGCATCGCCAGCCTGACGCCGTCGCAGTTGCGCATTCTGGAGGGGTTGAAGGTCGGGCGGCTGAACAAGCAGATCGCCTTTGACCTGGGCGTCACCGAGGCCACCATCAAGGCGCACCTGACCAGCGTCTTCCGCAAGCTGGGCGTTCAGAACCGGACCCAGGCGGTGATTTTGGCCCAGTCGCTGGAGCTCTGACTTCCTTCAATCGACGGGAAGAGGGCGGCCATTATTCGACCAAGGTCGCTCTGCGCAAACCACCGTTCCTGCTGTCACTCTCTCTTCCGACGCCCGACGCAAAGCACGCCGGGCGCGAGGGAAACGCGCCGCGCATCGCGGCCGCACAGGAAGGGACTGCCCATGACCGACCGCACCATGGGTGCGGCGGACGGCGGCGAGCACACGGTCGACAAGAACGACCGGCTGGTGATTCTCGCCTCCTCCGTCGGCACCGTCATCGAATGGTACGACTTCTATCTTTACGGCTCGCTGGCCGCGATCATCTCCGCCCAGTTCTTCTCGGGCGTGAATGAGACCACCGGCTTCATCTTCGCCCTGATGGCCTTCGCCGCCGGCTTCGCGGTGCGCCCGTTCGGGGCCATCGTCTTCGGCCGCATGGGCGATCTGTGGGGGCGCAAGAACACCTTCCTGGTGACCATGCTGCTGATGGGTATTTCGACCTTCGTGGTCGGCCTGCTGCCGCCCTATGCCGCCATCGGCATCGCCGCCCCGATCATCCTGGTGCTGATGCGCCTGATCCAGGGCCTGGCGCTGGGCGGCGAATACGGCGGCGCCGCCACCTACGTCGCCGAGCACGCCCCGCACGGCAAGCGCGGCTTCTACACCTCCTTCATCCAGATCACCGCCACCGTGGGCCTGTTGCTCAGCCTGATGGTGATCCTGGGCGTGCGCTTCGTCCTGGGCGAGGAAGCCTTCGTCGAGTGGGGCTGGCGCATTCCCTTCCTGGTCTCGATCCTGCTGCTGGGCGTGTCCCTGTGGATCCGCCTAAAGCTGTCGGAAAGCCCGGCGTTCAAGCGCATGAAGGCCGAAGGCAAGGGCTCGACCACGCCCCTGAAGGACAGCTTCATGAAGTGGCCGAACCTGAAGCTGGTGCTGATCGCCCTGTTCGGCCTGGCGGCCGGTCAGGCCGTGGTCTGGTACACGGGTCAGTTCTACGCCCTGTTCTTCCTTGAGAAGACGCTAAAGGTCGATCCGGCCCTGGCCAACATCCTGATCGCCGCCGCCCTGGCGCTGGCGACGCCCTTCTTCATCTTCTTCGGCTGGCTGTCGGACAAGATCGGGCGCAAGCCGATCATCCTGGTCGGTTGTCTGCTGGCCGCCCTGACCTACTTCCCGCTGTTCAACGCCCTGACCGGCGCGGCCAACCCGCGCCTGGCCGCCGCCGTGGCCGAGTCGCCGGTGACCGTCTACGCCGATCCGGCCGACTGCCACTTCCAGTTCGACCCCGTGGGCAAGACCGTCTTCAACAGCTCGTGCGACCTCGCCAAGACCCATCTGGCCAAGGCGGGCGTCACCTACATCAACGAAGCCGCCCCGGCCGGAACCGTGGCCCAGGTGCGCATCGGTGATCAGGTGGTCGACAGCTTCAACGGCAAGGTCATGCCCAAGGCCGACTTCGACGCCCAGAAGAAGACCTGGGACGCCGGCTTGACCGCTGCTCTGACCCAGGCCGGGTACCCGGCCAAGGCGGACAGCGCCCTGGTCAACAAGCCCATGGTGATCGGCATCCTGTTCCTGTTGGTGCTGTATGTGACCATGGTCTACGGCCCGATCGCCGCCGCCCTGGTCGAGATGTTCCCGACCAAGGTGCGCTACACCTCCATGTCGTTGCCCTATCACATCGGCAACGGCTGGTTCGGGGGCTTCCTGCCGACCACGGCCTTCGCCATGGTCGCCGCCACGGGCAACATCTACTACGGCCTCTGGTACCCCATCGCCATCGCCGTACTGACCCTGATCGTCGGCGTCCTCTTCGTGAAGGAAGGCAAGGACGTGGATATCCACGACTAAACTCTGAATGCTCTCCCTCCCCTTCATGGGGAGGGTGGCTGAGCCCGACAGGGCGAGGCCGGGTGAGGGCGGCTTGGCTATTCACACACCGAGCCCCTCATCACCTGGCCCTCCCCACCCGGTCTCCGCTTTGCTTCGACCACCCTCCCCATGAAGGGGAGGGAGAAGGATGTGACTTTCGCCAACCTGCGGGCGGTCCGGCTTCGGCCTGGCCGCCCTCTTTTTCACTTGCCCGCGTGAGCGCGCCCGGCCCAGATGACGCCCATGTTCAGCCTCGCCACCCTGGCCCTGACGGCCTTCTACATGGCCGCCCTGTTCGGCATCGCCTGGTGGTACGAGCGGCCCCAGATCAAGGCGCGGCGCGGGATGCTGGGGCCGTCGCTCTACGCCCTGTCGCTGGCCATCTACTGCACGTCGTGGACCTATTACGGGGCGGTGGGCACGGCCGCGCGCGACGGGTGGGAGTATCTGCCCATCTATGTCGGGCCGATCCTGGGGCTGACCCTGCTGCTGCCGCTGTGGCGTCGCATCGCCTCGGCCGCCAGGCGCGAGAACGTCGGCTCGATGGCCGACTTCATCTCGTCCCGCTACGGCAAGAGCCCCGCGCTGGGCGCGGCGGTGGCGGGCGTCGCCATTCTGGGCTCGGTCCCCTACATCGCGCTGCAGCTCAAGTCGCTGTCGATGGCGGGCGAGATGATCACGGCGGGCACCCCCGTCGCCGGGTCAGAGAGCCTGACCGTCCTGGTCATGGCGGCGGTCCTGGCTGGATTCGCCATCCTGTTCGGCGCGCGCCGTCCCGACCTGACCGAGCACAACCGCGGCCTGATCCAGGCCATCGGCATCGAGTCCATCGTCAAGCTGGCCGCCCTGCTGGCCGTCGCCGTCTTCGCCGTCGTCCTGCTGACCGCCTCGCCCTCGCGTCAGGCCGTGACCGACAGCCTGGGCCAGCTGGGGACATGGCCGCACATCGACGCGCGCTTCATGGCCATCACCCTGGTGGCGACCCTGGCCATCTTCTGCCTGCCGCGTCAGTTCCACGTCGCCTTCGTCGAGGGCGGCGATCCGGCCCAGGTGCGTCGCGCGCGCTGGATCTTCCCGCTGTACCTGATCCTGACCACCCTGGCGGTGCTGCCGCTGGTGGCGGCGGGCGGGTTGTTTAGGCCCGAGACCAACCCCGACCTGCTGGTGCTGGCCCTGCCGTTCGGCGCGGGGCAGAGCCTGCTGACCGCCGTGGTCTTCGTCGGCGGCTTTTCGGCCGCCACCGCCATGGTCATCGTCGAGGCCGTGGCCCTGTCGGCCATGGTGTCCAACAACCTGGTCCTGCCGCTGATGGGGGCGGGGCGGCGGCGCGGCGCGGTCCAGCCGGACATGGCGCGGACCCTGCTGAACATCCGCCGCCTGGCCATCGTCGCCCTGCTGCTGCTGGCCTGGCTCTATTATCTGGCGATGGACCGCTCTAGCGGATTGGCGGCCATCGGCCTGGTGTCCTTCGCCGCCCTGGCCCAGTTGGCGCCGTCGCTGTTCGGGGCGGTGCTGTGG
>NZ_DAMCNG010000088.1:0-10516 GCF_032107865.1 Brevundimonas sp.
GCGGCCGTGGTGCTGGGCCTGCTGACCGGCGGCGTCCTGTTCCGCGAGGAGATCGCCCGCGCCTTCCCGCCGGCGGCGGGGGTCTACAAGTGGCTGGGTCTGGGGGTGAACACCGTCGGCCTGGAGGTCGAGGCGCTGAGGGGCCGCACCACGCCGCACGATCCCGGACGCACGCTGGTCTCGGGCGCGTTGCGCAACATTCGCGACATTGAAGTCGTCCCGCCGCCGCTGGTCGTCGTGCTCAAGGACGCCAAGGGGGCGACGGTGACGCGGCGCGTCGTGCGTCTGGAGGGGCCGCCCATCCTGCCGGGCCAGGTTCAGGGCTTCGCCGTCGTCATCCCCGATCCGCAGGGTCGTGTAGCGAGATTGAGCGTCGACTATCTGCTCGAAGAAACGCCCAAGACGGTTGTTCAGGCGCGGTCGAAGGCTGCTCCAGCGACGCCGCGCGCCGGGGACAGCGCCGTGCGCGAGGACGGCGGCCTGCGCCGCTGAGCGTGTTCGCCTCTCGACTCCGCCCCTGTCCAGGCAGTATCGGCGGGGACATGGCTGACACCCAAGCAACCCCCGCCCCTACGGTTCTTCTGTCCCAGGCCGAGATCGAGGCCGTCGTGGCCGATCTGGCGCGCCGCATCGCTCCCCATGTCGACGATGAGACGGTGGCCGCCGTCCTGCTGACCGGCGGGCTGTGGTTCGCCGCCGACCTGACCCGCGCCCTGGCGCGCGAAGGCCGCAACGTGCGTTTCGACGCCCTGTGGCTGGCCTCCTACGGCGACGAACAGACCAGCCGGGGCCGGATCGAGGTCCGCGCCCCCTATCAGCGCTCGCTCGACGGGCGGAAGGTGCTGATTCTGGATGACGTGTTCGACACCGGCCTGTCGCTGGCCGAAGCGGTGCGGATCACGAAGGAGGCGGGCGCGGCCGAGGTGCTGACCTGCGTCTTCGCCCGCAAGCCCTGGCCCAAGCCCCGCGCGCCCGAGCCCGACTTCGTCGGCTGGGAGGCGCCGAACCGCTTCCTGGTCGGCTACGGCCTGGACCACGCAGGCGGGATGCGCGGCTTGCCCGACATCTGTGCGCTGGACTGAGGCTTAGAGCCAGTCGGCCATCGGTTCGCGGGCGAACATCGCGTCATAGGTCGGGCGCGGGCGGATGACGGCGTAGCGGTCGCCGTCGATCAGGACTTCGGCGGCTAGGGGTCGGGTGTTGTATTCGCCGCTCATGACCGCGCCATAGGCTCCGGCGCTCATGAAGACGACCAGGTCGCCCGCCTTCAGCGGCGGCAGGTCGCGATCGCGGGCGAAGGTGTCGCCGGTCTCGCAGACCGGGCCGACGACATCGTGGGGCAGCGCCTCACCCTCCACAGGTCGGACCGGCTTCAGGTCGTGGAAGGCGTCGTAGAGAGCCGGACGCATCAGGTCGTTCATCGCCGCGTCCAGCACCAGGAAGCGACGGCCGTCCGTTCGTTCATTGACCTGGATGACCCGGCTGAGCAGCACGCCGGCGTTGGCGGCCATCAGGCGGCCCGGTTCGAAGGCGGCCTCGACGTTCAGACCGTCCAGCACACGCGCGGCCATGGCTGCATAGTCGGCCGGAGAAGGCGTCGCCGTCTCGCCGTAGTAGGGCACGCCCAGGCCGCCGCCGAGGTCGAGGCGGGTGACGCTGTGCCCCTGGGCGCGCAGATCTTCCGTCATCTGGCGCAGCACGCGGAAGGCGGCCTCAAGCGGGCTGAGGTCGGTGATCTGGCTGCCGATGTGGCAGGCCAGGCCCACAGGCGTGACATGGGGCGAAGCGGAGGCGCGGGCGTAGAGGGCCATCGCCTCTTCCACCGGCACGCCGAACTTGTCGCCCGCGCCGCCGGTGGTGATCTTGGCATGGCCGCCGGCGCCGATCTTCGGATTGACGCGGATGGCGATGGCGGGGGCGGCGTTTTTTGCGGTCGCAACTGCGATCAACCGGTCCAGTTCGGCCGAGGACTCCACATTGATCTGACGCACGCCGACGTCGATGGCGAAGGCCAGTTCGGCGTCGGTCTTGCCCACGCCGGAGAAGATAATGCGCTCGCCCGGAACGCCCGCCGCCAGGGCGCGGCGGATTTCGCCCTCTGACACGGTGTCGGCGCCGCAGCCGAGTTTCGCCAGGGTCGCCAGCACCGACAGGTTGGAGTTGGCCTTGACCGCGAAGGCGATCAGGGCGTCGCCCAGCGCAACCTTATGCGCGTCGCACGCCTCGCGCAGCAGGCCGTAGTGACGGCGCAGCGTGGCCGAGGAATAGACGTAGGTCGGGGTGCCGACTGTCTCCGCCAGCGCCTCCAGCGAGACGCCCTCGGCGTGCAGGACGCCGTCCTTGAGATCGAAATGGTGCACCGGCGGGGAGTCCAGTCAGAAGGTCGGAGCGAAGGCTCAGTTCACCTGCGGCGGCTTGCCGAACGGGTCGGACGTGCCGTTGTCGATGGGCATCTGGCGCGGCGGCAGGTTCTGCATCGCCGGCTCGGGCAGGTGCTCGGCCGAACGGTCGCGGATGGCGCGCTCGGTCTGCTTCTTCGGCGTCGCGCCTTGCGGCGGCTCCAGATCGGCCATGCGGCCGCAACCGGCCAGAAGAAGGGCGGCGGCGCCCGCCAGGATCAGGGTCTTCTTCACAGGCGGCTTCTCCAGTCGGCGATGCGCGCGCGGACCTGTTCCGGCGCCGTGCCGCCGAAGCTCTGGCGGCTGGCGCAGGAGGCTTCGGGCGTCAGCACTTCATACACCCCTTCGGTGATCCGGCCATCCAGAGCCTGCAATTCCGTCAGCGGCAATTCGCCCAGACCCAGGCCCAGCGCCTCGGCCCGCTTCACGGCGGCGCCGGTGACGTGGTGCGCCTGGCGGAACGGCAGGTTCAGCTCGCGCACCAGCCAGTCGGCCAGATCGGTGGCGGTCGAGAAGCCCGCGCCGGCGGCGGCGGCCATCTTCGCGGTGTTGGGGCGGATCACGGCGACCATGGCGGTCATGGCCGTCAGCGCCAGATTGAGCGCGTCAAAGGCCTCGAACACCGGCGGCTTGTCCTCCTGCATGTCCTTGGAATAGGCCAGCGGCAGGCCCTTCATCACCGTGGTCAGGGCGATTAGGGCGCCGTTGATGCGGCCCGTCTTGGCGCGGACCAGCTCGGCGGCGTCGGGGTTGCGCTTCTGCGGCATGATGGACGAGCCGGTGGTCAGGTCGTCGGGCAGGGTCGCAAAGCCGAACATCGGCGTCATCCACACCACAATCTCTTCGGCCAGGCGCGACAGGTGGCCCGCCGCGATCGAGGCGGCGGCTAGGCTTTCCAGTGCGAAGTCGCGGTCCGACACGGCGTCCAGCGAGTTGGCCATCGGACGGTCGAAACCGAGCGCGGCCGCTGTCATGTGACGGTCGATGGGGAAGGGCGAACCGGCCAGCGCCGCGGCGCCCAGCGGGTTCTCGTTCATGCGCACGCGGGCGTCATGGAAGCGGCCGGCGTCGCGGCCGAACATCTCGACATAGGCCATCAGGTGGTGGCCGAACGTCACCGGCTGGGCCGTCTGCAGATGGGTGAATCCCGGCATCAGGTCGCCTGCGTGCTGTTCCGCCCGGTCCAGCAGCGTGCGTTGCAGATCTTTCAGTTGCGCCACGGTGCGGTCGCAAGCGTCGCGCACCCACAGGCGGAAGTCCGTCGCCACCTGATCGTTACGGCTGCGCGCCGTGTGCAGACGCCCCGAAGGTTCGCCGATCAGCTCCGACAGGCGCGCCTCGACGTTCATGTGAATGTCTTCATAGGCGTCGCGGAAGGGGAAGGAACCGTCGCGGATCTCGCCCTCGATGACGTCCAGCCCGCCCAGGATGGCTTCGGCGTCGGTCGGCTGGATGATGCCTTGCTGGGCCAGCATGCGACAATGGGCCCGCGAGCCGGCCAGATCCTGCGCCCACAGGCGTTTGTCGACGCCGATGGAGACGTTGATGGCTTGCATGATGTCGGCGGGCTTGGCGCTGAAGCGCCCACCCCATAGAGACTGCCCCTGAGCGGGGACATCTTGCTGTGGTTTGGAAGGCGTATCGGACATGAGCGGCTCTGGGCGGACTTGGGCGGGCGTGGCGACGTTCGCCCTGGTTGGCGTAATCGGCGTGGGCGCGGCGCTGCTATACGTCAATCAGAAGGGCGGAGGCAAAGAGTCCGCACCGGCTGCGGTCGAGACCGTCGACCCGCAGTTGGCGGTCTTCGCCAAGGGATCGCTGGCGGCGCTTCAGACGCCCGCCTCTCAGGACGCTTTTCAGACGGTGTCCGGCTATGTGTTCAAGGACGCCGAGGGCGGCGACGTCCGCCTGGCCGACTTCGTGGGCAAGGTGACGGTGGTGAACCTGTGGGCCACCTGGTGCGCGCCGTGCAAGATCGAGATGCCGACCCTGGCGGCCCTGGCCGACCACTACAAGGCGCGCGAGGACTTCGCCGTCGTCACCGTCAGCATGGATGTCGAGAAGACGGCGGGCGAGGCGCGGGCCTTCATCGCCGAGAACGCGCCGCTGGAATTCTACATCGACCCGAAGTTCCAGCTGGCCTTCGAGTTTCCGGGCAAGGGCGCCATGCCCCAGACCATTCTGCTGGACCGCCAAGGCCGGGTCCGCGCTGTTCTGACTGGCGAGGCTGACTGGGCCGGCGCCGAGGCCAAGGCCCTGGTCGACCACCTGCTGGCGGAGAAATAGAGCGCAGACTTTCTCCCTCCCCGGGACGGGGAGGGAGAGGCGCGAGGTCAGTTCTTGGCCGGGACGCGGGTGTCCGTGGCCGGATCGACGGCGCCGGGGCGGCCCTCGGCGGCGGCTTCAGCCTGTTTGTCTTCCAACTTGTCGGCGACCTTGCCTGCGCCTTCCTCGACCGCCTGGGCGGCCTTCATGGCGCCGGACTCGACGACTTCGCCCGTCTGGGCGGCGACGTCGGCGGCCTTGTCGCCGGCGGCTTCGGCGTTGGCCTCGGCCTTGTTCTGTTCAGCCTGGGTGCAGGCGGCGGCGCCGAGCGCCAGAACCGAGGCGGCGGCGATGGTCAGGGTACGAATACGCATGGGTGAAAGCCCCTCTGAGATTTGAACCTTGGCGTTAACGCCCCTGGCCCGCCGCGGGTTGCGAACCGCCTCAGTCCAGATCGATCGGAAGCGTCTGGCTGGCCAGCAGCCGCTCCGTCGTCTTCCAGTGATCCGGCCCCTGTCGTTCGACCCAAGCCTGCACCATGTCGCGGCCCAGGCCGTAGTTGATGACATAGGAGCGGTAGGTCTCGATGAAGCTCAGCCGCTGCGCCGCCCGGTCGCGCGCCACGAGGTTATATTTCTGCAACTGGTCCAGCGCCGTCTCCCGGTCGATCCGCCCGGCCAGATAGTCGTCGGCCACCGTATATTCCGCCCGCGCCAGTTCGCGCGTCAGGGCCAAAAGCTGCGTCTGGGCCTCGGCTGTCGCCGGGTCCAGTCCCGCCAGCGGATACAGCACGCGCGCTTCGAAATCCGTCCGCTCATGGCCGGGGAAGGCCAGGTCGATGCCGTAGTTGGCGCTGCCCTCGGCGATGAAGGACATGGGGCTGAACAGCGGATAGACGCTCATCTCGACCCAGCCCTTGTCCTTGACGAAGGTCTGCTCCAGCAGGGCGTTGTAGACGTGGTGGCCGGGATAGCCTTCGTGGCAGCCCAGATCGACCGCCCGGTCGATGTAGATGGGCAGGTCGGTGTTGACCTGGATCAGGCTGAAGGCGTTCCCCTTGTACCAGTTGTAGCCGGACCAGGGCTTGTCGTTGACGAACTCCAGCGTGAAGGTCTCGTTGGCGGGCAGGGTGATGTGGCGCTCGGTGCGCGCCTTGCACTCGGCGATGGCGGCGCGCATCACCGTGTCCAGCCGGTCCTTGGGGATCACATAGCGGGCGCGGAAGGCGGCCACCCGTTCCGCCAGCGGCCCTTCGCCGGGAACCAGGGCGTCGATGCGCGCTAGCACCGGATCATAAGACGACAGCGGCCGCAGCTCGGGCCGCACCCCGAACAGCGCCTCAGCCTCGTCGGCGAAGCCCAGCTTCTCGCCCTGCAGCATCTTCAGCCGCGCCGAGGCCGCCGAGACGTGGGCCAGCAGATAGGCGCGGCGCTGGCGGCTCTGGGCGTCCAGTCCCCGCTCGGGCAGAGCCTCGAGGCGTCGGGTCAGGGCCGTCGCGCCTTCGGCCAACTGGGGCAGGGCGCGGGGATTGGCCTTGGCGGCCTCGGCCCACTCGGACGGACCGTAATAGGCGTCGACATAGCCCGGCTCGCGTTCGCCGATCTCCAGCGTCAGGGCGACATAGTCGCGGGCCACGGCGTCCAGACTGTCGCTGCCTGATCTCGACGATGCGGCGCAGGCGGCCAGCAGGACGGCGGCGCCCGCCAGGGCGGCGATGGTGGTGACACGCATGGGATGCTCCCTCTCTCCAACCGGCACGCTAGGCTGTCGCGTGCCATGCGCCAAGAAGGGACGTCGCGCCGAGATTCAGGGATTGAGACGATCCGGCCCATGCTGTAAGCACCGCCGTCCGGCCCTCGCGCCGCGCACGCACCCGT
Source organism: Brevundimonas sp. (assembly GCF_032107865.1). Classification (GTDB taxonomy): domain Bacteria; phylum Pseudomonadota; class Alphaproteobacteria; order Caulobacterales; family Caulobacteraceae; genus Brevundimonas. The sequence continues at coordinate 6,542 of NZ_DAMCNG010000088.1, forward strand.
AGCTCAGCTGGATAGAGTGCTGCCCTCCGAAGGCAGAGGTCACAGGTTCGAATCCTGTCGGGTGCGCCACGTCTTCCCATGATGATCGTCGAATGTCTCAGGTGTGCGCCGGATCGCTGCGGCGTTCCCTCACCCATGAGGCGCTTTCCAATCGTTCGACCTCGGCGACAGAGTGCGCGACGGGTATGCTGGCTTGTGTCGCTAAGGGCGGCGGGCGACACTTCATCGTCGAACGAACGTCGCAGGTGGAAGGCGTGACCGAATCCGTAGCGTTGCTGACCGAGCGAGAGCGCCAGTGCCTCCGGCTGGTCCATGCGCACTTCAACTCGAAGCAGATCGCGCGGGAGCTGGGTATTCGTCCGGGCACGGTGGATCGACACTGCGAGAACGCGACCAGGAAGCTGCAGGTCGAGAATCGGATCGCGGCCGCGCTGGCCCTCGCGGCCCGCGAAGGCGTTGGGGCCGGTTCCCAATCGGGCTCGTTCCCAATACCGAGCGAGGGGCTGATCGCCTCGACTGAGGGGGCCGAAAGGACGCCCTATGTTGTCGAACAACGATCCCATCCCCACCCTGCGTTGGGGCGAAGCCGAAGCCCTCTTCATGAAGATGGCGACGAGCGCCGCCAAACGCCGGATGCTGCCTCATCTCATGGAGGGGGCCCGCAAGCAGGCGCCGTTCCTGACGCCGACCGGCGTGATGAAGGAACTGGCCTATATCGCAGCGGCCATGTTGGACGTGAACTTCGCGCCGACCCAGTCAGACTCGGGCGTCTGGGAAGCATCCTCGTCGTCTTCGGCGTCGCCGCCGCAGCCGCGTGGATCCTGACAGCCGCAGCCGGCGCCGAACAGTTCGCCTTCGTGCTGCAGAAGCTGCGGTACGGCTCCTGAAGGTTCGCCGGCTCCAACTCCGGAAGACACTGAACTGATGAAGAGAACCGAGCAGGCGATTCTGATCGCCTCGCGCATTCAACGCGCGCTTAAACGAGCCGAAGACGGCCAGGATCAATCGATCGAACGTCTCGGCGGCCTCGCCCAGGCTCTGACCCGCGGGCGAAAAGACGCGGGCCTGTCCGCCACGGTCGGCCAGCCGGCCTTTGACGCCCTGGCCAGGGCGATGGCGGCTCAGGTCGCCGCGCAGGCCGCGATGGTCGAACTGCACGAGGCCCTCGCCGATGTGAAGGAGACGACGCGCTTCCGCGGCGTGCAACTGGTCGGCCTGGACAAGCAGGACCAGCCGGTGCCCCGCAACGTCCGTCTCTCGCTTATTGAACGGGTGGGCTGAATCGCTCGAGGGTGGCATGGTTCGTGATGTCACCCATCTTTCTGTTCACCATCATCCTGCTGATCGTTGCGACGGGACTGGCGATTATTCGCGGCGGGTCTTGGGAGCGCGCCGTGGCGTTCGCCATCATCGCCGGGGGCGTCATCTCCGCCGTCGCTCCGTTCGACCATCGCTCGCCGCCCTGGTTTGCGATTGGTGCGGACGCAGGCGTCTTCCTGCTTATCTTGTATGGCGTCGTCAGCAGCGGCCGTCGCTGGCTGGTCGCGGCGGCGGGGTTTCAATTCCTGGTGCTGGCCACCCACTACGCCTTCGTCTCCAATCTGCGGTTGGAGCAGTGGGCCTATATTTCTGCCTATTACGTCTGGAGCATCGGCGTGATCGGATCCCTCATCTTCGGCAGTCTCGCCAGAAGACGTAACGGTCCGCCTTTCCAAGCTGACGCGCGCCCGGACGCAGGCTGAGCCTTCTCGGTCGTCCTACACGTTCATCACGCGCCTACACTCTCCTTTAAGTTGTAAATGTGACCATCCTCGCGTCATGAGGTGCGATGATGCGAAGCAAGGCGCGTATCCAGGGCAGAAGGCGCGACGGCGTGGCGGCGGTGGAGTTCGCCATAGTCGGGCCGGTGTTCATCCTGCTGCTGGTCGGGATGATCGTCTACGGCGCCTGGTTCTGGATGGCCCATTCCGTCCAGGCGGTCGTGTCCGAGGGCGCGCGAGCGGCGATCGCCGGGCTGGACGCGGCCGAGCGGGAGCGTCTGGCGCGTGAGGTGGTCGCGTCGCACCTGAAGGATATGGGCCTCGAAGCCGGCGACGCCGTTGTCGAGGTGCGCGCCGAGCCAGGACGGTTTCGGGTGGAGGTCGCCTACAATGCGGGCGGCCATCCGTTGATGGCCCTGGCGCCCCTGACCGTGCCGCCGCCCCGCATTATCCGCCGCGCCGCTGTGATCCGCATCGAGGAGAGCTGAGATGCGTGGACTTCGACGTCTGGGCGATGACCGGGGCGGGGTGGCCGTCATGGCCGCCGTGTTCGGCGCCCTGATCTGCGTTTCAGCGGCGCTCGCCGTCGACGTGGGCTCCATGATGCTGAAGGGGCGTGAGGTGCAGGGCGCAGCGGACCTGTCGGCCCTGGCCGCCGCCCAGACCCTGTCGCAGCCCCTGGCCCAGACCGAAGCTGCGGCGACAGCCATCGCTCACGCCAATCTGGCGGATCTGACGGCGGTGCAGGTTCAGGTGGGGGGGTATGTTCCGGACCGTCGCTTGAAGCCGGCGGAACGCTTTACGCCCGGCGGAGCCCAGCCCAACGCCGCCCGCGTGGTCCTGAGCGCGCCGGCGTCGCTCTATTTCGGCCGCTGGATCATGGGGCGTGACAGCGTGGCGGTGTCCAAGTCGGCGACGGCGGCCCTGCCGGGCGGCCAGCCCAGCGCTATCTTCTCCATCGGCTCGCGGCTGGCGGGGCTGGATGGAGGGTTGGCCAACGCCCTCCTGTCCGGCCTGTTGGGAAGCCATGTGTCGCTGACGGTCATGGACTATCGCGCCCTGGCCGACGCGCGGGTCAACCTGCTGCAATTCTCGGACGCTCTGGCGGCGGAGTTGGGTGTTGCGGCAGGCGACTATGACGCCCTGTTGGCGCATGAGGCCCAGACCGGCCAGGTGCTGAAGGCGTTGGAGGCTGTGGCGGGCTCCGGCGCGCAGAGCGTTCTGGGCAAGCTGACCCGCCTGCCGGCGGACGCTGTGGTCAAGCTGGATGAGCTGATCGGTGTCGAGGCGGATGCACGCGAGGGCTTGAGGCGAGGCCTGGACGCCGAGGTCTCGGCGATGGACCTGTTGATGGCGACGCTGCAGACGGCCAATCAGGAGCGCCAGCTGGCGCTGGACGTAGGCGCTCGCACGGGGCTGGCGGATTTTGATGTCATGCTGGCCATCGGCGAACGGCCCAATCGCGCGCCCTGGTTGACCGTGACCAGCCATGGCGAGCCCATCATCCGCACGGTGCAGACGCGCCTCTATCTGAAGGCGACGGCCCTGGACAAGTTACCGCTGGTCGGCCTGCTGGCCCAGGTCAAGATTCCGATCCTGATCGAGGCGGCCAGCGCCGAAGCGCGGTTAAAGGCGGTGCAGTGCGAGGGGACGCCGCGCGTTCTGATCGAGGCGCGGCCGGGCGTGGCGCGCGTGCGTCTGGGCGAGATCGACGAGAAGCGCCTGCGCGACTTCAAGTCCGAACTCAAGGTCAGTCCGGCCAAGCTGGTGTCGCTTCTGCTCATCACCATCGAGGGCAGCGCTGACATCCAGGTCGCGGACCTGTCGTGGAGCGAACTTAGCTTCACCGGCTCAGAGATCGGCGCGACGCAGCCCAAGAGCGTGCAGGCCAAGGGCTTTGTGAACGGTCTGCTGGTGACGCTGCTGCGGGATGCCAAGCTGACGGCCCTAGGCATACCGCTGCACCTGGTCACTCAACTGCTGGCGGCGATTCTGACGCCGCTCGGGCCGGTGCTGGACGGCGTGGTGCAGCCCCTGCTGGAGCTGCTCGGCGTCCGGTTAGGCGAGGCGGACGTCTGGGTGCATGACGTACGCTGTCCGAACCAGGGCGGAGTTCCGCAGTTGGTTGGCTGAGATTAGCGCTGGGGAGAGGGGGTCAGCCCTCGGCCGGACGCAGGCCCGTCGCCGCCTGCTGCACGGCGGCCGGGCGGCGCTG
>NZ_DAMCNG010000089.1:0-10371 GCF_032107865.1 Brevundimonas sp.
GTGATCGCGCCATGGGCGGTCTCCGACTCGACGGAGCCGGCGGCCGCAACCGGCGTCTGAACTGCGGATTCGGAATGAGTCATGAGTGCAGGAGAAGTCATAGCACGGGGATCAGCCTGTGAAACCAAGGCCTTGGCGTCCCTTTACCTCCCCGATCCCAGCATTGGCGTGCGCCGCGAACAGCGCACCTTGGACAAAGGTGGTAGCTCCCGCCGCGCGCCCCTGCAACCACGCAAAGATGACGAGGTTGCAATGAACAGGGCGCGGGGCGTCTCGACGCGCCTTCACCCGGCCTCTGCGCGGCGCTATGCGTCGGTCATGAGCGAACCCGTGATCCGTCCCGCCCGCCCCGATGACGCCGCCGCCCTGGCCGTGCTGGGACGCCAGACCTTCATCGACACCTTCGTCACCGGCTTCGGCATTCCCTATCCGACCGCCGACCTGACCATGTTCCTGGACGCCAGCTTCAACGCAGAGGCCATCACCAAGAAGCTGACCGAGCCCGGCGCCGCCTGGTGGGTGGCCGAGCGCGACGGCGAACTTCTGGCCTTCGCCAACGCCGGGCCGAACACCCTGCCCCACCCCGACGGCCGCGCCAGCCACGCCGAGCTGCGCCGCCTCTATGTCGGCAAGCAGGCGCAAGGCCTGGGCCTGGGCACGAAGCTGCTGAAGATCTCGCTGGACTGGATGGAAGCCCACACTGACGGCCCTCTGTGGATCGGCGTCTGGAGCGGCAACGAAAAGGCCCAGAAACTGTACGCCGCCTACGGCTTCGAGAAGGCGGGCGAGTATCAATATCCTGTCGGCGCCTGGATGGATGACGAGTTCATCTTGCGGCGCGGCTAGGCCGGGGCCAGTCTGAACCCATGCTGCTGCCCTTCTTCACCGCCCTGCGCGAGGCCAAGGTGCCTGTGTCGCTCAAGGAATGGCTCCATCTGATGGAGGCCATGGACAAGGGCGTGGGAGGCCGCGACGTCGAGGCCTTCTACCACCTGTCGCGCGCCGTCCTGGTCAAGGACGAGAAGCACTACGACCGCTTTGATCAGGTGTTCGGCAAGGTGTTCAAGGGGCTGGAGGGCGTCGCCCCGGGCGAAGAAATCACCGCTGACATCCCCGAGGACTGGCTGCGGCTGCTGACCGAAAAATACCTGACCGACGAGGAAAAGGCCCAGATCGAGGCCCTCGGCGGTTTCGAGCAGTTGATGGAGACGCTGAAGCAGCGCCTCGAAGAACAGAAGGAGCGCCACCAGGGCGGCAACCGCTGGATCGGCACGGGCGGAACCAGCCCCTTCGGCCACGGCGGCTATAACCCCGAGGGCGTCCGCATCGGCGGTCCCGGCCGTCACGGCCGCGCGGTCAAGGTCTGGGAAAAGCGCGAATACAGGAATCTGGACGACACCGTCGAACTGGGCACGCGCAACATCAAGGTCGCCCTGCGCCGCCTGCGCCGCTTCGCCCGCGAAGGCGCGGCCGAGGAACTGGATATCGACGGCACCATCGACGGCACGGCGCGTCAGGGCTGGCTGGACATCCAGATGCGGCCCGAGCGGCGCAATACGATCAAGGTGCTGCTGTTCCTCGACGTCGGCGGCTCGATGGACGGCCATATCCAGCTATGTGAAGAGCTGTTCTCGGCCGCGCGGACCGAGTTCAAGAACCTGGAGTTCTTCTACTTCCACAACTGCCTCTACGAAGGGGTGTGGAAGGACAACCGACGCCGCCACAGCGAGCGCATCCCAACCTGGGATCTGATCCACAAATACCCCGGCGACTGGCGCGCCATCTTCGTCGGCGACGCGACCATGTCGCCCTATGAAGTGACCATGCCCGGCGGCTCGGTCGAGCACTGGAACGAGGAGGCCGGCGCCGTCTGGCTGAAACGCGCCCGCGAACAGTGGGGCAAGTCGGTCTGGCTGAACCCCGTGCCTGAGCGCCACTGGAGCTACACCCCCTCGGTCAGCCTGATCGGCGAAGTGATGGAGCATCGCATGTTCCCCCTGACGCTGGAGGGACTGGAGCGGGCGATGCGGACCCTGGCGCGGTAACAGCCCTGCATCCAAAAGGTCTTCTTCCGGCCTCTGAGTGAAGAGGGAGGAACCGAAGATGTCCAGCCAGACCATAAGCGGCGGCCTGTGGGTCGCCGCCTTCATCTCCATGACAGCGTGGGTGACCGCCGCTCACGCCGAAATGCCGGATGTCCACAGGGAGGCCGCCGCCGACATCGACGCCTTCGTACGGCGAGCGATGACCCACGTCGAGGCGGTTCCCGGCTTGGCCCTGACCGTGGTCGACGGCGATGAAATCCTGATCACGGCCGGATACGGCGTCGCCGACGTGCGCACAGGGGCGAAAGTGGATGCGGATACCGGCTTCTACATCGCTTCGGCAACAAAGGCCTTCACGGCTCTGAGCTTCGCGGCGATGGCGACGCGGGGCGAGACTGATCTGAACGACCCTGTCGGAGCATGGGCGTCCCGGTCGGGTCTGTCGCCGGAGATGGCGCAGGCGACCAGCCTGACCGATCTGCTGAGCCACCGCGCGGGACTGGACAACGAGGCGATCACCTTTCGTGCGGCCTATTCCGGCGAACATTCGCCACAGGTCATTCAGGGCCTGCTGGCCCGGACCCAAGTCAACGCCGAGACTCCGCACGGCGTGTTTCGCTACACCAACCTCGGCTACAATCTGGCGACGATCCTGCTGGAAACGCAGACCGGCCGGGACTAGCGCGACATGGTCAAGGAGGAGGTGTTGGCGCCCGCCGGGATGAGCCGCACCACCGCGCGGATATCACAGGCTCAGCAAGGGGGCGTCGTGGCGGAGGGACATTTCGGCGACGGCCCTACGCCTGTAGTCAGCCCCTTGCAGAAGGTCGACGCCACCATGCAATCGGCAGGAGGCCTGATCTCGACCGCCCATGACATGGCGCGCTGGCTGGAGGTGCAGCTCAACGACGGCGTCATCGACGGGCGACGCGTCTTTCCCGAGGGACTGATCCTCTCAACCCACACGTCGCGCGTGGCTCAGGATCGACGGTTCGGCGTCTATCGCCGCGGCGGCTATGGCCTAGGCTGGCAAACGGGACGGTACGGCCGGGATGTGCTGATCCACCACTTCGGCAATTTCGCCGGATCGCGGGCGCATGTCTCCTTCATGCCCGAACGCCGGATCGGAGTGGCGGTGATGATCAATGAAGACCAGGTTGCGGGCGAGTTGGCCGATATCACCGCCAATTACGTTTATGATCGGTTGGCTGGACGTGCTGACCTGGAAACCGCCTATGAGGCGGAACTGATCGCCCTCGTCCAGCGGCGCGACCAGAGGCGCGCCGCCCTCATCCGCGCCAGAGCTGAGCGTGCAGCAAGACCTTGGCGGCTGTCGCAGCCCAACAGCGCCTATGTCGGGATTTATGAAAACCCCGCCTATGGGACGATGGAGGTGATCGAGACGCCCAGCGGACTGGATATCAAAATGGGGGTGATGCGGGCGTCGGCAGAGGCCTTCACAGAGGCAGAGAGCCTGCGGGTGGAGCTGGTTCCTTTCCAAGGCCGGGTGATCGTCTTCAACGGGCCCGACGCCCTGACCTTCGAGGGCGAGCGCTTCATCCGTCGCCCCTAAAGAAGTCCGGCCGCCGCCGAATCCTGGCGACGGCCGAGATCGGATCTCGATCAGCCCTTATCGCCCTTCAGCGCGTCCTTGACGCCGCCAACGGCGTTCTGGACCTTGCCCGCCACCTGATCGGCGCGGCCTTCGGCCTTCAGCTTTTCATCGCCGGTCAGCTTGCCGGCGGCTTCCTTGAGCTTGCCGCCGATGTTCTTGGCGGCGCCTTCGATGCGGTCGTGGTCGGGCATGGGGAGCTCCCTGTCTTGCGAGCCGCCGGGACTGGCGGCCCGTCAGGGAAAACAACCCTTTTTCTCTACCGAGGTTCCGAAGCCGTGGCCGAGGCGTGTCGGTCACGCAGCCAGCGCGCAACGGCCCAGCTGTGCGCCTCGTGACGCAGGCTGAACAGGGCGCGCAGCGGCTCCAGCCAGACCAGCTCATGGTCCGCTTCCTGCTTGGTCGAGGGATCGGCGCCGGTCACATTGACGAGCCAGACGCCGCCGACATTGTTGACCGGCGTGCCGTCCGACTTGAGGAAATACTGCGCCGCCTCGGTCAGGCGGTCGACCGGTTGGACGATCAGGCCGGTCTCCTCGGCGAACTCGCGCACCAGGGCCTGCTGTTCCGTCTCCTCGCCGTCCAGGGCGCCGCCGGGCAGGTCGAAATAGGCGTGTCGGTCGCCGCGATCCACGCGCACGCAGGCCAGGCGGCCTTCACGCTCGGCGATGCCGAAGACGGCGGGACGGTGGATGTAATCGAGACCGGGGCGGGCCGTGCCGAACTGAAGCTTCATCGTAGGAGACTAACCCTGCCGCGACGCGGGGCGAAACCCCCAAAGCGTCGTCAGAGATCAAACGCCAGACGGGCGCGCACGCCGTGATGCGCCGGGTCCACCTCGATCGCCGAGCGCAGCCCGCCCGCCATGGCCGAGATGATCTTGGAGCCGAGGCCCGTGCCCTTGGGCAGGCCGTCGCCCAGGCCGGGACCGTCATCCTCGACCGTCAGCTGGGCGCGCCGCCCATCCTCCAGACGCCTCAGGATCACGCGGATTTCGCCCGCCGCGCCCGGCTCATAGGCGTATTTGACGGCGTTGGTGACCAGTTCCGTCACGATGACCCCAAGGGAGACGGCCTGGTCGGTCGTCACCTGCAGCGCCTCGGCGCGCAGCGCCAGCCGCGGGCCGCCGTCGTCGGGACCGATGGACTTGCCCAACTCCTCGACCAGGCCGGCCAGGTATTCATCCATCTGCACCCGCTCGACATCGGCCGAGGTGTAAAGGCGGCGGTGAACATGGGCCACGGCCTCTATCCGCACCTGGGCCTCGCGCAGGGCGTCGCGCGCGCCCTCATCGGCCAGTTGGCGCAGTTGCAGGGAGATGAAGCTGGACACCAGTTGCAGCGAGTTGCCGACGCGATGGTTCACCTCGCGCAGCAGGGCCTCGGCGCGGTCGCGCGCCTGACGCACTTCCTCATGCGCCTCTTCGTTCTCGCGCTCCAAGCGGCGGCGCAACAGGGCGTCCTCGACGGCTGAGCGCAGCAGGGCGGTGAAGTCCTCGGACACGTCCTTGATGACGTAGTCGGCAGCCCCGGCACGCAGGGCGGCGACGGCGATCCGACCGTCCTGGGCGCCCGTCACATAGACCACCGGCGGCGGCGTCGGCAGGGCCAGGATGTCGGGCAAGACGTCCAGACCCTCACGGCCCGGCATATAGTGGTCCAAGGCGCAGACATCGAACTGGCCCGCCTTCAGCACCTCATAGCCGCTGTCCGCATCAGGCGCACAGGTGACCTCATAGCCGTGGCGGCCGAGCTCCTTCTGGACCAGGCGTGACAAGCCCCGGTCGTCGTCGATGTACAAGAGACGTATGGCGGCCCCCGATTCCGTCACGGCGTCAGATCTCAGGCGCCTGCATGACCGACAGGAACAGGCCCAGCTGGCGGATGGCGCCGGCAAAGGCCTCATAATCCACCGGCTTGGTGATGTAGACGTTGCAGCCCAGGTCGTAGCAGCGCTGGATCTCGACCTTGTCGTCGGTGGTGGTCAGCACGACCACGGGCGCGCGGCGCAGATTGTCGTCGGACTTGACCCGATCAAGGATGTCCGTGCCGGACATATCCGGCAGGTTCAGGTCCAGAAGGATCAGCAGGGGGCCGGTGCGCCCCACCTCGTCGCTGAACAGATAGTCGAGCGCCGCCTCGCCGTGATCGAAATGAACGATGTCGTTGGCGATGTTCGCGCGTCGGATGTTCTTCTCAATGAGCTTGGCGTGCCCATGATCGTCCTCAACCATGACGATCTTCACCGAGTGGCTCACAGGCGATCTCCTTGATAGTCACCCAGCATAGTCAGACGTTTCGGAAATTTCAGATGAAAAGTCGACCCCTGGCCCAGTTCTGACTCGACGTCGATAGAACCGCCGAGGCGCCGCACGATGTTGCGCACGAAGGCCAGGCCCAGGCCTTCGCCCGGCGTATCCTGCTTGCCCGCCCGGCGGAACAGCTCGAAAATCCGCTCATGATCCTTGGGCGAGACGCCCCGGCCGTTGTCGCTGATGCGGTACTCGACCCAGCCGCCGGGCGTCTCCTGGCCCTGCACCTCGACACGAATGGGGCGGTCGGGCTGCTGATACTTCACCGCATTGTCGATCAGATTGCCGAAGATCTGCTCGATCGCCAGACGATCGCTCTCCAGCACCGGCAGGCGACCGATCACCACCTCGCCGCCCGTCTCCACGACCTGATGGTGGAGCGTATCGGCGATGGTCTGGACCATACCGCTCATGTCCAGCGCCTCCGGAGCCAGGGCCCGACGCCCTTCGCGCGACAGGCGCAGGATGGCGTTGATGAGCCGGTCCATCTTGGCCGTCGAGGTGCGGATGAAGCCCACGGCCTCGGGCGCGTCCTCGCGCACAGCGCGCACAGCCTCGGGATCCACCAAGCCGGGGTGGGCCGCCTCGACCGCCGTCAGCTGCTCGTCCAGCTGTTTGGCGACCTGCTCCAGTTCGGAGGTGTAACCCATGACGTTGACCAGCGGCGCGCGCAGGTCGTGGCTGACGATATAGGCGAAGCGCTGAATCTCTTCATTGGCGCGGGTTAGCTCGGCGGTGCGATCGCGCACCTCGTTCTCCAGCCCGGCGTTGACCCGGTCCAGTTCGAAATGCGCGGCCTCGATCTCGGCCACATAGCGTCGCACCAGCCAGACGCTGATCCCCGCCAGCCCCAGGATCAGCACCCCGGCCAGGGCGTTGACCGCCACGGTCACGGCCTGGGCCCATTCCGACTGTTGCGTGCGTTCGGCCAGGCGTCGCGCCTCGATGGCGTCGATGGCGGCCAGTTCGACCCGCATGGCGTCCATCAGAGCCTTGCCCTGGCCGCCGCGAATACGCGAGACGGCCTCGCCGATACGGCCCGTGCGCGTCAGATTGATGGTTTCATCCATCAGCGCCAGACGATCGCGGGTCATCTGCTTGACCTTCACCACGCGCGCCGCCGAGTCCGCGTCGTTGGCGACCAGGCTCTCCAAACGCTCGATCACCGCCGGCAGCTTGGCCACCGCATTGTCATGCACGCCCAGATATTCGGCTCGCGCCGTCAGCATGAAGCCGCGCTGCCCTGTCTCGGCGTCGGTCAGCAGCATCAGCGTGTCCTTGGCCGCCAGGCGCACCTGCTGGCTGTGGTCCACGGTGTCGTTGTAGTTGGATGTCCGCTGGATCATCACCAGCGTCGCCGTATTGACGGCCAGCAGCAGCAGCAGCGCCAGGGCCAGAAGGGCGATGATCGAGCGACTGAGGGTCGGGGTGCGCAGGAAGATTCCGAAGGTGCGCAGGGCCGGCCGAATGCGTTTCATGGCCCGAACCTTATTCGCCGACCGCGCGGTGTCCAGCCTTTACCACGCCGCGACCTAGACTGAGCCGACCGTCCTGAGGCGAGCCTTGGGATGAATCTCATTTTGGCTCATCACCACCGTCTGACCGCGGAAGCGTTCGATGATGGATCGGACGTAGGGGCGCACCTGCGGCCCAGTCAGCAGGACGGGGTTCTCGCCCGTCATGGCGGCGCGTTCGAACACGTCGCGGACGGCGCGGATGAAGTCCTGAAGCTTGCTGGGCGCCATGGCCAGTTGCTTGTCCTCCCCAGGACCGATCAGGCTCTCGGCGAAGGCCTGTTCCCACTCGGGCGACAGGGTGACGATGGGCAGGGCGCCGTCGTCGGCCTTGTGCTGCCAGCACAGCTGGCGGGCCAGGCGGCCGCGGACGTGCTCGACCAGGGTGGCGACGCTGGTGGTGTGCGGCGCAGCCTCGGCCAGGCCTTCCAGGATGGCGGGCAGGTCGCGGATCGACACCTTCTCGCGCAGCAGGGCCTGCAAGACGCGCTGCAGCGTGGTGACGGTGACGACCGAGGGGATCAGCTCCTCGACCAGCTTCTGCTCCTCGCCCTTCAGCTCTTTCAGCAGCTTCTGCACCTCGGCGTAGGAGAGCAGTTCGGCCATGTTCTCCTTGAGGATTTCGGTCAGGTGCGTCGTCAGCACGGTCGAGGGGTCGACGATGGTGTAGCCGCGGAAGGTCGCCTCTTCGCGCAGGGACTCGTCGATCCAGGTGGCGGGCAGGCCGAAGGCGGGCTCGCGCGTATGCTCGCCGGGCAGTTCGACCTGACGGCCCGCCGGGTCCATCGCCATCAGCGAGCCGAGGCGCACCTCGCCCGAACCGGCGTCCATTTCCTTGATGCGGATGGCGTAGCCCTGATTGGACAGGCGCATGTTGTCGAGGATGCGCACGCTGGGCATGACGAAGCCGTACTCCTGGGCCAACGAACGGCGCAGGGCGCGGATCTGGTCCGTCAGGCGCCGCCCCTCCAGGTCGTTGATCAGGGCCAGCAGGGCGTAGCCCAGTTCGATCTTCACCTCATCGATGGTCAGGGCGGTGGAGATCGGCTCCTCGACGTCCTCCTTCGGTTTCAGGTTCACCGGCTCGGCGGGCGGCGGCTTCAGCCGGTCGCGGCCCAGCTTCCACGCCATGAAGCCCGTCCCCAGCGCCAGGGCGGCGAAGGGCAGCAGCGGCATGCCGGGGATCAGGCCGATCAGACCCGCCGTGCCCGACACCACGCCCAGCGACACAGGGTTGCTGGCCAACTGGCTGACAAAGGCCTTGTCGGCCGAACCCTCGACCCCGGCCTTGGTCACCAGGAAGCCCGCCGCCACCGAGACGATGATGGCCGGGATCTGCGTCACCAGGCCGTCGCCGACGGTCAGCTGGACATAGGTGTTGGCCGCCTCCATGGCGGGCATCCCATGCTGCGCCACGCCGATCAGCAGGCCGCCGATGGCGTTGATGAAGGTGATGATCAGGCCCGCCACGGCGTCGCCGCGCACGAATTTCGAGGCGCCGTCCATGGCCCCGAAGAAGGTCGATTCCTGCTCCAGCTCCTTGCGGCGCAGCTTGGCCTGGTCCTCGTTGATCAGGCCCGCCGACAGATCGGCGTCGATGGCCATTTGCTTGCCCGGCATGGAGTCCAGGGTGAAGCGAGCCGAGACCTCGGCGATACGGGTCGCGCCCTTGGTGATGACCACGAAGTTCACCACCAGCAGGATGGCGAAGATGATCACCCCGATGATGAAGTTGCCCCCCATCATCAACTCGCCGAAGGCCTGGATGATCTTGCCGGCGCTGTCGTGGCCTTCCTGGCCGTTGCTCAGGATAAGCCGCGTCGAGGCTAGGTTCAGACCCAGCCGGAACAGGGTCGAGACCAGCAGCACCGTGGGGAAGATGGCGAAGTCCAGCGGGCGCTTCATCATCACGGCGGTCATCAGGATCAGCACGCTGGACACCAGCGAGATCGCCAGCAGCAGATCCAGAAGCATCTTCGGGATCGGCAGGATCAGCAGCATGATGACGGCGATGACGCCGACCGCCATGCCGACCTCGCCGCGCATCAGCCAGCCGAGCGCGTCACGCCCCGTGGGGCGCGCCAGGCCGTCCTTCATCAGGATGGGCGCGTCAGCCATGACGACGTGCGAAGGTCATGTCGCCTGATGACAGGATTCGGCGGCCCTCAGCCATGCCCCAGCGCCTTGAGCGCCTGCCGGGTCGCCTCGGCGACTACCGCTTCGCGCTGAGCGTCGGTCGAATCCTTCGTGGCGTGGAAATAGACCGCGATGGCGATGGGCGCCGCATTCGGCGGCAGGATCAGGCCGATGTCGTTGACCGGACCATAGCCGCCGGTGCCCGTCTTGTGCGCCACGGTCCAGCCGATGGGGACGCCCGCCTTGATCCGCCCCTGCCCCGTCGGCGTATCGACCAGCCAGCGCATCAACAAGGCCTTGGACGCCGGGCTCAACTGCGTGTCGGCGGCGACCAGAAGCCGCTGGATGTTCCGCGCGGACTGGTCCGGGGTGATGGTGTCCTTGTCGCCGTCCTGGCGGTTCATCTCGGGTTCGAGACGATCGACGCGCGTGCTGTCGTCGCCGATACCGCGATAGAAGGCGCGCAAGGCGTCCAGCCCGCCCATCTCGCGGATCAGGATGTTGGCGGCCGGGTTGTCGCTGACCTCGACCGTGCCCTTCATCAACTGCTCGATGGTCAGGGTCGAACCGACCGCCGGTTCCGTCAGAGGGGCGTGGCTGATCATGTCGGCCTGCGTCACCGGGATCGCCCGATCCAGCCGCTCCTGCCCCGCCTGGACGCGCAGGAGGGTCGCGGCGGCCAGATACATCTTGAAGGTCGAGCAATAGACGAAACGTTTGTCGCCGCGCCAGGCGACGCGCTGCCCCTCGGTC
>NZ_DAMCNG010000090.1:0-10369 GCF_032107865.1 Brevundimonas sp.
CGCGGGCTTGGGTCGCCGCACCCGCCGCGCGGACGTGGACCAGATCGAGCGCGGCGCCGCGTCGCTGGATGTGGTCGATCAGGGCCGGGTCGTCGATGGCCGGGTCGGTGTCCGGCTGGACGACGATGGTGGTGACGCCGCCCGCCGCCGCCGACAGGCTGGCCGACTTCAGCGTCTCCTTGGGTTCATTGCCGGGCTCGCCGGTCTTGACCCGAATGTCGATCAGGCCGGGCGCCAGACAGCGGCCCTCGGCGTCGATGATCTGCACGCCCTCGGGGCGTTGCGTCGCCTGTCCGTGGATGACCTCAACGATGCGGCCGTTTTCGATCAGGACCGCGCCGGGACCGTCATAGTCGCTGGCCGGGTCCAGCAGGCGGGCGTTGATGATGGCGATCGGCTGAGATTGAGCGACGGTCATGCGGCGCCTCCCGCGCGGCGGTGGGCGAGAGCGGCCAGAACGGCCATGCGGGCGGCGACGCCCATCTCGACCTGATCCTGGATCAGGGAGACGCTCAGGTCGTCGGCCACGTCGGAATCGATCTCCACGCCCCGGTTCATCGGGCCGGGGTGCATGACCTTGGCGCCGGGCGCGGCCCAGGCCAGCTTTTCGCGGTCCAGCCCCCAGAAGCGGAAATACTCGCGCGTCGAGGGGATCAGGGCGCCCGCCATCCGCTCAAGCTGAAGGCGCAGCATCATCACCACGTCGCAACCGGCCAGACCTTCCTTCATGTCGTGGAAGACTTCGCAGCCCCAGCGGTCGGCGTCGCCGGGCACCAGCGTCGGCGGTCCGATCAGCCGCACCCGCGCGCCCATCATCTGCAGCAGGGCGACGTTCGAGCGCGCCACGCGGCTGTGGGCGATGTCGCCGCAGATGGCGACCGTCAGCCCGCCCACGTCGCCGAAGGCGCGGCGGATGGACAGCAGGTCCAGCAGGGCCTGCGTCGGGTGTTCATGCCGCCCGTCGCCGGCGTTGACGACGGCGCAGCCGACTTTCTGCGACAGCAGGTCCACTGCGCCCGAGGACGCATGGCGCACGACCAGAATCTCCGGCTTCATGGCGTTCAGCGTCACGGCGGTGTCGATCAGCGTCTCGCCCTTCTTCACCGAGGAAGAGGCGACCGGCATGGTCACGACGTCGGCGCCCAGACGCTTGGCCGCAATCTCGAAGGAGGAGCTGGTCCGCGTCGAATTCTCAAAGAACAGGTTCACGACCGTCTGGCCGCGCATCAGGTCCACGCCCTTGGCCGATTGTCGGTTGAAGTCGACGAAGGCGTCGGCCAGGTCCAGCAAGGCCAAGGCGGCCGGCGGATGGAGGTCTCCGGCGGCGAGGAAGTGGTCGCGGGGGAACGGCGTCAGCCGTTCCTTGATGAGGTCGGAGACGGGCGCTGCATGGGTCATTGAGACGTGGCTATAGGCGGGACTCAGGCCAGATGGAATAGCAGCAGGGCTGCGGGGATGCCGATGACCGAGAATACCGTCGTCGCCGCGATGATCCCGGCCATCAGCGGGGCGTCTCCGCCCATCTGGCGCGCCAGCACATAGGCTGAAGCGGCGCCGGGCGCGGCCCCGCACAGCAGGGCGATTCCCTGCGCCAGTTCATCGCCGCCGTACAGGCGCGCCAGCTGCCACATGGCCAGCGGCGTCACGATCATCTTGACCACGACCACGGCGCCGACCGTGACGCGGGTGCGCGCCAGTTCACGGAAGCTGAGGCCTGCGCCCGCCACGATCAGACCCAGCGGCAGGGCGGCCGATCCCAGCAGCTGCAGCGTCTCGGCCACGCCCGGCGGCTGCGGCGCGCCCGAGAAGTTCAGCGCCAGCCCCAACAGGCAGGCCAGCAGGATGGGATTGGACATCATCGCCCGGAACAGGGCCCTGGGCGAGGCGCCGCGCTGGTCCGCGCCCCATTTGGCCAGGACGACGACGCTCAGGATGTTGCTGACCGGGATCATGGCGGCGATGACCACGGCGGCCAGGCCCACGCCCGCCGGTCCGAAGGTCGCCTGCACGACCGGCAGGAAGACGAAGCTGTTCCAGCGGATCATGCCCTGGAAGACGCTGGTGTAGGCCGGGCCGCTGAGGGGCAGCAGAGGCTTGGACAGCAGGGTCAGGGCCGAGATGATGATGGACACCGTCACGGCGGCGGCGCCCGCCGCGCCTGCGGCCGATCCCGACAGGTCCGCGTTCCAGATCGCCGGGATCAGGAAGCCCGGATAGAGGACATTGATGGCCAGCTTCTCGATCGGCCGCCAGGCGGCGTCGGGCAAGTAGTCCGACTTCTTTAGCCCGTAACCGAGCGCCAGCAGCAGGAAGACCGGCAGGACGCCCGCGAGGATGGCCGCCATCTCAGCCGCGCAGCCGGTCCAGCGCGCCTTGCAGAATCCAGGCGGCGGCGGTGCGGTCCACCACGTCGGCGCGGCGCTTGCGGGTCAAGTCCAGTTCGTCGATCAGGAACCGCTCGACGGCGGTGGTCGACAGCCGCTCGTCCTGAAAGGCGACGTTGACCGACCGGAACCGCTCCAGATTGCGGGCGAAGGCGCGACACGACTGGGCGCGCGGCCCCTCGGTCCCGTCCATGTTCAGCGGCAGGCCGATGACCAGCGCCGAGACCTTGCGACCGTCCATGATTTTGAACAGCTGTTCGGCGTCCTGACTGAACTTGGTCTTGCGGATCAGCTCCAGCGGGCTGGCGATGATGCGTCCGGTGTCGGAAACGCTGACGCCGATGGTGTTCTCGCCCAGATCCAGACCCAGCCACGGGGTGTTGGGCGGGCAGGCGGCGGACAGTTCGGAGAGATCAAAGACAGGCACGAGGGCGCGTTAGGCCCAGATGGGGCGCGTGTCAAAGCGTGGGCCCTTTCCCTCCGCCGGGATGAGCGGAGTTGGAGGCGGACTTACACGTCGTCGTCCCCGACCGGCCCGCCTTCGTTCTCCAGGTTGCGGATCGAGCGCACTTCCTTGCGGGTGAACTTCAGCCGCACGCCCAGGCCGCCGTCTTCTTCGTGCAGGAAGACGGCGCCGCCTTCCTCCAGCGCGGACTGAAGGCGGCTGCGGGCCTCGTCGCCGGGGTCGACGTTCTCGCGCTCGAAGTCGGCCAGGGCGTCCACCGTCAGGCCCGACAGGCGGGCCACATGGTCGCGCGGCCATTGCACCAGGGCGCGCGCGGCGCGGACTTGGGGGCCGGTGATCTTCATGGTCGCGTCTCCTGTGATCTGCGCTCCATACTTAGGCGCCGCCACGGCCTTCGATAGGGGGCGTTTGGCCGCAACGGCCAAGCTCATTTCGCGCCTGCACCCAAATCCTTGTCGAAGCGGCGTCGAGACGCTAATCCCGACCCCTTAGACTCTCATGCTTTGGAGGGCCGCATGGCCATCGACGCCGCGACGGTGCGCAAGGTTGCGCATCTCGCCCGCATCAAGACCCCCGAGGACCGCCTGGAGCCGCTGGCCCAGGAGCTGAACGGCATCCTGAAGTGGATCGAACAGCTGGACGAGGTGGACGTGCAGGGCGTCGAACCGATGACCTCCAACGTGTCCCAGCCGCTGCGCCTGCGCGACGACGTGGTGACGGACGGCGACAAGGTCGCCGACGTCCTGTCCAACGCGCCCAAATCCGCCGACGGCTTCTTCGTCGTGCCCAAGGTCGTGGAGTAAGTCATGACCGATCTGACCAAGCTGACGCTGGCCGACGCCGTCGACGGCCTGAAGGCCAAGACCTTCTCGTCCGAAGAGCTGACCAAGGCCTTTCTGACCAACATCGAGGCCTCGAACCCGACGCTGAACGCCTATGTCGAGGTGACGGCGGACAAGGCGCTGGAACAGGCGCGCGCGTCCGACGCCCGTCTGGCCAAGGGCGAGGGCGGGGCGCTGGAAGGCGCGCCGCTGGGCATCAAGGATCTGTTCTGCACCCAGGGCGTGCAGACGACGGCCGGCTCCAACATGCTGCGCGGCTTCGTCCCGCCGTATGAATCGACCGTCACCGCCAATCTGTGGCGCGACGGGGCGGTCATGCTGGGCAAGCTGAACATGGACGAGTTCGCCATGGGCTCGTCCAACGAAACCTCGGCCTTCGGTCCGGTGAAGAACCCGTGGAAGTCCAAGGGTTCGAACGCCGACCTGACGCCGGGCGGCTCTTCCGGCGGTTCGGCCTCGGCCGTGGCGGCGGACCTGTGCCTGGCCGCGACGGCGTCGGACACGGGCGGCTCGATCCGCCAGCCCGCCGCCTTCACCGGCACCGTGGGCATCAAGCCGACCTACGGCCGCGCCAGCCGCTACGGCATGGTCGCCTTCGCCAGCTCGCTGGACCAGGCCGGGCCGATCGCCAAGACGGTCAAGGATTCGGCCCTGCTGCTGAACTCCATGTGCTCGTTCGACGCTAAGGATTCGACCAGCCTCGACATCCCGACCCCGGACTGGATCCAGTCGGTCGGCCAGTCGGTCAAGGGCCTGCGCATCGGCGTGCCCAAGGAGTACGTCCTCGACGGCATGCCCGCCGAGATCCAGAAGCTCTGGGAGCAGGGCGTCGAGTGGTTGAAGGCCGCCGGTTGCGAGATCGTCGAGATCAGCCTGCCGCACACCAAATACGCCCTGCCGACCTACTACATCGTGGCCCCGGCCGAGGCGTCGTCGAACCTGGCGCGCTATGACGGGATGCGCTTCGGCCACCGCGCCGAAGAGTTCACCTCGCTGGACGACCTCTATGCGACCTCGCGCGCCGAGGGCTTCGGCAAGGAGGTTCAGCGCCGCCTGACCATCGGCGCCTATGTGTTGTCGGCGGGCTTCTACGACGCCTATTACGTCAAGGCGCTGAAGGTGCGTCGCCGCATCGCCCAGGACTTCGACAACGTCTGGGGCCAGGTGGACGCCATCCTGACGCCGTCCACGCCGTCGGCCGCCTTCGCCATCGGCGACAAGCAGATCGACCCCCTGACCATGTATCTGAACGACGTCTTCACGGTGACGACCAACCTGGCCGGTCTGCCGGGCATCTCGGTCCCCGCCGGCCTCAGCGCCGACGGCCTGCCGCTGGGCCTGCAGGTCATCGGCAAGGCCCTGGACGAAGCGACCGTCTTCCAGGTCGCGGGCGCCCTCGAAGACGCGGCGGGCTTCGTCGCCAAGCCGGACCGTTGGTGGTGAGCATGACTGAGAACTCCAAACTGATCCAAGGCCGAACGGGCGCCTGGGAAATCGTCATGGGTCTGGAGATCCACGCCCAGGTCGCCTCGAACGCCAAGCTGTTCTCGGGGGCGGCGGTCGGCTTCGGCGCCGGGCCGAACGAGCAGGTGTCGCTGGTCGACGCAGGCTTCCCCGGCATGCTGCCGACCCTGAACAAATACTGCGTCGAGCAGGCGGTGAAGTCGGGTCTGGGCCTGCGCGCCCAGATCAATCTGAAGAGCCAGTTCGACCGCAAGAACTACTTCTATCCCGACCTGCCGACCGGCTATCAGATCAGCCAGCTGTATCACCCCATCGTGGGCGAGGGCGTGGTCGAGGTGGAGGCCGAGGACGGCAGCTTCTTCAACGTCGGCATCGAGCGCCTGCACCTGGAACAGGACGCGGGCAAGCTGATCCACGACCTGTCGCCGACCGAGTCCTACGTCGACCTGAACCGTGCGGGCACGGCGCTGATGGAGATCGTCTCGCGCCCCGACATCCGCACGCCGGAAGAGGCGGTCGCCTACGTCAAGAAGATCCGGACCATCCTGATCTACCTCGGCACCTGCGACGGCGACATGGAGAAGGGCAATCTGCGCGCCGACGTTAACGTGTCGGTCTGCCGCGCCGGGAACTACGACAAGTTCAAGGAAACGGGCGACTTCGGCTTCCTGGGCACGCGCTGCGAGATCAAGAACGTCAACAGCTTCCGCTTCATTTCTCAGGCGATCCAGTATGAAGCGCGCCGCCAGATCGAGATACTCGAAGACGGCGGTTCGATCACGCAGGAGACCCGCCTGTACGACCCGACGGCGGGCGAGACGCGCTCCATGCGCTCCAAGGAAGAAGCGCAGGACTATCGCTACTTCCCCGACCCCGACCTGCTGCCGCTGGAGCTGGAACAGGCGTGGATCGACGCCATCAAGGCCGACCTGCCGGAACTGCCGGACGACAAGCGCCGCCGCTTCATGAGCGAATACGGCCTGTCGCAATACGATGCCGGCGTGCTGATCTCGGAACAGGCCAAGGCCCTGTATTTCGAGGCCGCCGCGAAAGGCCGCGACGCCAAGCTGGTGTCCAACTGGGTGACGAACGAGGTCTCGGCCCGTCTGGCCGCCGACGGCAAGGACTTCAGCGACAACCCGCTGCCCGCCGCTCATGTGGCCCAACTGGTCGAACTGATCGAGACGAACGTCATCTCGTCCAAGATCGCCAAGGAAGTTTTCGACTACGTGTGGAACGGCGAAGGCTCGCCCGCCGAGGTGGTCGAGAAGCACGGCCTGAAGCAGGTCACGGACACCGGCGCCATCGAGAAGGCGGTGGACGAGATCATCGCCGCCAACCCCGACAAGGCCGCCGCCGTCGCCGAGAAGCCCCAGGCTATCGGCTGGTTCGTCGGTCAGGTCATGAAGGCCACCGGCGGCAAGGCCAACCCGGCCGCCGTGAACGACATCCTGAAGGCCAAGCTGGGGCTTTGATGCTTGGGGGCTGCGGCCCCCAAACCCCCGGCTGGTCGCTAACGCTCGCGACGCGGTCGCTCGCTGCTTGAGCGACTAAAAAAGCCCCGGAGATCGCTCTCCGGGGCTTTCTTGTTGCGTCACCAGCGCCAGGCGTCGCGGACGATTTCGATGATGTAACCGTCGTAGTCGTCGATCAGATAGATCGCATTGTCGACATAGACCCATCGCGTGCCTGGAGGCGGATAGCCCAGGCCATAGGTGCGCCAGTCGTTCACCTGATAGCGCCAGAAGACGTCCGGCAGATACTGGCCGACAGAGTACTGTCGGTTCCAATAGGTGCGCGGCACGCTGTAGTAGCCGTAGCCCGGCGCGAAATAGAAACCGATCCGCGTCCCGCTCCAGCTGCGGAAGCGCGTGTCATAACGCCACCAGTCGCTGCGGTGACGACGATCCCAGTCACGGCGCCACTGGTCGCGGTTCCAGCGGTTGTGGAACTCGCGATAGTCGCGATCCCGGTTCCACTGACCGGGGCGATCCGGTCGGTTCGGACGATGGGCGTCCGGGCGGCCGGGCCTGTTCCAATCCGGGCGATCGGGACGGTCCGGACGATGTGAATCCGGCCGGTCCGGACGATTCCAGTTGGGTCGATCCGGGCGTTGGGGGCGATCAGGACGATGATTGTCCGGTCGGTTCCAGTCGGGGCGGTCGGGACGATGCGCGTCGGGCCGATCCGGGCGATTGGGCCTGTCAGGCCGCGGCTGATCCGGTCTCTGAGGACGGTCAGGCCGATCCGGGCGCTGCGGACGGTCCGGTCGGTCGGGACGGTTCCAGTCCGGCCGCTGCTCTGGACGCTGCTCTGGCCTGTGTTCCGGTCGCTGAGGGCGTTGTCCTTCGGGACGACGCTCCGGGCGCGAGCCTTCCTGGCGCGGTCGGTCGGCGTCGCGATGCTGGCGTTGCGGCTGGCTACGCTCTCGGCGAGGACCGTCGTCGCGCATCTGCGGTCGATCCTGGGCCAGAACAGCCATGGGGGCTGCGGCGGGCACGAGGAAGGTGGCGGCCGCCGCGAACATGAGAAGAGAACGTTTCATGGTCGAAGTCCTCGCACGTCCGAACTTGGACGGCTTACGGACAGAGTGGGCGCTGGGCCATGAACTGCTGCTGAACGTCGATCGCAGAGCATTGTCATGAAAAAATCCCCGCAAGACAGAGTCTTGCGGGGCGAAGCGAAACCTTGGTCCAGCGTCTCTTAGTAGACGTCGTTCAACACGCTGGCGATCAGGCCTGTGGCGACGGCGATCAGCAGGATGTCGTTGCCGGCGTGGACGTAACGGTAGCCGCGCGGCGCCGGCCTCAGATTATAGAAGTAGGGATCGTCGACGTAATAGGAGCGATAGGCGGACGGCAGATAGCCCCCCGTGCGCCAGCGATAGCCGTAGTAGCGCGGCTCCACGCGGTAATAGCCATGCCCCGGCGCATACCAGTAGCCGTTGCGGGCGCCGCGATAGTCGCGGAACTCGGACCGGCCGCGCCACCAGTTGTGGTCATTGCGGCTCCAGCGATCGTATCGGCGTTGGTCCTGTCGCCATTCGCGGCGATCATCATGACGGTCCTGACGCCAGTCACGGCGGTCATCGCGTCGATCCTGGCGCCATTCCCGACGGTCGTCGCGCCGATCCTGACGCCACTCACGATGGTCGTTTCGACGGTCCTGGCGCCACTCGCGGCGGTCTCCGCGGTGATCCTGCGCCTGGGCCATCATGGGGGCGGCTGTGGTCGCCAGGGCGAGGGCGACGACGGCGGCCTTGGTCAGGCGGTTCATTTGGCAACTCCATTCAAGAAGCGAAATCCCTGTCTGGCGTCGACATTCGGGCCGGTAGAATGAACCGCCCCTGAACCAGCCTTTCAGCTTGCGCTCGTGTGCGGGCAAGGGCCGTGTCGCAGAAGCCCTGAGCGCGTTAACGCTAATTTTAAACCGACGATATTTGAATGGATGTCCGATAGCGGGGTCAGAACGACGCCGCGAGGGAGGATTGCTGATGAATCCGCTGAACCAAGCGCCCCTGGCGCACGAGACCCTGCCGTTGCCGACGCCTGACATGGACGGCGACGCCCTGTTCCGTCTGGGCCTGGCCTATTCGGCGGGATTGGACGGGTGCCCCATCGATCGGGTGTCGGCCCATATGATTTTCAACCTGGCCTCCATGAAGGGCTCGATTGAGGCGCGGGAATACCGCCGCGACATCAGCCAGGAGATGGAGCACGACGAGATCGCCGAGGCCCAGCGTGCTGCGCGCCGTTGGATCGACGCCGGCTCTTCTACGCTCGCCGCCTAGCCTCTGGCGGCCTGATGCAGCTTGCGGCGTCTGGACCGGGCGGCGGCGGCGGGGTATGCACCCCGCGAGTTCCCCGTCCGAAGGATTCCGTCCATGCTCGCTCGCATCTACCGCCCGGCCAAGACCGCGATGCAGTCCGGCAAGGCCAAGGCGCGCGACTGGCGCCTGGAGTTTGAGCCGGCCTCGGCCCGCACCATCGACCCGCTGATGGGCTGGACCAGCTCGACCGACATGAACGGCCAGGTCCGCCTGTCCTTCGACACTAAGGAAGAGGCGGTCGATTACGCCGAACGCCACGGCATCGCCTTCCGCCTGCATGAGCCGAACGAGGCGCCGGTCATCATCAAGGCCTATGCCGACAACTTCGCCACCAACCGCAAGCAGTCCTGGACGCACTAAGTCCGAACTGCGGCCTTCCGCGCCCATAGCTCAACCGGATAGAGCACCCGCCTTCTAAGCGGACGGTTGCAGGTTCGAGTCCTGCTGGGCGCGCCATGCCTCCAATCCCTTTTCGAGATCAGCCGTCAGGTCGGCGGGATCTTCCAACCCGATATGCAGGCGCAGCAGCTGGCCCGGCAGGCCGGGCGCATGCTGTCGATGGGCCAGTTGCGGCGTTTCGTGGGTGATCAGGCTCTCGAAGCCGCCCCAGGAATAGCCCATGCCGAACAGGCTGAGCGCGCGCATAAAGGCGTGGGCCGCCGCTGTGTCGCCGCCCTTCATGACCACGCCCATCAGGGAGGCCGCGCCATCGAAGTCGCGCCGCCACAGGTCGTGTCCGACCGAACCGGGTAGAGGCGGATAGAGGACATCGGCGACCTCTGGCTGAGCCTTCAGCCATTGGGCGATCGTCAGGGCTGAACGCGCCTGGGCTTCATAGCGCAGGGGCAGGGTGCGGATGCCGCGCAGCGCCAGCCAGGCGTCGTCGGGCGAGACGTGCCAGCCCATGTCTTCGACGGTGTCTGCGATGGCGCGCAGGATGTGCGGCGCGCTGGCGGCGATCCCGCCCATCAGCAGGTCGGAATGGCCGCCGACATATTTGGTCAGGGCCTGGACGCTGACATCGACGCCGTGCGCCAGCGGACGGAAGGCCAGCCCCGCCGCCCAGGTGTTGTCCATGACCGTCAGAACACCGCGCTCGCGGCAGGCGGCGGCCAGGGCCGGGGCGTCCGCAATCTCGAAGGTCAAGGAGGCGGGCGCCTCGATCAGCAGAAGCCGGGTGCGTGGCGTGAGGGCGGCCAGAACGGCCTCGGTCGAGGCGTCGGCGGGGTGGAACCGGGCGGTGATCCCCCGCGCGGCGAGGTGGCGCGTCAGGAAGCGGCGCGTGGGGCCATAGACGGCGTCGGTGGTCAGCACCTCATCGCCGGGACGCAGCAGGGCGGTCAGAGGCACGGTCACGGCCGCCAGGCCTGAGGGAACCATGAAG
>NZ_DAMCNG010000091.1:0-4693 GCF_032107865.1 Brevundimonas sp.
CTGCCGCCGCTGCCGCCCCGGCTGCTGATGCCGCGGCTGCTGATGCCGCTCCCGCCGAAGAGGCCGCTGGCGGCCACGGCGGCGGCAGCCTGACCCCGATCGCCATGTTCATGATGGCGCACCCGGTCGTTAAGGTCGTGATGGCAGGCCTGGTCCTGGCCTCGATCTTCTCCTGGACGCTGCTGCTCATCAAACTGGTTGAGTTCAGCTCGCTGACCAAGAAGACCAACCGCTTCCTGGAAGAGTACCGCGGTGCTCGCAACCTGGCCGACATCCGTCGCCTGGCTATCTCGGAAGAGTTCGACGGCAACCCGCTGGCCGACATGGCCGCTGCGGCCACCGGCGAAATCGAACTGTCGCGTCAAGCCGGTCTTGATGTGACGGGCGCACACCGCGACACCACCGTCTCGCGCGCCAACAACGCTGTCGGCGCCGTTCAGGGCGGCATGGGTATCCGTCTGTCGGGTGGCCAGCAGTTCCTGGCCTCGGTCGGTTCGGGCGGTCCGTTCATCGGTCTGTTCGGCACCGTTTACGGCATCATGAACTCGTTCATCGGCATCGCCGAATCGAACACCACCAACCTGGCCGTCGTTGCTCCGGGTATCGCTGAAGCCCTGCTGGCTACCGGCATCGGCCTGTTCGCGGCTATCCCGGCGGTTATCTTCTATAACTACTTCAACACCCGCATCGCTTCGTACGGCGCTCGTGCTGACGGCTTCAACGCCGAGCTGATGAACTCGATCTCGCGTCAACTCGACAAGGGGGCGTAAGACGGATGGCCGCCAAACTTTCCGGTTCCGGCGGCGGCAAGTACACCGTCGAGGCGAACAGCGAAATCAATGTCACGCCTTTCGTGGACATTATGCTGGTTCTCCTCATCATCTTCATGGTGGCGGCTCCGCTCGCCACCGTGTCGGTGCCGGTGACACTTCCACGCGCCGTCGCTCCGCCGGCTCAGAATCCGCCCAAGCCCGTCTTCATCTCCATCCAGAATGGCGGTGAAGTGTACGTGGGCGATTTCCCGACGTCGGTCGCCGCCCTGGGCGATGACCTGAGGACCCAAATCGGAACGCGTAATCCGGACGAAGAGCGGATCTTTATCCGCGCTGACCAGCAAACGCGGTACGGGGACTTCATGCAGGTCATGAACGCCTTGCAGGATAATGGTTTTTACAGTGTCGCCCTGGTTGGCGAAGATCAATCGTAGGGGGCGTGACTCAAAGCATGACTGCTGAACCTCACGAGCACCGCGACCCTCTGCTCGATGCACCCAAGAAGAAGAAGCTCTCGACGGGTGCAATGGTCGGGATCGGCGTCTCGGTGATCGTCCACGCTCTGGCAGGCATATACCTGTACAAGAGCAAGTTCGAACTCCAGGAGTTCAACTATGTGGACGAGGCTGTGGACGTGGAGTTGATGGAGGCTCCGCCTCCGCCGCCTCCGCCTCCGCCGCCGCCGCCGCCGCCGGATACACCTCCGCCGCCGAAGCTTCAGGTGCGCGAGCCGGTCGTCAACACCTCGGCGCCTCCGCCGCCGGTGACCTTGCCGATCGAGCCGACGAAGAAGGAAGACCGCGTCGAATACACGGGCCCGCCCGTGATCGTCCCTGGTCCGCCGCCTCCGCCGGCGCCGCCCGCGCCGCCGCGTCCTTCGGTGATCACCAACCCGCAGTGGGCTCGCCCGCCGCGTCCGACCGAACGGGACTTCCCGCAACGCGCTCTTGATCGCGGCGTGGGTGGTTCGGCCACGGTCGAGTGCACGGTGACCCCGAGCGGGAAGCCCGAAGGTTGCCGCGTCGTCTCGGAAGAGCCGTCCGGCATGGGCTTCGGCGCTGCCGCTGTTCGCATCGTCCAACGCGGGCAACTTTCGCCTCGTACGGTCGATGGCGCTGCAACGAACGCCAAGTTCGTGGTCCGGGTGCCGTTTAACCTGGACTAAGCGTGCGAACGCACTGAACGAAAAGAAGCGCCTCGAGGTTTCGCCTCGGGGCGCTTTTTCCATGCGTTGAAGCCTGCTGGTCGTGGCTCAACGAAACGAGCGATGGAAACGCACTTTGCGGCGTCAGGCATGGAGCCGGGCGGCCTGCCTGTGCATTATGGCCGCTGAACTGTTCCGGAGGACTGATGTCTCGTAAGCCCCTTATGCTCGCCCTGGCGATCACCACCGGCGTTCTGGGTGCCGGCGTCGGCGCCTGTGCCTATAATGAGGCCCTGGGCCGCAATCAGTTGGTCTTCATCGACGATGGCGTGCTGGTCCAGCAGTCGCAGGCGGCCTGGGCCGAGACGCTGCGGACGCAGAAGGTGTCGAACAATGCGGCTCAGAATGCACGGGTGCGTCGGGTGGGCGATCGGATCGTCCAGGCGGCCAATCTGACCAATCGCCATTGGGAGTATGCGGTGTTCGACGACGCCACGCCGAACGCCTTTGTCCTGCCGTCGGGCCATATGGGGGTGACGACAGGGCTGCTGGCCATCGCCAAGAACGACGACCAACTGGCGGCCGTGATCGGCCATGAGGTCGGCCACGTCATCGCTCGCCACGCCGCTGAACGCGCCTCGACCACGCAGACGACGGGCCTGATCCTTGGCGCGGTGCAGAGCCAGGCCGGGGATTATAGCCAGGCGGTTCAGGCCTTTGGCGGCATGGGCGCGCAGTTGGGCGTGCTGTTGCCGTTCTCGCGCAGCCATGAGCTGGAGGCGGATCGTCTGGGCGTCGATTACATGGCGGCGGCCGGCTACAGGCCGTCGGAATCGCTGGCCCTGTGGCGCGCCATGGCTGAAGGGCGACAGTCGGGGACGCCGGAGTTCGCGTCGACCCACCCGTCGGACCAGACCCGTCTGATGCAACTTCAGCAGTATATCGCCAGCCGCGGTTGGAACTGACGGGGATAAGACACAAAATCCCACGCGAGGGCGAAAAGGCCGCTTGCCCCCGGCGGCGAGGCCCGCTAGAGAACCGCCCTCGCGCAGAGATGTGCAGCCTTAGCTCAGCTGGTTAGAGCGCCGGTTTGTGGAACCGGAGGTCCTCAGTTCAATCCTGAGAGGCTGTACCATTCTCCCTCGAATCGCTTTTGCGATAGGTCGAGGGAGAAGTATGACGATGACGTCGCCAGCGTGGGATCCCCAGCAATACAACCGTTTCGAGCGCCAGCGCGATCGTGCGGCGATCGACCTGCTATCGCAGCTTCCGGACGATCTGACGCCGCGCGAAGTCTGGGACATCGGCTGCGGTACGGGCCAGCACGCGGCCTTGCTGAAGCGGCGTTGGCCGGATGCGCAGGTGCATGGGCTGGATTCCAGCGCCGCCATGCTGGTACAGGCGCGGACCCTGCCGGACGACGTAGACTGGGTGCAGGGCGATCTCGGGGCCTGGAAGCCCGCCGCGCCGGCGGATCTGATCCTGGCCAACGCTTCCCTGCAGTGGGCGCCGGATCATGCGGCGCTGTTTCGACGCCTGACCGAGTCGCTGGCGCCGGACGGGGTGCTGGCGGTGCAGATGCCTATGGCCTGGGAGACGCGCCATCACACCCTGATGCGCCAGACGGCGGCGGACGGTCCGTGGAGCGCGTGTCTGAAGGGCGTAGACACCATTCAGCCGCTGCTGGCCGCCGAGGCCTATTACGACGCGGTGGCGGACCTGTGCGAGGAGGTCGACATCTGGGCGACGACCTATCTGCACGTTCTGGACGGCGAGAACGCCGTGCTGGAGTGGATGAAGGGCACCGCCCTCAGGCCTTATCTGACCGCGCTTTCCGAAGACCCAGCCAACCACGACGCCTTCCTGACGCGCCTGGCTCAGGTGTTGGGCGAGGCGTTTCCGCGACGTCCTGAGGGAAGGACTCTTCTGCCATTTCCTCGACTGTTTCTTCTGGCGCGCCGGTCCGACGGCGGCGGTGCAGGGTCTCGATCGGCCCGTTGAGACTGTCCAGGGCCGCTTGCGCGGCCTCGTAACCCGCTGCGACGCCCGGCTCATAGGCTTTCCAGTCGCGGATATCGACGCCGTCGGGCGTGGGCAGGATCAGCAGGTCCGTCTCGGCGCGGGCCTGCATCCGCTCGGCTTCGCTGGACAAGGTGGCCGAGCGCATCAGGATGGAGACGATCGGCGGCCCGTGCTTCCAGGCGCCCGACAGGATCCAGCGCCACCAGGACGGCGGATTTTCCAGCGTCTCGGGATCGACGCCGCGCGTCATGGACACGTCGACGCCGACGACGGGCCCGCTGTTCAGCCGCCGCATCACATCACTGGGGAAGTTGCGCAGCACGGCGCCGTCGACCAGCACCTGACCGTTCATCACCACGGGCGGCATGACGCCGGGAATGGAGATGGAGGCGCGCAGGGCGTGACGCAGCATCCCTTCGCGATGAACCTCCAGCTTGCCCGAGGTCAGATTGGTCGAGACGGCGAAGAAGGGCAGCAGCATGTCCTCCATCTGCACGTCGCCGAAGGCCTCCTTCATCATCGCCTTGACCTTGCGGGCGTGGGTCATGGCGATGATGGGCGGGGCGATGTCGGCCAGAGGGTCGGACAGGACGAAGGCCTGGCGGATGTGGTGCTCAAGCTCTTCGTCCGACCAGCCCAGGGCCGGGCCCGCGCCGATGACCGCCCCCATGGAGGCGCCGCCGATGAAGTCGATGGGCGTGCCCGCTTCGCGCAGGGCCTTGAGCGCGCCGATGTGGGCATAGGCGCGCGCGCC
>NZ_DAMCNG010000091.1:4703-10355 GCF_032107865.1 Brevundimonas sp.
GATCGGTGCGTTGGCCTGCGTCGTCCCAGTCGTCGGCGACGGGCGGGGCAGGGGGCGGCGGACGGTCTGCGGCGCCGACCAGGAACAGCCGATCCACCTGGCGGGCGCATAGGGCGGCCCAGTTCGGCTCGTCCGCCTCGGCGACGTAGAGGACGTAGTCGTGGGCGTCCTCGACGCGCGAGAACCATTCGGCGGCCGACGCCAGGGCGGAGCTGTCGATGACGTGGCAGGTGCAGCCCTGAGCCTCGACTGCGCGGGCCACGCGCTCAACGAAGGCGCGGATCGGCTTGCCGCGCGCGGAGACGAAGCCGAAGACGTTCGGCTCGGTCCCGCCGCCGCGCTCGCGGGCGCGGCTCAGCATGATCTGGCCCAGCTCGGACATCAGCATGGGATCATTGCGTGCGGCGTCGAAGAAGGCTTCGCGCGGCAGGGCCAACACGTCGCTGTCGCGCAGGGCGACGACGTCCGACATGTGCGACGTGCCGGCCAGCATGGCCAGTTCGCCGACCGGCTCGCCCGGCTTGATGACGGCGGTCATCTGCGGAACTCGTCCGTCGTCGTGACGGAAGACGCCCAGACGCCCGGCGCGCAGCAGATAGAGGGTGTCGGCCCGGTCGCCGGCCGAGAACAGCCGCTCGCCCCGCGTCAGGGCGAACCAACTGGCGCGGTTGTCCTGCGCGTCCTCGAAGGCGCGGGACAGGGCGACGGCGAGCGTGTCCGGTCGAAGCGGGGCCATGACAGGCAGATATAGCCGATTTCGTCGTGGGGGAACCGAACCGGCTTCCCCCCGGCGCGGAAGCCTCCTAAACCTTGGGCATGCCCAAGCTGATTTCCGCCGTCGATCGCAACAGTCCTGCTTTCAAAACGCTGGATGCGCACAATCGCGCCCTGCGGGACGAGCTTTATGAAAAGGTCGCCAAGGCCGCGCGCGGCGGCTCGGACGCCAGCCGCGACCGCCATGTGGCGCGCGGCAAGCTGTTGCCGCGCGACCGGGTCGAGCGATTGCTGGACCCCGGCTCGCCTTTCCTGGAAGTGGGCCAACTGGCCGCCAACGGCATGTACCGGGACGAGGCGCCGGGCGCCGGCATGATCTGCGGCGTCGGCCGAGTGTCGGGCCGCGAGGTCATGATCGTCGCCAACGACCCGACGGTGAAGGGCGGCGCTTACTTCCCCATGACGGTGAAGAAGCACCTGCGGGCGCAGGAGGTCGCCGAGCAGAACAACCTGCCGTGCGTCTATCTGGTCGATTCCGGCGGGGCGAACCTGCCGCACCAGGCCGAGGTGTTTCCGGATCGCGACCACTTCGGCCGCATCTTCTTCAATCAGGCGCGGATGAGCGCGCGCTCGATCCCGCAGATCGCCTGCGTCATGGGATCGTGCACGGCGGGCGGCGCCTATGTGCCGGCCATGTCGGACGAGACGGTGATCGTGCGCAATCAGGGCACCATCTTCCTGGCCGGCCCGCCGCTGGTGAAGGCCGCGACGGGCGAGGTCATCTCAGCCGAGGAACTGGGCGGCGCCGAAACCCACGGCCGCAAGTCGGGCGTGGTCGACCACGTGGCCGAGAACGACGAGCACGCGCTGGAGATCGTCCGCTCCATCGTCGCCAATCTGAACACCATCAAGCCCCAGCCGCTGGACGTGCGCGAGCCGCGCGCGCCTGCTTATGATCCGGCCGAACTGTACGGCATCATCCCTGAGGACGTCCGCGCCCCCTATGACGTGCGCGAGGTCATCGCCCGCATTGTCGACGGCTCGGAGATGGACGAGTTCAAGGCGCTGTACGGCACGTCGCTGGTGTGCGGCTTTGCTCGCATCTGGGGCCAGCCGGTGGCCATCCTGGCCAACAACGGCGTGCTGTTCTCGGAAAGCGCCCAGAAGGGCGCGCACTTCATCGAACTGGCCTGCAAGCGCAAGATCCCGTTGCTGTTCCTGCAGAACATTTCGGGCTTCATGGTCGGCGGCAAGTATGAAGCCGAGGGCATCGCCAAGCACGGCGCCAAGCTGGTCACGGCGGTCGCTAGCGCCGAGGTGCCCAAGTTCACCGTCCTGATCGGCGGGTCGTTCGGGGCGGGCAACTACGGCATGTGCGGCCGGGCTTACAGCCCGCGCTTCCTCTTCACCTGGCCCAACAGCCGCATCAGCGTCATGGGCGGCGAGCAGGCGGCCAGCGTCCTGGCTACCGTCCACCGCGACGCGGATGCCTGGACACCTGAGGAGGCTGAGGCCTTCAAGGCGCCGATCCGTCAGAAGTACGAGGACGAAGGCAACCCCTATTACGCCACGGCCCGCCTGTGGGACGACGGGGTCATCGACCCGGTCCAGACGCGCGACGTGCTGGGCCTGGCCATCAGCGCCAGCCTGAACGCCCCGATCCCCGAGACGACCTTCGGCGTGTTCCGGATGTAAGGCGATAAATTACACAGTGTTCAAAAAACTGCTTGAAGCCGGACCGCGCGGCTGAGAGTGTCGCGTCGGCGATCTCGATGCGGGGATCGGATGACAAGGACAGTGACATGAAGAAGACTGCAGCTTTCATCGCCCTGACCGCGCTGCTTGCGGCTTGCGGATCGCAGGCCGATTCCAAGGCCCCGGCGACGGCTGAATCCGCGCCTGAGGCTGCGGCGACGGCGCAGGCCGAGCCGGTCTCGGCGGCTGAAGAGGCGGCTGCGCGGGCGGGCGAGCCGTCCGAAGCGGTCTTCCCGGTCGGCTATCGCGGCAACTGGGACTACAGCGACGACGGCTGCGCCAAGGACGAGAGCGGTACGCGCTTCGTCATCACGGCCAATGAGATCAAGGGCTATGAGGACACCTCCAAGCTGGTGGCCCTGGAGACCCTGCAAGGCGAAGGCGACGCTATCCGGGTGGTTCTGGAAAACCAGTCGTCCGACGGCGACCAGACCCTTGTCCAAACCCTGCGCCTGTCGCCGGTAGCGGGCGTCTCGCTGCGCGTCGAGCAGGACGGCAAGACCGTTCGCGCCAACCGCTGCGATCCTGTTTAATCGCCTTCTTCCCCAGCGAGGGGGAGAGGGATGACGTTTGAAGCGTTCTATCGGCCAAGGAGCCCATCATGACTGACCAAAAGCCGACCGAAGAAGAGCTGAACGCTCTGGACATCACCGACGCCGAGGCGGCGGAGATGAACGCCATCGCCCATCCCTTTGTCGCCGATCCCGCGCCGGATGCGAACGACGACCTGGTGCAGATCGACTCGACCGTTGACGGCGTGGTCTTCGTCACCATCAACCGGCCCCAGAAGAAGAACGCCTTCGACGCCGCGACCATCGCCGCCCTGTATGAAGCGTTCGAGACCCTGCACGGCGCTGACCATGTGCGCGTCGTCTTCATCCGCGGCGCGGGCGGGACGTTCAGCGCGGGCGCAGACCTGAACTGGATGCGCTCGGCGGCTGACTGGTCCGAGAGCGACAACCGCGACGACGCCATGGGGCTGGCGAAGATGCTGAAGGCCCTGCACGACGTGCCGGCGCTGACGGTGGCCCTGGTGGAAGGCGCAGCCATGGGCGGCGGGGCGGGCATCGTCGCCGCCTGCGACATGGCCGTGGCGGTCGAGGGGACGCGCTTCGCCTTCTCCGAGGTCAAGCTAGGCCTGATCCCGGCGACCATCGCCCCCTATGTCATCGAGGCTATCGGCGCACGGCGCGCGCGCCAGCTGTTCCTGACGGCCAACATCTTCGACGCCGACTACGCCGCCCATGCGGGCCTGATCGACATGGTCCTGCCCGAAGGTTCGGTCGACGAGTTCATCTCCATGCTGACCGACAGCCTGTCGGCCAATGCGCCGGGCGCCATGGGCGACGCCAAGCGCCTGGTGAACGACGTGGCGGGTGAAGAGATCGACAACCGCCTGCTGGAAGAGACCGCCAAGCGCATCGCTCGCGCCCGCGTCTCGGCCGAGGGCCAGGAAGGCGTCCGCGCCTTCCTCGACAAGCGCGCGCCGAGCTGGGCGCAATAAGGTAGTCTGATGTTCAAGTCCGTCCTGGTCGCCAATCGCGGCGAGATCGCCGGCCGCGTCTTCCGCACCGCCCGACGCATGGGCCTGCGCACCATAGCCGTCTATTCTGAGGCTGACGCCGCCGCCCTGCACGTTCGCGAGGCGGACGAGGCGGTGCTGATCGGCCCGGCGGCGGCGCGCGAATCCTATCTGGATGCGGCCAAGGTGCTGGCGGCGGCCAAGGCGGCAGGGGCGGAGGCCATCCACCCCGGCTACGGCTTCCTGTCCGAGAACGCCGACTTCGCCGAGGCGGTCATGGCGGCGGGCATCATCTGGATCGGCCCGCAGCCGTCCTCGATCCGCGCCATGGGCCTGAAGGACGCGGCCAAGAAGCTGATGATCGAGGCGGGCGTGCCCGTCACCCCCGGCTATCAGGGCGAAGACCAGTCGCTGGAGACCCTGAGCGCCGAGGCGAACCGCATCGGCTTCCCGGTCCTGATCAAGGCGGTCGCGGGCGGCGGCGGCAAGGGCATGAGGAAGGTCGACCGCGCCGAGGACTTCGCCGACGGTCTGGCCTCGGCCCAGCGCGAGGGCCAGTCCTCGTTCGGCGATCCGCGCGTCCTGATCGAGAGCTACATCACCCGCCCGCGCCACATCGAGGTGCAGGTCTTCGGCGACAGCCACGGCAATGTCGTCCACCTGCACGAGCGCGACTGCTCGCTGCAGCGCCGCCACCAGAAGGTGATCGAGGAAGCCCCGGCGCCCGGCATGGATCAGGCCACGCGCGACGCCGTTACCGCCGCCGCTGTGCGCGCCGCCAAGGCCGTGGACTATCAGGGTGCAGGGACCATCGAGTTCATCGCCGACGCCTCCAGCGGGCTGAAGGCGGACCGCATCTGGTTCATGGAAATGAACACCCGGCTGCAGGTCGAGCACCCGGTCACGGAATCGATCACCGGCGTTGATCTGGTCGAGTGGCAGTTGCGCGTCGCGGCGGGTCAGCCGATCCCGCTGGCGCAGGCCGACATCCCGATGAAGGGCTGGGCCATGGAGGCCCGTCTCTACGCCGAAGATCCGGCGAACGGCTTCATGCCGTCGATCGGAAAACTGGATCACTTCGTCATGCCCGACGACATCCGTGTCGACACCGGCGTGATGCAGGGCGGCGAAGTCAGCCAGTTCTACGATCCGATGATCGCCAAGCTGATCGTTCACGAAGAGACCCGTGAAGCCGCCGCCGCCCGCCTGGCCGACGCCTGCCGCGAGGTCGAGGTCTGGCCGGTCAAGACCAACGCCGGTTTCATGGCGCGTTGCCTGGAGCATCCGCGCTTCATTGAGGGCGACGTGGACACCGGCTTCATCGCGGCGGAGGAGGGGACGCTGCTGACGCCGCCTCAAGTTTCCGCCCGCGCCCTGGCCGCTGCGGCCGGGCAGATCGGGCTGGAAGCGGACGCCGCCGCTTTTGACGCGCCGGACAATGTGCTGGCGCCCTCTCGCGCAGGGCTGTTCGGTTTCCGGCTGAACGCGGCGCCGCAAGCGCATACGGCGGTCCATCATGACGGCGCGGCCCACGCCCTGACGCTGACCGGCGAGCCGGGCTGGTATGGCCGTTCGTCCAGCTTCTCCGTGGGCGGCGAATTCGGCTCGGCCCAGATCTATGGCGAGCCGGGCGTGGTTGTCGTTGACGGCGAGGTGGTCAG
>NZ_DAMCNG010000092.1:0-10225 GCF_032107865.1 Brevundimonas sp.
GGCTGTCGACATAGCCCGCCAGTCCCGCCAGCAGCAGGGCCAGCCCGCGATCCGGCGCCGTCAGAGTCCGCAAGGCGGGCTCACATCCCCGCCGCCGCCGCCGGACGGGCGCGGCACGCCTCCAGCCAGCGGGCCAGGTGCGTCAGTTCCTCGGGCGGCCGGTATTTGACCAGACGCGCGAAATCCAGACCCACGGCCCCGACGATGTCGGCGATGGTGAAGCGGTCGGCGGCGATGAACTCATGCTCCGCCAGATGCCGGTCCAGCGTCTTCATGAAGCGCTCTGCGCCCAGGCGGTTGTACTCAGCGACCTGGGGCTGAGGCGCTTCCAGCGCGGCCAGGGCCGGGTGGGTGAAGCGCACGTTCAACATCATCGGATTGGCCAGGTACATCTCGCACCGGCGCATCCACATCTCGATGATCGCCTGCTCCTTGGGATCGCGGCCGAACAGGTTCGGCTCGGGGTGCAGGGCCTCCAGATAGCGGCAGATGGCGATGGATTCCGTCAGGCACGTCCCGTCGTCCAGCTCCAGCGCCGGGACGTGCGGCACGCCGAACTTGGCGCGATAGGCAGGGGTGCGATGCTCGCCCGCCAGAAGCTCGATCTCGACCCGCTCGACGTCGGTCACGGCCTTTTCCGCCATGACCCAGCTGACGCGACGCGGATTGGGCGCGCGGCGGCTTTCATAGAGCTTCATCAGAGGGTTCCCTTCGGCTGCCCTCGGAACGCTACTAGGCGAAGATGGCGGCGGGCAAGGCCCCGACGACGCAGGCCGTCATCAGCGTGGCCAGGAAGCCCGCCAGCAGCGCCTTCCACACCATGCCCAGCACCTCTTCGCGGCGTTCCGGCATCAGCACCGACAGGCCGGTCACGGTGATGCCGACCGAGCCGATGTTGGCGAAGCCGCACAGGGCGTAGGTCATCAGCATCCGCGTGCGCTCGCTCATCTCGGCGGCGGGCACCTTGCCCAGTTCGATGAAGGCGACGAACTCGGTCAGGGTCAGCTTGACCCCCAACAGCCAGCCCGCCTTGTGGGCGTCGGCCCATTCCACGCCCGTCAGCCAGGCGACGGGCGCGAACAGCACGCCCAGGATACGCTCGATCGTCAGCGGCTCTCCGGCGATGACGAAGCCGCCCAGGATGACATTGGCCAGGGCCACCAGGGCCACGAAGACGATCAGCACGGCCGAGATGTTCAGCACCACCATCAGGCCGTCGGACGTGCCCTTCACGATGGCGTCGACGGCGCTGTCGTACTTCAGCGCCGAGTTGTAGTCGGCGACCGCCCCGCCCTCGCCCGGCTTTTCAGGGATGATGACGCGCGCCAGCAGGATGCCGGCGGGGGCCGAGACGATGGAGGCCACCAGGACGTGGCCCGCCGCATTGGTCAGCACCGGCGACAGGATGGCGGCGTAGGCCACCATGGTCGAGCCGGCGACCGTGGCCAGACCGACCACCATCATCAGGAAGACCTCGGACCGGCTCAGCTTGTCCAGATAGGCGCGGATGACGATCGGGCTTTCGATCATGCCCAGGAAGACGTTGGCCGCCACCGCCAGAGCCGAGGCGCCGCCCAGGCCCATGGTCCGCTGGAACAGGAAGCCGAAGCCGAGCGTGATCCACTTCAGGATCTTCCAGTGCCACAGCAGGGCCGACAGGGCCGAGATGACCAGGATCAGCGGCAGCACCTTGAAGGCGAAGGTGAACAGGGCGCCTTCATTGGCCACGGCGTAGGGCTGATCCCCGCCCGCCAGATAACCGAAGACGAAGCGCGTCCCCTCTTCGGTCGCCAGCTCCAGCCCCTTCACCGCATTGTTGATGCCGTCCAGCACCACCTGCGAGCCGGGAATGGCGAAGGTCGCCAGCACCAGGGCCGCCTGCACCAGCACCGCTCCGATCGCCAACCGCCACGGAAAGGCGCGACGGTTCTCAGAGATCGCCCAACAGACGGCGACGATGACGACCAGGCCGAACAGGCTCTGGAGGTTCAGGAGGCTGAACATGGAAAGGCGGCTCCGCGACCGGCGCTATGGGAGCCGGCTTCTTCAGTGCGCATCAACGACAGCAGGACGCCGCTGGCAAGGGGGACGACGAAACTCGTCGACGGAAGCCGTCTAAAGTTGGCCGCGAACCAGCTTGCCGTATTCGTCCATCAGGCTCAGCGACAGCGCGCCCGGCGTGAAGCGATAGTCGCCGACCTGGCCCACCGGCGTCACCTCAGCGGCCGAGCCGGTCAGGAAGCATTCGGAGAAATCTCCCAGCTCTTCCGGCAGGATGTCGCGGACCACGACCTCGACCCCGCGGGCCTGGGCCATTTCGATGACGGTCTGACGGGTGATGCCGTTCAGGATGTGGTCGACGCGCGGCGTGTGCAGGGCGCCGTTCTGGACGAAGAAGACGTTGGCGCCGG
This sequence comes from Brevundimonas sp., assembly GCF_032107865.1. Taxonomy (GTDB): domain Bacteria; phylum Pseudomonadota; class Alphaproteobacteria; order Caulobacterales; family Caulobacteraceae; genus Brevundimonas. Next base: position 2,412 of record NZ_DAMCNG010000092.1, read on the forward strand.
TCGCCTCGGCCACATAGCCGCGCCAGTCCAGCATCAGGGCGTCGGCGAAGCCGCGCTTCTCGGCCGCCGTCTTGGACATGGTGCAGATCATGTAGAGGCCGGCCGCCTTGGCCGTGGACGGCGCCGTGGCCGGGTCGGGACGGCGCCACTTGGCCCACTCCAGGGCGATGCCCTTCTTCTTGACCTCGGGGTCGAAATAGCTGGGCCATTCCCAGGCGGCGATGGCCAGGTGGACCTTGCTGTTCTTGGCGGTGACGCTGAGTTGTTCCGGCCCCAGATAGGCGACAGGACGGATATAGCAGTCGACCAGGCCGTTGCGGACGCAGGTTTCCTTGCAGGCGGCGTCGATCTCGGCCACGCTATAGGGAATCTCGAAGTCGAGCAGCTCGGCGGAACGCCTCAGGCGTTCGCTGTGCGCGGTCAGCTTGAAGATTTCACCGCCATACATACGCTCACCCTCGAACACCGACGAGCCGTAGTGAAGGCCATGGGTCAGAACGTGCGTTTTCGCTTCCCGCCAGGGAACGAATTCTCCGTCAAACCAGATCCATCCGTCACGATCGTCGAAAGGAACGAAGGCCATTGAAGAACGTCTCCCGCGCAAGATATTTATTTAGACGCCCGTCGCGCGTCCGCGTCAACGGCGCCTCGCGAGGAGATTCGCAGTGAGCATGATCGAGCCTCGCGCCAACGGTCGGTCCGGCCCCATCGCTCCCGCCGGCAGCGGGCGACACATCCTGGTCGTCGATGACGACGACCGCATCCGCGAACTGCTCAAGGAATTCCTGAGCCGCGAGGGCTATCGCGTCACCGGCGCCGCCCACGCGGGCGCGGCGCGCCGTATGGTCGAACTGATCGAGTTCGACCTGATCGTGCTGGACGTGATGATGCCGGGTGAAAGCGGCTTCGATCTGACCACCTGGATTCGCAGCCAGGCGGCCCTGTCCAAGACGCCCGTTCTGCTGCTGACCGCCAAGGGCGACCCGGACGACCGGATCGAGGGCCTGTCGCGCGGCGCCGACGACTATATGTCCAAGCCCTTCGACCCGCGCGAGCTATCGCTGCGGATCGAGGCCATCCTGCGCCGCACCGGCGGCAAGCTGATGACGCCCAAGGAGATCCGCATGGGCCCCGCCGTCTTCGACATGGAGCGGCTGGAGCTGACGCGCGACGGCGAACTGCAACGCCTGACCGAGGCCGAGGCCCAACTGCTCAAGACCCTGGCCATCCACGCCCATTCGCCGGTCGAGCGCATGACCCTGTCGCCCGACACGGCCGATGTGACCGGCCGCGCCGTGGACGTCCAGGTGACGCGCCTGCGCCGCAAGCTGGAGGTCGACCCCAAGAATCCGCGCTACCTTCAGACGGTGCGCGGCGTCGGCTATATGCTGGCGCCGGACTGACGACAGGACCGGAACGCCCCTCATGCGGCTGATGCCGTTCAACGTCTGGACGCGGTGGATCAAGCGTCGGCTGCCGACCTCCCTGTGGGGCCGGTCGCTGCTGATCATCGTCTTGCCGGTGCTGATCATGCAGGCGGCGGTGACCTGGGCCTTCTTCGACGCCCACTGGCAGGCGGTGACGGCGCGCCTGTCCGAGGGGCTGGCCGGCGACGTGGCCTGGGCGGCCGAAAGCTATCGCGACGATCCTTCGCCCCAGAATCTGGCCCTGATCTCTGAGCGCGCCGAACGGTCGATGCAGTTGTCCATCGCCTTCCAGTCCGCCGCCTCCCTGCCGGATGAAGAACGACGCGGCGCCCTGGGTCTGGTCGATCGCACGCTGGAAAAGGCCCTGGCTTCGCGGCTGGACCAGCCCTTCTGGTTCGACACCACCCGCTACCCCGCCTATGTCGACATCCGGGTGCAGGAGGCTGGCGGCGTGCTGCGCGTCATCGCCCCGCGTGAACGGGCCGTGGCGACCCAGGCCCACATCTTCGTCCTGTGGCTGATGATCGCCACCATCCTGCTGTTGGGCGTGGCGGTGCTGTTCATCCGCAACCAGGTGCGCGCCATCGAGCGCCTGGCCTCCGCCGCCGAGGCTTTCGGCCGGGGCGAAAGCGTGCCGCGCTTCAAGCCCCACGGCGCGCGCGAGGTGCGGGCCGCCGCCACCGCCTTCCTGGACATGCGCGCCCGCATCCAGCGGCACATCGATCAGCGCACTGCCCTGCTGGCCTCGGTCAGCCACGACCTGCGCACGCCCCTGACCCGTCTGCGTCTCGAACTGGCCCTGGCCCCGCCGTTCAAGCGCGCCGAGGCGATGAAGGGCGACCTGGACGAGATGGAGCATATGATCGACGAATACCTGGCCTTTGCGCGCGGCGAGGCGGGCGAGGCGATGCAGACGATCTCCGTGCCCGAAATGCTGCGTCGCGCCGCCGAGGACGCCGGTCGCTCCGGCGCCGTGGCCGAGGTCGAGACGCCCGACGATCTTAACATGCTGGCCCGCCCCCTGGCCTTCCGCCGGGCGATCAACAACCTGGTCGGCAACGCCGCCTCTCATGGGGAAAAGGTGCGGCTGTCGGCCCGCCCCCTGCCCTCCGGCGGGCTGGAGATCGTGGTCGAGGACGACGGCCCCGGCATTCCCGACGACATGCACGAAGAAGCCTTCCGCCCCTTCTCGCGGCTGGACGCCTCGCGCAATCAGAACCGCAAGGGGGTGGGCCTGGGTCTGGCCGTGGCGCGGGACGTGGCGCGCGGCCACGGCGGCGACATCATTCTGGGGCGCAGCGACCTGGGCGGGCTGAAGGCGTCGATCCGGCTGCCGGCGGATCGTCGCGCCGCCTAGATCTTTGGCCGACGCCTCTAGCGGAACCGTAAAATCATCGCCATCTTGTCCCGTGTTCCAGGGGGGCCTGGAATCAGGAGTCCGTACTATGCGTCGTATTGCTTTCCTTGCGCCGCTCGCCGCTGCTCTCGCCGTCTCCGGCGCAGCCGCGGCTCAACCCTCGGCCGTCGTCGTGACGGTCAGCCCAGACTTCGCCAAGACCGCCCAAGAACTGGGCGAACGCGACGTCCAACAACAGGTCAGCGACCTGACCCGCACCGTCGAACGTGTGCTGACGGATCGCAACGCCCTGGACGGCGCTCGCGTCGAACTGGTCATCACCGACCTGAAGCCGAACCGCCCCACCATGCAGCAACTGGGCGACAAGCCCGGCCTGGATTCCATGCGCAGCCTGTCCATCGGCGGCGCTGCGGTGGAAGGGTCTGTGACCATGGCCTCGGGCGAGGTTCAGCCGGTCAAGTTCGACTACTACACCCCGACCCTGGCCGATGCGCGCGGTTCGACCACCTGGACCGACGCCCAGCGCGCCTATGACCGCCTGGCCCGCAACCTGGCCGAAGGTCGTTTCGTCAAGCGCTGAAGCGCCTGACGATCAGCCGCTGAGTTCAGTGGACTTGGCGACCGCCGCCTTCACGGCGCTTTCGACAGAATGGTCGAGGGCGCCGTTTTCATTGAGAGCGATCAGACCCGCCTGCGTCACGCCGCCGGGGGAGGCCACGCGGTCGATCAGGGCGTTCAGAGCCTCGTCGCCCTCCACGCCCGCCGCAGCCGAACGCAGGGTGGCGCGCGCCAGACGGGCGGCGGCCTCGGGCGACAGCCCTTCGGCCTCTCCGGCCTCGGCCAGAGCCCGCGTGAAGGCGAAGAAATAGGCCGGCCCACAGCCGGACACCGCCGTCGCCGCGTGCATCAGCGCCTCATCGTCCAGCAGAACCGTCTCGGCGATCGGCTCGAACAGTTCGCGCCCGATTTTCAGGGCGTCCGTGTCGGCAGACCACAGCGTCGCCACGCCCTGCGCCTGAGCCACGCCGGTCGTCGGCATGACGCGCACGACCGGGCGGCCGTTGTAGCCCTCGGAGATCGTCTCGCCGCGCACCCCGGCCATGACCGAGACGATCACGGCGTCTGACGCCAGATGCGGCAGGACGGCCTGCGCGGCATCCAGCCATTTGGCGGGCTTGACGCCGATGACGAAGGCTCGAGCGTTCGCCAGTTCCTCCAGCGGCGGATTGATCCGCGCCCCCTTCGCCCGCGCCGCTTCGGCGACCGGCTTTTCAGACGGCGTCAGAATGATCAGATCGGCCGGATCGACGGCGCCCGTCGCCAGCCAGCCTTCCAGAATGGCCGAGCCCAGGCGTCCGACGCCCTGAAGCACGACGGGACGCCCATTGCCCGACATCAGGCGTTGCCCACGGTCTCGAACAGGCAGGCGTCGATCGCCTCCTTCGGCTTCTTGGAGCCGCGCACCATGAAATCGAAGGCGGGATAGTAACGGTCCGCCGCTTCGACCGCCGCGTCGATCATGGACGCGGCCTGGGCCAGGGTCGGGCGCTCGGTGTGCGGCAGGGCCAGGGCGTGACGGAAGACGATCTCGCCCTCGTCCGGCCAGATCTCGAAATGGCCCAGCCAGGTGCGCTGATTGATCATCGACACCAGTTCATAGGCCGCCGCGCGGCGCGTCTTGGCCACCCGCAGGTCCAGCGCCAGGCACAGCTGAAGGCAGTCGCCCTCGGGCCGCCAGGCGAACCACAGCTCATAGTCCTTCCAGTCGCCAGCCAGGGCGAAGGCCAAATCGCCCTCGTCCGTACGGTCGAACGGCAAGTTCTCCGCCGTCAGGACATGTTCGACCACATCCAGCGGATCAAAGGGCAGGTCGACCTCTTCGGGTCTCACAGCATCCATCAGGCGTTCAACTTCTTCAGCAGCGACGGCGACTCAGATGAGCGCCTTTGAAGACGGTAGGCGTGTTCGCAGATTCGGCTCAACCGGCTGAATCCGGGCTTGAGGCGGCGTCTGTGGACGATCCTTTGGCGGCCTTCTTGGGGGCGGGCGCAGCGGCCTTCAGCGTCGCGATCTCGGCGCGCAGGGCGGCGATCTCGTCCTTCAGCACGTCGAACTCGTCGCGGCGCACCAGATCCATCTCGGCGACGAAGCGGTCAGCCTGGGCGCGCCAGGCGGCCTTGGCCTCTTCACCCGCGGCCTGGGCCAGACCCATGGCGCCGGTCGTCAGCTTGGCGAACTCATCAAGGAGGGGATTGCGCGTCTGCATGGCGGCCTCTTGAGAACTCCCGGACCATCGGTCCGAAACGTGGTTAACGGTGCATTGATTTGGGTAAACCAAACCTTACCTGCCTGCGGCCTATAGACTGCTTCGCGGGAAAAGCGCGCGACGAATGCAGTCCCGCTTGCTAGACGAGGGACAACTTCTGAAGGCGCAGGAGGCCCCGTGCCCTTTCCCGAATTCGACCCCGTCCTGATCCAGCTCGGGCCGCTGCCCATACGCTGGTACGCGCTGGCCTATATCGCCGGCATCGTCCTGGGCTGGTGGTACGCCTCGCGCCTGGCCAAGACGGAGCGTCTGTGGGCGCCCGGCAAGTCGCCCGTCGGCGGCCAGCAACTGGACGACCTGGTGCTGTGGATCACGCTCGGCGTCATCCTGGGCGGTCGCTTCGGCTACGCCCTCTTCTACAAGCCGGAGATGTTCGCCCAGTTGTTCACCGGCGACAGCTGGGGCGAGCGGCTGGAGCTGCTGCAGCTTTGGACTGGCGGCATGAGCTTCCACGGCGGCTTCCTGGGCGTCGTCATCGCCATCGCCCTGTACGCCCGTCGGCAAAACGTGAACCCGCTCAGCCTGGGCGACCTGATCGCCCCGGTCGCGCCGCTGGGCCTGTTCTTCGGCCGCATCGCCAACTTCATCAACGGCGAGCTGTGGGGCCGCGAGACGACGGTCCCATGGGCCATCCGCTTCTGCAACGAACGCATCCAGCAGATGTACGGCTTCTGCCCCGCCGGCAACGAGCCGCGCCACCCCAGCCAACTGTATGAAGCGGGCCTGGAAGGGCTGCTGCTGTTCGTCATCCTGTCGCTGGCGATCTGGAAGTGGAAGATGCTCAAGCGTCCGGGCTTCGTCACCGGCCTGTTCCTGCTGGGCTACGGCGTCTGCCGCGCCGCGCTGGAGAACGTGCGCCAGCCCGACGCCGGGCTGGAGAACCTGCCGCTGGGCCTGACCATGGGCATGATCCTGTCGATCCCGATGATGCTCGTCGGCGCCTGGCTGATCTGGCGGGCGCTGAAGAAGCCGGTCGTCACGGAGGCGTAAGACCATCATGGCGGAGACGCTCAAGGACCGACTGGTCCGCGAGATCGTGCTGACCGGGCCGATGACGGTGGCGGACTACGTCACCCGCTGCCTGCACGACCCCAAAGGCGGTTATTACGCCACCCGCCCGGCGCTGGGCGAAGGCGGCGACTTCATCACCGCCCCGCTGATCAGCCAGATGTTCGGCGAACTGATCGGCCTGTGGGCGGTCGAGACCTGGACCCGTCTGGGCGCGCCCGAGCGGGTGCGGCTGGTCGAGGTCGGGCCCGGCGACGGCACGCTGATGTCCGACGTGCTGCGCGCGGCCCGGCTGGTTCCCGGCTTCCTGCAGGCGGTCGATCTGATCCTGATCGAGCCCAGCGCCCCCTTGCGCGCCGAGCAGGCCCGGCGGCTGGCCGACGCCGACGCGCACCCGCGCTGGCTCAGCGCCCTGAACAAGGTCGAGACCGACGCCCCGGTCATCCTGATCGCCAATGAGGTGCTGGACTGCTTGCCCGCTCGCCAGTTCATCAAGACCGAAGGCGGCTGGGCCGAGCGCCGCATCGGCGTGACCGACGACAACGAACTGACCTTCGGCCTGACCGCCATCGCCGACGGCTTCGAGACGCCCGGCTTCGACGTCGAACCGGGCCAGATCATCGAGATTTCCGAACAGCAGGCCGCCTTCGGCCGCGATCTGGCCAGCCTGATCCGGGCCGCCTCGGGCGCTGCCCTGCTGATCGACTACGGGCGCAGCAAACCCGAGGCGGGCGATACGCTCCAAGCCCTGCGGCGGCATCAGAAGGTCGATCCCCTGTCCACACCGGGCGAGGCTGACCTGACGCAATGGGCCGACTTCCCCCTGGTGCTGGAGGCCGCCGTGCGCGGCGGCGCCGACGTCACCGGCTGCGTCGGCCAGGGCGCCTTCCTCAAGGCGTTGGGGATCGAAGCCCGCGCCCAGCGGTTGATGCAGGGACGCCCCGAAGCCGCCCCGGTCATCCAGCGCCAGCTGGACCGCCTGACCGCACCGGATCAGATGGGCGAACTGTTCAAGGCGGCGGCGATCTTCTCTCCGCGCTCTCTGGCCCTGCCGGGCTTCTGAGACGTCCGCCCAGCGATGGAGCCTGATGCGGCCATGACCTTCACCGACCACGAGCGTCAAATTCTGCTGGCGACCAAAGGCGTCGGCCCCAAGGTGATCCAGCGGCTGGAGGAGTTGGGCGTGGGCGGCTTCGCCCGTCTGGCCCAGGCAGATGCGGCCGTCGTCTGCGCCGGAGCCGCCGCCAGCGTCGGCTCGACCTGCTGGAAGAACAGCCCCCAGGCGCGCAAGGCCGTTCAGGCCGCCATCGACGCCGCCAGCACCGAACTGGAGGCCGCCGCATGAGCCTGAACCCGATCACCCATCCGCTGCTGACCAAGGCCGGGGTGCGCCACGGCTTCTTCACCCGCGCAGGCGGCGTGTCGGACGGCATCTACGCCGGACTGAACGCAGGCGTCGGCTCCAAGGACGATCCGGCCCACGTCGCCGAGAACCGCCGCCGGGTCGCCGAATGGATGGGCGGCGCCGCCGATGACCTGTGCGGCTGCTATCAGGTTCACTCCGCCGTCGCCCGCGTGGCCGAAAACGGCTGGGCCGGAGACCGCCCCGAAGGCGACGCCGTGGTCGCGGGCGTAAAGGGGCCGGTGCTGACCGTTCTGACCGCCGACTGCGCCCCCGTGCTGTTCGCCGACGCCG
>NZ_DAMCNG010000093.1:0-10168 GCF_032107865.1 Brevundimonas sp.
CGGCGCGACTGGCGGTCTTCTCGGCGCGCTCAAGGAAGCCGGCCACGGCGACGAAGACGCTCACGTCTATGCCGAGGGCGTTCGGCGCGGCGGCACGCTCGTCAGCGTCAGGGCGTCCGATGCGGATCGCGCGCGGATCGAGACCATTCTGGACAATCGTCGGGGCCTGGATGCTGTCACGCGAGGCGGCGTCTACCGCCAGACAGGCTGGACCGAATTCGATCCGCAGGGTGAACCCTACAGTCCGGAACAGATCAGAGCCGAACGCGCGCGCTACCGCTGACGCCGGTCAACAATCCCGGGCGTCTCTCCTGACCGGAGCGGCGCCCCTCTTTTGTTCGGATGGCGGTGTCGCCCATACGACATTTCCGCCCTTGGGGCGTCTTACGGCGTTCCCGGTCTAGACAAGGGCCGGATACATGGGCGTCGTCCTTGCTTTTCCCGACAGGGGCCGCCCAGGTCGCAGACGGCGCGCCTGGAGGCTAGTGGTTGTCGGCTTCTGCGCTGGCTTGCTCATCGCGACCGGCGTCGTGCTGGCGGGCCAGGATCTTCTTCGAGGAGGACGGGGCGGCCTGCTGAAGGAGGCAGCAGGCCGCTCAGCATCGGTCGCTCCGGTCGTCCCTGATCAGGCGGCTGTATCCCGTTGACGAGCATCGTTGGAGAACCAGCTTGCAGGTTCAGCAGGGCGTTGCGGGGCGACGACCATGGTCGCCGAGGGCGTCCTGCTGTCGCCGCAGCCGCAGGACACGGCGCGCAGACCGGCGAGGTCGAGGATCTGGACCTTTCCACGTCCGAACCGAACCAGACCCAGGGACTGCAGGCGTCCAGCGGCGGCGTTGACGCTGGTCCTCTGCACGCCGAGCATGGCGCCGAAATCGGCCTGGGTCAGGCGGAGGGGCGCGCCATTGGCCCCGCAATGCAGCCGGACCAGCCACTTCGCCAGCCGCTCCTGGACTAGGTGGGAGGCGTTGCAGGCCGCTTCGGCGGCCAGCCCGCTCAGTCGTCTGGAGGACTGCCGGGCGACCAGACGGTTCAGCCAGTCGCGGCCGAGGCCGTCGACCACGCAGTCGGCGGGCACGCGGCAAAAGGTGGTGTCGATCAGGGCCTTGGCCGTTGGCCGGTCGGCGTCGGGCTCAAGGGCGTGGTCCCATCCGTGAACCGACCCGGCGACGACGGTCGCGACGCAGATGCGGTCGCCGTGGGGGAAGAGGCCCAGAACGCCTGCGAGAACAAAGGAGAGAAAGCCGGTTTCCACAAGGGGCTCGCCGGCAGGGATCGTCATCAGCCGGCTGTGAGCCTGGGCGATCGACTGGATGCTGCGCGGGAGCGCCTGGAAGACAGGATGGTCGATCAAGTCCAGGTGCGGACGATGAAGACCGCAACCTGTATTGGTGAGGCTGATCATAGTTTGCATGTCGGACTCCTGAGCACAGAGTGACGCACCGGGCGCGAGCCGCACTTACATGGGTTAGGAAAAGCGGGAGGAGACTGGAAAGGGTGATTGCAGCGGGCGAAGTGTTTTCCGCCTGTGTCCGGCGCCGTGCACAAGGAACGAGGGGCAAGGCGCCGAATTGAGCTTCCGGAACAGGAGGCGACATGACCCTATACACCGTCTGCTACAGCGCACGTGGGACCGGCGTGCTGAGAACCGAGTCCGTCGTCGCCGAAGAGGCGCAGGCGGCGATCGCCCAGGTGAAGCGGCGTCTGGGCGCGAGCCGGACCTTTCAGGAAGCCAGGGTGTTTGAGGACGGGGAACTGCGGTTCAACGTCTCGACGGACACCAGGGGGGTCGCGACGGCGGGTGGCGGGACCAGCCCGAGGTCCTGACAGCGGGGCCGCAGACGGAACGCGTCCGGCGCCCGGGGATTATCACGGAGCACCCTTTGGCTAGGAGACCGTCCTGATCAGTCCCCTGATCCAGAAGCTGTCGCGCCGTGATGAACTCTCCGGGCGGGAGAAGGCGGTTCTTGGAGAGCTTCTTCAGCCCCCGGTCGTCATTCCGGCGGGAAGCGACATCGTCCGGCAGCATTCATCGCCCGGGCACAGCACCCTGATCCTCGACGGCTTCGCCGCCCGATATGTCGTGCTGATGAACGGTTCCCGGCAGATCACCGAACTGAACGTGCCCGGCGACTTCGTCGACCTGCACAGTCTGCTGATGAACCCCATGGATCACGGGGTGGCCGCTCTCACGAGCTGCACGGTGGCGCGGTCACCCCATGAGGACCTGCGCCGGCTGACAGAGACCGAACCCCATCTGACCCGGCTGCTCTGGATGGACACCCTGATCGACGCTGCCGTGCACCGGCAATGGATCGCAGGCTTGGGGCGCCGGACCGCCGTGGCGCGGCTCGCCCATCTCCTGTGCGAACTCTATCGTCGCCTGGAGATTGTCCATCGCGCGGGAAGCGGAAGGATGGAGCTTCCACTCAGTCAGGCCGTGCTTGCAGACGTCCTCGGCCTGTCGGACGTCCACGTCAATCGTTCCATCGCCCAGCTCCGGGGCGCGGACCTGGTCAAATGGACAGGGCGCGCCATCGAAATCTGCGACTGGGACGGCCTGGTCAGGCAGGCGGAGTTCGACCCCACCTATCTGAGACTGACAAGGGCGCCGGTCTAGGATGGGTCAAGCTCGAAGCCGCCGATCACACGACCCGACGGGCGGCGATGGCTGCGAAATTTCCATAGGGAAATCGGCTCCGAAACGGGCACGTCCGAAAGACTGTCCAGCCCGGCTAGCCGCTCCTTCAGGTCTGTCTCGCAATATTTGTCTCGGGGCAGGGAGCCGAGCCGCTCCAGGGGGCCGTTCGCCCCCTTTTCCAGGGCGGCGTGGTCTCGCCATAGTCGGCGCAATTGCCGGATCCAGGCGCGCGTCGCCAGGATTTCGAACGGAGCCGCGGTATCGACCTCGCCGGCTATGACCCGCATCAGGTCCATGATCGCGATCAGGTCGTCGACGATCGTGCGGTGATATCGACATAGCGGGGGTAGAGCAGTTCCTCGCGGATGATGGAGACGATGGCGAACAGCCGGCAGAGTTCGGCCGGGCGGTCCGCGCCCGCAGCCGATTCAAGACAGTCCTTGAACGGCTGTCGAGATAGCGGAACTCGGCGAGCATGTTCAGAACCTCCTTCTTTCTGGACCAGGGACGAGAATGAAAGCCAGTCGTCCGCGCCCCGGCGCCCAGAGACCGCTTTGGGTCACTGACGAAGGAGGGGACGAAGCGCATGCCTTGAATCCGGACCGGGAGGCGGGGCGCTGGTCTTTTCGCAACCCGTGCTGGCGGCAGGGATTGTTTCACGATGCAGAACCAGATCGTGATCGTGGGCGGCGGCGCAGGCGGCCTGGAGCTGGCCGCCCTTCTCGGACGCCGGCTGGGCCCTCACGAAGGGCCTCGGAAAGTGCTCCTCATAGACCGGGCGGTGTTTCATCTGTGGAAACCCTCCCTTCATGAAGTCGCGGCGGGCTCGCTGGACTCGAGGCAGGAAGGCCTCGACTATCTGATGCTCGCGCGCCGCAATCATTTCAGGTTCATGCTGGGCGAGGTCAAAGGCCTCGACCCCGTCGCGCGCCGCCTACGTCTGGCGGAAACCCGCGACGTCGACGGCGCCCTGCTGATCGGGGCGCGGTCGCTGGATTTCGAACGCCTGGTTCTCGCGACGGGCGCCGGGAGCCATCTGTTCGACACCCCCGGCGCGGCGGAACACGCCTGTCTGCTCGAGGACGTGGCGGACGCAGAGGCCTTTCACCGGCGGCTCGCCGCGCTCTTCCTGTCATCCGCCTATGACGGTCGCCGTCTGCTCAGGATCGCCATCGTCGGGGCCGGCGCGACGGGGGTCGAACTCTCCACGGAGCTTCTGGAAGGACATGCGGTCCTATCGGCGGCGCTCGACCCCACCGAGCGTTTCACGCTGGAGGTGACCATTGCGGAGGCCGCGCCTCGCATACTCGGGGGCTTGCCCGAGGCCGTAGCGGACAAGGCGGCCCGGGCGCTGCAGGCGCGCGGCGTCAGGCTCGCCGTCGGGGCGCGCGTGACGCGGGTGAGGGCGGACGGCCTCGAGACCAGCGTCGGCGAGATTCCGGCCGACCTGATTGTCTGGGCCGCCGGGGTGAAGGCGGCCGAGGTCAACAGGACCTTCGGCCTGGCTACGGGTCGTCTCAACCAGTTCGTCGTGGACGATCGCCTCCGCACCTCCGCTTCCGGCGTCTACGCCATGGGTGACTGCGCAGAGGCGCCGGGGCCTGATGGCCGCCCCGTTCCGGCCAGGGCCCAGGCCGCATCCCAGGAGGCCGCCTATCTGGCGAAAGCCCTGACGCGGCCCGGGGATCCCGGGTCCTATCAATACCGCGACAAGGGCTCCCTCATCTCCCTCGGCCCGGGTCATGGGCTGGGCTCGCTGATGGGCGGACTCGTCGGCCCCGACTTCCTGATCGAGGGGCTTCTCGCGCGTTGGGCCTATATGGCTCTTCACCTCGAGCACCACCGGGTGGTCGTCGGTCTGCGCAGAACCGTGTTGCTGGCCCTGAGCCGGTTGTTCCACCGACGGGTCTCGGGCCGACTCAAACTGCATTGATGAAAAGCCCCCGCCTGGTCGGCCAGGAGACGGCTCGGCGGGTCAGGCGCGCCCGGTCGGCGTCGTTCGCCGGGGCGAGACCCGGCTGCGGGTCCGGCCGGACCGACGCATCAAGGGCGTCCGACCGAAGACGAGAGCGAGCAGCCAGCCAAGAAGGCCGCCTGGTCGTATCGCTGGGGATCCGGCTTTCGACATGAAGCCATCCTGACCCTGTGCGCAGGGGCGCCCAACAACATGGGTTAGGAAGATCGGCGACGCCTCGCGACCGATCGCACGTCATCTTCGGATAGGCGGGCCGAATCCAGCTCGGTCCAAGGCGCCTTTGGGAGCGTGTCGTGATCTGAAGGTTGAGCGATCAGGCGACTCGCGCGTCGGTCGCGCTCTAGGTCCGGGTCGAGGCGGCGGTGGAACGGGTGTCTCCGCCCGCGTTCTGGCCGGCGCGGAAGATCCGGATGGGCTTTTTTTCCTCCAGGCCGTCGGAGCGTCCGTCCGTACGGGCCGGCGCCGTCACCGTGGGGTCGGTATTGTCCTCCGGGTCCGGTCGGGGCGGCTGGTCAGGGCTTCGGGTCATGGCGTCCTCGCGAGTAGGCGTGAGGTCAACCCGTCCGGGGTCCAACCGGTTCCGGCCTCGCCAGGCCCTCAGAAGGCTGGGGAATGAGCGGTCCGCAGACGGCGCTGAGGTTGGCCGCCTCAACGAGGCCGGGCAGATCCTGTAGCACGGTGCGTCCCGCCCTGTAGTCGACGAGAACATTGCGTCGAAGCTGCTGGAGGGTACGGTTCATGTGGACTGCGCTCAGGCCGAGGATGTCGGCGAGCACGTCCTGCGTCAGGGGCAGATGGAGGGCGCCGCCACGCGCGGACCCGAGACGGACCTGACGCTCGTGCAGTTCGAGCAGCAGGTGGGCCGTGCGTTCGTAGGCGTTAAGCCGCCCGAGCCGGACGACCTGGCGCGCCATGCGCAGGCGTTCCGCCGTCCGACAGCGACGCCAGGCGTCCGTCAGGGGAGAGGCCTGGGTCCCGGGCTCGGAAAGCGTGGTCCAGAAGGGGGTGGCGTCCACCGTGACGATCTCGGTCAAGGCCCAGACCTGGAGATCGGCGTCGACCGATCCCGAGGCCACGATGACGTCGCCGGGCAGGCTGAGGCCGACGATCTGACGTCGTCCGTCGTTCAGCATGGCGCCGCGCGCGATCCAGCCGCTCGCCACCAGCCGGGCCTGGTTGCGCTCGGGGTCCATGGGAATGGCGGCGCCGGAGGGCTGCTGCTGGGGCGCGCCTGTGAAACCGCTGCGGATCAGGGCGGTCCCCTCCACCCCGATCGGGGCGAAGCTGGCCAGCATCCGCTCCAGGGGGGCGGTGAGGCGGGCTTCAAGACCTGTATCCGACTGATTCTTCATGGCCTTCGACCAACAGCATGGCTTCGACGACCAGTTCTTCACATAGGTTGGTTTTCGCGCGTTTCGCGCAGGCCGGATGCGGAAATCAGGCGCCGGCCGATGCGCCGCTGGTCCAGAATTTCGCGTCCAGGCAGGCTGCGGGGCCGGTGTCTGCGCCAAGACCGTCGGAGAGAATCTCCAGCGCAGGTTCCAATCTCGCGGGGCGGGAGGGCACGAGACCGTCGCGTGGCGTCCAGAGATCATAGGAACGCATATGGGCGTCCGCGGCCGTAAACAGGAGGCAGAGATCCGCGGCGAGCCCCACGAGAACCAGGCGGGTCGCGCCGAGGGAGGGCAGGAGCACCGGCAAGCCTGTGCCGTAGAAGCCCGACTGCTGGGGCTTGATGATGAAAACGTCATCGTCGGCGGGCGCCAGACGTCGGGAGATCGACGCCCCGCGCGCGCCCGCGCGACAGGCCCGCTCGACGATCTGCCGCCGGTCTTCAGACCATCGATCGAAGTTGTCATTGACGTAGATGACCGGCGCGCCGCAGCGGCGGGCGGTCGCACGAAGGTCGCGGATGACGAGGCTCGCGGCTTCGGCCTGGTCCAGAATCGCCGCAGCGCCCTCGAATTCCAGGTCGTTGATCATGTCTATGATCAGCAGGGCGGGGCGGTCGCCCGCAGGATGTCCGGAAGCCGTGGGCGACATTGTGGGTCAGCCGCCGACGTAACGATCGAATTCCTGGAGAAAGCGGATCTTCAGTCGATCCTGATCCTCGGCATGGGCTTTCAGGTGGAGAAACCACCCGTGCTCTTCTTCGTACATATGGGTCAGGACGGCGCCCTCGACATGTTCCCACTTGTCGAGCCATGCCTGCGAGTCCGGCGCGATGGTCTCCAGTTCAGCCATCTGCATCTTGGCGGCGGTCTGCTCGCCATAGGCCAGTCCGGCCTGGCTCTTGTGGCCGTGGCGGGCCATGGCCGGATAGAGCACCAGTTCCTCCGCCAGGCTGTGACCATTGAGGACAAGGGCCAGGGCGTCCCGCGCCGCCAGACGCTCCTCGCCCGGAGCCGCCTCTCGTCCGGACTGAAACGCCGCCCGGATCGCCTCATGATGATCCAGGGCTGTAGACAGCCAGTCTCCTGGAACAGCCGCGGCCCGCGCGGCCGCGGCAGCCGCGGCCCTCTTTTCCGACGAGGGGGCGGGCGTGATGGCCGCGAGGGCCTTGTCGATGACGGACATGTCCTGCTTCTCCCTGGGGCTTCAGTCAGGCCTAACGATCCGCGAACAGAACGGTCGCAGAGACCGGTAGCCGACTCAGCCGTCGACCGTCGTCAGACGGTGACGACGGCGCCGACGGCGGCGATGCGCTCGACCTCGGCATAGGAGGCCCGTGCGAGGCTGGCCCCGAAGACGTCAGGATCAATCTCCTCATAGACCAGCCGCGCCCCGCGCCGGCCGGCCAGGGTGGCGAGGGCGGTGCGCACCAGGTCCTGGCCGGCCACGACCGGGGCGCCGGTGTAGAGCAGGAGGCGTCCGCCGGGCGCGAGGCGGTAGAGGGCTTCTTTCGCCCACTCCAGAGCGACCTCCGCGCCGTACTGACCGCCGCCGTCGCGGTACAGCCGTCCGCTACGCCCCGCCATATAGGGAGGGTTGGCGGCGATCAGGTCCCAGACGCCCTCAGCGGGAAACCCGCCTGGCCGGAGATCGATCGGGAGACGGGCATGTCGGGCGTTGAGGCGGCAGAGGCGAAGGGCCTGGGGGTTGATGTCGGTCGCGACGACACCGGCTTCCGGATCAAGGGCGGCGATCGCGAGGGCGCCGGCTCCGGCGCCGACCCCGATCTCCAGCGCCTTTCGCCACGAGACGCCGGACAGGGCCTGGCGCAGGAAGCGGACGTAGCGATAGCTGTCGGGTCCGAGGAAGACGGCCTGCTCGTCTGCGGAAGAGGCGGAATGCAGGTGCAGGCGTCCGTCCAGACGGCTCACCCGAAGCCGGGCGCGCAAACCGTCGGCGTCTTCCCTGAGGGCGTCGGCCTCTGTCAGGACGTCCAGAAGCCATGCGGGGGCGGTTTCGGCATGGAAGGCGCGGCCCCAGCCCAGGACGTCGCGGAGGAGGTCGGCCTCGCCCGCCCGGCGCCGCCGCGCGACCAGGCCATGGACGGCCGGGGTGGGCGAGACGAAGTCATATCCGGCGGCTTCCAGGCGGGAAAGAAGCTCAAGGAGGGCGGCGTCGTCGGGCGCAGGGACCTGCGCCGTCACGCGGAGCGACGCAGAGGGGCCTGGTCCCAGAGATGGGTTCGGTAGGCGTTGAAACAGCGAGCGCCGGCCATTAGCCGCATGATCGCCCCCTCGGCCAGGGCGCGGACGCACTCCGGCCGCTCCGCCGCCAGCGGACGAAGCACTTCCTCGTTCCAGGCTTCGGAATGGGCGATGTCCAGGGTGGCGTGAAGGGCGAAATACTTGCGCTCCACCCCGACGCCGAGCCGCTTCAGGCCCTCGGCCACATGGGCGGCTCGCCAGGGGGCCGTGAGCTCGACCGCCCCCAGGGCCCCAAGGGCATGGTAGGCGTAGCGTCTCTGGGTGGAGAAGGCGACGAGGGTGTTGCCGAGGGCGAGGGACGGCCACACGGTTTCCTCGATCCGGGGCTTCAGGTCGAGCGCCGCGGCGAGACGGTCCAGCATCGGACCGTGCATGCCGGCTTCCGACCCACGGCCCATTTCGTCCCAGTAGTTGCGCGCCAGCTCGAGCTTGGGACGGGTCGGCATCTTGACCTGGGCCATCGCCACCAGGTCCTCGAAGCCGGCTTCGCCGGCCACCTCCTGCAGCAGGAACCAGCGCATCTCTTCCATGGAGGCCGTCTCGGCCAGCCAGGGGAAGAGCGGGTCCGCCTCGCCGGGGCCGGATCCCTTGAGCGCCTCGAACCAGGCGACGAAGGCGTCGGCCGTGGCGGGGAGGTCGGCGAGCCAGGGCGCGGCCTCGGCCCGGGCGCGTTCGATGAAGTCGCCCTCGACCAGCATCATCTCCGCATCATGGCGGAGATCGTCGCGCCAGGCAGGGCGCGGCGTGGCCGGGGCGAGCCGACGGTGGTTCCAATGCGCCAACCGACGATGAAAGCCCGCCGGGTCCGAAGATTCGGAGGCGGGGAGCGGGGCTGGACCCTCTGACGACATGAAAGGCTCCTGTGACTTGGGGACTGCCATACGCCTTGCCGCGACCCCGGGTTCCCAGAGGCTCTCGTGGCGGCGAAATCCCTGTCTGCGTGTCGGGTTTCAGACAGTGGAACTGCGTCCGTGACCGTCGGTTCATCCAGTCCTTCAGGGAGGCGCCGAATGAATCAGGCTGGATTTGGATGGACGATCAGCCAGGTCGGGGAGACCTGGAACTGGGCCTTGACGGGCCCGGGAGCCGGGGCGGCCCTTGTCTGCGGCCAGGCCCCGTCACGGGCCGTGGCCGCCGCCATGGTGGTTCGCGCCCTGGTGGGCGGAATGACCGAGGAAGCGCCTCGCGAGCTGGCCGCATGAAGGTGGCGACGACGAGCGGCGAGCGGGCGATGCAGGTTCTGGAGCGGAGCCTCTATCGCGGCCCCCATCTGTACAGCGCCAGGCCCATGGTGCGGATCCGCCTGGATCTGGGGCGGATGGAGGACTGGCCGACGGATCGGCTGGGCGATTTTTCGACGCGCCTGCTGGAGGCGCTTCCCGGCCTGGATAGACACGGATGCTGCTACGGGGAGCCGGGCGGATTTGTCCGTCGTCTGCGCGACGGGACCTGGTTCGGCCACGTGGTGGAGCACGTCGCCCTGGAACTGCAGACCCGCGCGGGAACCCCTGTCACCCGGGGCAAGACGCGTTCGGTACGCGGCCAGACGGGCGTCTACGACATCCTCTTCACCTATCGCGACGAGACCACGGCCCTTCTGGCCGGGCGACTGGCCCTGCAGCTTTGCGACGCCCTGCTGCCGGAGGCGCTTGCCGGGATCGGCGGCCTGGACCGGGTCTGCGCGGACAGTCTCGATCCGCGCCTGCCGGGCGCCGTCCAGGCCGACGAGGCGGCGGCCATTCTCCGCGATGCGGTGCGCCGGACGGCGTTCGGACCCTCCACCCAGGCCCTGGTCGACGCCGCGCGACGTCGGGGGATTCCTGTGGAGCGCCTCAACACCGGGAGTCTCCTGCGTCTGGGATGGGGCGCGCGGCAGAGGCGCCTGCGCGCTAGCGT
>NZ_DAMCNG010000094.1:0-10105 GCF_032107865.1 Brevundimonas sp.
CCGGGACGCTGGCCTTCATGGTCGGCTGCGACGAGGCCGACTTCGCCCGCGTCGAGCCGGCCCTGGATCCCATGAGCCGCATCACCATTCGCGCGGGCGACCACGGCGCGGGCCAGGCCGCCAAGATCTGCAACAACATGCTGCTGGGCATTTCGATGATCGGCACGTGCGAGGCCATCGCCTTGGCCGAGAAGCTGGGTCTGGAGCCGGAACGCTTCTTCGAGATCGCGTCCAAGTCCTCGGGCCAGTGCTGGAGCGTCAGCAACTACTACCCCTGGCCGGGCCCGGTGCCGACCGCGCCGTCGAACCGCGACTATGAAGGCGGCTTCGCCACCGCCATGATGCTGAAGGATCTGAAACTGGCCCAGGACGCCGCCGCCAAGGCCGGCGCCACGACCCCCCTGGGCGCTCAGGCCGAGGCCCTCTACGCCCTGTTCAACGGCCTCGGCTACGGCGGCAAGGACTTCTCCGCCATGGTCCAGATGCTGCGCGGCCGGATCGACACCCTGGCGCAATGACGGAAGAACCGCCCCTCTACCACGAGGACGTCGCCGGCTATCGCCAGCCCATGGTGACGTCCATTGGGATCATCATGGGCTTCCTGCTGGCCTTCATGGCCAATTGGGCGGTCAGTGAGGAAGAGGGGCGGGTGCTTCAGGACGCGGCTGACTGGCTGGTCGCCGGCACCATCCTGGTCAGCATCTCGCTGATGGTCGTCACCTTGGCTCGCTTGCTCGACAATCGGGTGCGCGAAGGCGTCGGCCGGCGCTACCACACGACCTATCGACTTTACATCGCCTCCATGACTGTCGGACTGGCGGGCTTGATCGCCGCCCTGATCATCTAGGCCGGCTGCTGCTGCGTCGCGCAGTGGATTCCGCCGCCCGATGCGCCGAGGGCATCGATGTTGAGTTGCACGACCTGTCGCCCGGGATAGAGCGAGGCCAACACCTCCCGAGCCTCGTCATCCGCGGCCTGATCGCCGAACTGGGCGGCGATCACCGCCCCGTTGCAGACATAGTAGTTGACGTAGCTGGACACGAAGTCGTCTGACGTCCCGCGAATGTCGATCGGTTCCGGCAGGCGTATGATCTCCAGCGGACGCCCGCGCGCATCGGTGGCCTGCTGGATGATCCCAAGGGTTTCATGGGCGGCGGCCGACCAGGGATCGTCGGGGTCGATCTCGTCGTCGATCTGGATCAGCACTTGGCCCGGCGCCGTGAAGCGCGCCAGGGCGTCGATGTGGTAGTCGGTGATGTCCTCGCCCTTGATGCCCGGCGCCCAGATCATTTTCTTAGCGCCGACGGCTGCGCCCAGCCGATCCGCGATTTCATCCGCGCTCAGACCGGGGTTGCGGTTGTCGTTCACCCAGCAACTGGCGTGGGCCAGCATGGTCCCGGCGCCGTCGTGCTCCAGACCGCCCTGTTCCCCGATCACGCCGCTGTCGATCAACGGCAGGCCCAGCCGCGCCGCCACGCGCTCGGCGATCAGGCCGTCGTTGCGGTGGCGCTGCTTGTTTCCCCAGCCGTTGAACCGGATGTGAGCGACGGCCCATTGCCCCGCCGCATCCTTGACGAACGTCGGGCCGCTGTCCCGGCACCACAGGTCGTCGGTCGGAATGTCCCAGAATTCGACCGCACTGCTGAACTTGGCGCGATTCAGACCGCGCGCGCCGGGCGCCGCCATCATGGCCACAGGCTCATGCTCGCTGATCGCATTGGCGATAGCCAGAATGTTCGCCTGCACGGCGGCCAGGTCGCGGGCGCCATAGACATCGACGCTGACCGGCCACTGCATCAGGGTCCGTTGATGCGGGGCGCTTTCCAGAGGCATCTCATAAGCAGGACGCGGAGCGCCGGACGACGGCGCCGCGCAACCCGCCGTTCCGGCCCCGAGCGCAGCCAGTCCCGTCTGCATCATATGTCGCCTGTTCATGGCCTCAGACTACGCCTGGAAGCTGGCCTCGCAAAGCATGGCCGTTGCTGTCGTTATAAGTCTGAGAATCGTTATCAATTAAGGGGTTGGGACGTTTTGTCCGGCTCCTGACATGGACAAGGCAGGGCGGTGCGCGCAATTAGGCCGCGAAAGCTGCATAAGCGAAAGAAGCGCCGCCTTGTTCGACTATAAGTCCGCCTTTCAGAACTCTGTGGACCAGGTCCGCAGCGAGGGTCGTTACCGCGTCTTCGCCGACCTGAAGCGAGTGCGCGGCCAGTTCCCTCGGGCCGTGCGTCGCCGCGAGGACGGCACTCAGCAGGACGTCGTCGTCTGGTGCTCCAACGACTACCTGGGCATGGGCCAGAATCCGGTCGTGATCGACGCCATGCAGGCGGAGGTCGAACGCACGGGCGCCGGGGCAGGGGGCACGCGCAACATCTCGGGCACCACGCGCTCGGCCGTGGATCTGGAAGCCGAGCTGGCGAGCTGGCACCAGAAGGAAGCGGCCCTGCTGTTCACCTCGGGCTATGTGGCCAATGAGGCGACGCTGTCGACTCTGCAGAAGATCCTGCCTGGCCTGATCACCTTTTCCGACGCGCTGAACCACGCCTCCATGATCGCGGGCATCCGCAACGGCGGCGGCGAACGTCATATCTTCCGCCACAACGATCTTGAGCATCTTGAGGAACTGCTGGCCGCCGCGCCGGCTGATGCGCCCAAGCTGGTCGCCTTCGAGAGCGTCTATTCAATGGACGGCGATATCGCCGACATCGCCGGCACCATCGCCCTGGCCAAGAAGTACGGCGCCCTGACCTATCTGGACGAAGTTCACGCCGTGGGCCTGTACGGCGCCACCGGCGCGGGCGTGGCCGAGCGTGACGGCGTGCTGGACGGCATCGACATCGTCGAGTGCACCATGGGTAAGGCCATCGGCGTGATGGGCGGCTACATCGCCGCTGACGCCGTGATCGTGGACGCGGTGCGCAGCTGGGCCTCGGGCTTCATCTTCACCACCAGCCTGCCGCCCGCCCTGACCGCCGGCGCCCTGGCCTCGGTCCGCCATCTGAAGGCGCATCCGGAACTGCGCGACGCCCATCAGGAGCGCGCGGCCACCCTGAAGCGCCGCCTGACCGAGGCGGGCATCCCGGTCCTGCCCAGCGTCAGCCACATCGTCCCGGTGCACGTCGGCAACCCGGTGCACTGCAAGCTGATCTCGGACATGCTGCTGGAAGAGCACGGCATCTACGTCCAGCCGATCAACTATCCGACCGTGCCCAAGGGGACCGAGCGCCTGCGCTTCACCCCGTCGCCGGACCATGACGACGCCATGATCGACAAGCTGGTCGATGCGATGGACAAGCTCTGGTCGCACTGCAACGTGGCGCGTCAACCGGCCGCCGCATGACGGCCGATCCCGAGCTCGGCGAGGTCATCGTCGAGTTCATTCGCAACGGCCCCTATGTGAAATGCTCCGCTGTTCACGCGGCCACCGGCGTCGAGGTCTCCGCCATCGGCCCCGCCGCCGAACCGCGCGCGGTCGAGCGCGTGGCGATCGCCAAGCTGAAGCGGGCGCTGGCGGCTCGCGGCTGATCTTCTGGCGTTAGGCGGTCTGACGGCGGCGATGCAGGTTCAGTGCTGCGGCGCCGGTCAGCAGAACGCCTAGCAGGATCATCGCCCATTCGGACAAGGTCGGCACCGGCGTGGGAGCTGGCGGTGGGGTCAATGACATGGTCACGCCTGTGGTTGATGCGCTTGAAGCCCCCTGACTGTCGGTATCATAGGCCATCATGCAGCCTGCGCCGTTTGTGTTGCCGTTGACGTTGTCGCCGCGAAACTGGCAGGTGCTATTGCTCGCCGCTACGGCCGCGCCGGGCGACGGCGCGCTGCTGATCCAGATGTAAGACACTTTGGCTTTCGAATCTGCATAAGAGGCCTCGCCGTAGGGCGTTCCATGAGTCTTGTCGAATTTGAACTCGAATGAAGTCAGGTTTCCGGCGCTGTCTGTTGAGACGCGTGCAGATTGAGCAAAGACGTCTACAAAGAATTGGGCGTCCGTGTAGGTGTTTTGTCCGTCGCTGATCGAGAAACTATGAATCTGGAGGTCGATATCTTCATCCGTCAGATTCGACCCTAGCGGTGCGACAAGAGTAATCGATCCCGAGATGCGATTAGACTTTGCATATTTCACAGTGCAGCCGCCGAGAGGGCAGGCCGTGAAATTGCTGACGGTTTCGTAGGGCTCGCTCTGAATATAGTAGGTGACCGGGGCCGCAGCCGCCTGGGTGGCCACAAGGCTCAACGCCGCAACGGCGTAGCTGATCAACTGCTTCATGGCGTTTCCCCGGTCCAGAACGCCCTCCGTTAAAGCTTAACGTTATCCTGTGCACTAAATTTGTAACATGGATATTCGATGGGGCTCTGAATGGGCGCGGGCCCCTAGATGTTGTGGTGCGCGGCGGCGCGGCCTAGATAGGTGCCGCCGTTTTCGCTTTCAGCCTTCGGGGTGCCGCCTGTGACCGCCTTCACGCACGATTCCTACTTCTCCAAGAGCCTCGCCGACGCCGATCCGGCGATCTTCAAGGGCATTCAGGGCGAACTGGGCCGCCAGAAGGAGCAGATCGAGCTGATCGCCTCCGAGAACATCGTCTCCCAGGCGGTGCTGGACGCGCAGGGCTCGGTCCTGACCAACAAATACGCCGAGGGCTATCCGGGCCGCCGCTACTACGGCGGCTGCGAGTTCGTGGACGTCACTGAAGACCTGGCCCGCGAGCGCGCCAAGGAGCTGTTCGGCGCGGCCTTCGTCAACGTCCAGCCCCACTCGGGCGCCCAGGCCAACCAGGCGGTCTTCTTCTCCCTGCTGCAGCCGGGCGACACCTTCCTGGGCATGGACCTGGCCTGCGGCGGTCACCTGACCCATGGTTCGCCCGCCAACCAGTCGGGCAAGTGGTTCCGTCCCGTCACCTATAAGGTGAACGAAGACGACCATCTGATTGATTACGATCACGTCGCCGAAATGGCCCAGAAGGAGAAGCCCAAGCTGATCCTGGCCGGCGCCTCGGCCTACAGCCGCCACATCGACTTCAAGCGTTTCCGCGAGATCGCGGACTCGGTTGGCGCCTATCTGATGGTCGACATGGCCCACTATGCGGGTCTGATCGCCGGCGGCGTCTATCCCGACCCGATCCCGCACGCCCACGTCGTCACCACCACGACGCACAAGACCCTGCGCGGTCCGCGCGGCGGCATGATCCTGTCCAACGACTTGGATCTGGGCAAGAAGATCAACTCGGCCGTCTTCCCCGGCCTGCAGGGCGGCCCGCTGGAGCACGTCATCGCCGCCAAGGCCGTGGCCTTCGGCGAAGCGCTGAAGCCCGAGTTCAAGCTCTACGCCCAACAGGTCGTGAAGAACGCTCAGGCTCTGGCTGCCGTTCTGGTCGATCGCGGCCTGGCCATCGTTTCGGGCGGCACCGACAGCCACCTGATGCTGGTCGACCTGCGTCCCAAGGGCGTGACCGGCAAGGCCACCGAGCATGAGCTCGAAAAGGCCCTGATGACCTGCAACAAGAACGGCGTGCCGTTCGACACTGCGCCCTTCACCGTTACCTCGGGCGTCCGTCTGGGCACCCCGGCGGGCACCACGCGCGGCTTCGGCGAGGAAGAGTTCAAGCAGATCGGCCACTGGATCGCCGACGTCGTCTCGTCGATGAACGGCGGCGATGAAGCCGATCCGGCCGTCGTCGCGGGCGTCGCCGCCCAGGTGCGCGAACTGACCGCACGCTTCCCGATCTACCGCTAAGGGACCGACTGGATGAAGTGCCCCTTCTGTGGAAACGCCGACACCCAGGTCAAGGACAGCCGCCCGTCTGACGACGGCGCGGCCATCCGCCGCCGTCGGTCCTGTCCGCAGTGCAACGGGCGCTTCACCACCTTCGAGCGGGTGCAGCTGCGCGAACTGGTCATCCTGAAACGGAACGGCCGCCGCACCCCCTTCGATCGCGACAAGCTGGAACGCTCGCTGGGCATCGCCCTGCGCAAACGCCCGGTGCAGCCCGATCAGGTCGAGCTGCTGGTCAGCCGCATCGTGCGTCAGCTGGAAAGCCTGGGCGAGACCGAGATCCCCTCGCACATCGTCGGCGACTTCATCATGAAGGCGCTAAAGTCGGTCGATGAGGTCGCCTACGTCCGCTACGCCTCGGTCTACAAGGACTTTCGCCACACCGGCGATTTCGCCAAATTCCTCGGCGACGAGGGTTTCGACGAGACTAAGTCCGGCCAGGACTGATGCGCCCGCGCGTCACCCTTAAGCTGGCGACCTCGCTGGACGGTCGCATCGCCACGGCCACGGGCGAAAGCCAGTGGATCACCGGCCCGGAGGCGCGCCAGCAGGGTCACCGCCTGCGCGCGGCGCATGACGCCATTCTGGTCGGCGTCGAGACCGTGCTGGCCGATGATCCCGAACTGACGGTGCGTCTTCCTGATCATGCCTGGCCGCATCCCTTGCGTGTCGTCCTCGACAGCCGCCTGCGCACCCCCGCGACGGCCAAGGTCGCATCCGGCAACACCCTGATCCTCACGACCGCCGCGCCTCACGCCATCGGTCAGACAGAGGTCGTCGCGGTCGCCGCCGAAGACGGTCGCCCCGCCATTTCAGCCGTCCTCGATGCGCTCGCCGCCCGCAACATCGGCTCCATCCTGATCGAGGGCGGGGGCCGTGTCGCCGCCTCCTTCATCCAGGCCGGCGCGGTGGACGCGATTGAGTGGTTCCGCGCCCCGATCCTGCTGGGCGGGGAGGGCAGGCCCTGCGTCGCGTCTCTGGCGCTTGCAAAGCTGGCCGACGCCCCCAAGTTCCGTCGTCTGGGCGTCGAGCCTGTCGGAGACGATCTGTGGGAACGCTACGCCCGCGCCTGACGTCTCCTCAGGCGCAATTTCAGACGAATTAGACTAATTAGACTCTGTTTTTTGGGTCCGAAGGGACCGGAGCTTTCATGTTCACCGGCATCGTCACCGACATCGGCCGCGTTCGCAGCGTCCGTGAAACCAACCGCGACCGTCGCTATGAGGTCGAGACCGTGTGGGACACGGCGAGCATCGACCTGGGCGGCTCCATCAGCCACGCGGGCTGCTGCCTGACCGTGACGGAGAAGGGCGATAGCTGGTTCGCCGTCGAGGTGTCCGGGGAGACCCTGTCCAAGACCAAGCTGGGCGACTGGAGCGAGGGCAGCCGGATCAATCTGGAGCGCGCGGCGAAACTGGGCGACGAACTGGGCGGCCACATCGTTTCCGGCCACGTCGACGGCCTAGGCGAGGTCGTGTCCATCACGCTCGAGGGCGGATCGCATCGCATCGTGATCGAGGCGCCTGCGCCCCTGCACAGATTCATCGCCCCAAAGGGCTCAATCACGGTCGATGGGGTTTCCCTGACGGTGAATGGGGTGCATGAGCGCCGCTTCGACGTGAACATCATCCCGCACACGTGGGATGCGACCACCCTCGGCGGCCTCAAGGTCGGCGAGAAGGTCAATCTGGAGATCGACATGCTGGCGCGTTACCTCGCGCGGTGGCAGGAGACCGCATGATGAAACTGGCCGTCCACAACACCGACAGCCCGATCAGCTCGATCGAGGACATTATTGAGGACGCCCGCAACGGCCGCCCCTACATCCTGGTGGACGCCGAGGACCGCGAGAACGAGGGCGACATCGTCATTCCGGCCCAGTTCGCCACGCCGGACCAGATCAACTTCATGATCCGCTATGCGCGAGGCCTGGTCTGCCTGGCCCTGACGTCCGAGCGCGCCAAGCAGCTGCGTCTGCCCCCTATGGCCGCCGAGAACCGCGAGAGCATGGGCACGGCCTTCACCATCTCGATCGAGGCCAAGGAAGGCGTCACGACCGGCATCTCGGCCGCCGATCGCGCCCATACGGTCCAGGTGGCGGCCGATCCGTCGCGCACCGCCGACGACATCGTCTCGCCGGGCCACATCTTCCCGCTGGTCGCGCGCGACGGCGGCGTTCTGGTCCGTACTGGCCACACCGAGGCGGCCGTCGACATCAGCCGCATGGCGGGCCTGATCCCGGCCGGGGTGATCTGCGAGATCATCAAGGACGACGGCGAGATGGCGCGGATGCCCGATCTGATCGCCTTCGCCCAGCTGCACGGGCTGAAGATCGGCACCATCGCCGACCTGATCGCCTATCGCCGCCGCACCGAGCGCTTTGTCGAGCGCGTGATGGAGACGCCGTTCGAAAGCGTCCACGGCGGCGCGTTCAAGCTGATCCTGTACCGCAACACCATCGAGGGCGCCGAGCATGTCGCCCTGGTGCGCGGCGACATCGACCCGGCCAAGCCGACCGTCGTGCGGATGCACCAGGTCGACTTCGCCGCCGACCTGCTGGGCCATGTCGAGGCCCGTCAGGACTATATTCCGAAGGCGATGCAGGCGCTGGCGGCCCAGGACGGGCCGGGTGTCGTCGTCTTCCTGCGCGACCCTGACCTGCATGGTCTGGCCGAACGGCTGGGCGGCGTGGCCAAGCCAGCTGCTGTGGATCGCTCGCTGAAAGCCTATGGCGTCGGGGCGCAGATTCTGCTCGACCTCGGCGTCAAAGACATGATCGTGATGAGTTCGACGCGACCCAATCCGACGGCGCTGGAAGGTTACGGCCTGCGCATCGTCGGCTGGCGCGACATGGACGGAGAAGACCAATCTTGAACGACCCCACTCGCGTCCTCATCGTCGAGGCGCGCTTTTACGACGAACTGGCCGACGCTCTTCTGGAAGGGGCGAAGGACGCCCTGCGCGCTCAAGGCGTCCAGTATGACGTCGTGACCGTGCCCGGCGCCCTGGAGGTTCCGACTGTGATCGCCATGGCCGAGGAGGCCGGTCGCTATCCGACCGCGCCGCGCTATGACGGCTATGTCGCCCTGGGCTGCATCATCCGCGGCGAGACCTATCATTTCGAGATCGTCTCGGATCAGTCGGCCGCCGGCATCCGCAACCTGGGTCTCAAGGGCCTGGCCATCGGCAACGGCATCCTGACGACCGAGGACGAGGAGCAGGCCTGGGCCCGCGCCCGTCTCAGCGAGGGCGACAAGGGCGGCTTTGCGGCCCGCGCCTGTTTGGACCTGATCGCCATCCGCAAGCGTCTTCGCGGAGGACTGGCCTCGTGACCGAGCCGACCACCACCCCGGCCACCGTCGCCGAAGTCATGGCCCAACTGGCTGAGGCCGACAAAGCCCGCGCCGAGCCGCAGCTGACCAGCCGCCAGCGCCGCGCCCGCACGGTCGCCCGTCTGGCCGCCGTTCAGGCCCTGTACCAGATGGAGCTGGCGGGCGAGGGTGTCGACAGCGTCGTGCGCGAGTTCCGCAATCATCGTTTCGACGCCGACATCGACGGCGCGCCTCTGGCCGAGGCGGACGAAGATTGGTTCGCCGCTGTCGTGCACGGCGTAGTCGAGGACCAGCGCGCGGTGGACGAGGCGGTCAAGGCGCGCCTGGCTTCCAACTGGCGGCTGGAACGCCTGGACGCGACCCTGCGCGCCCTGCTTCGCTGCGGCGCCTGGGAGCTGAAGCACAAGCCCGACGTGCCGCGTGAAATCGTGATCGACGAATACGTCGAGCTGGCCAAGGCCTTCTTCGACGATGCGGAGGCGAAGTTCGTGAACGCGGCGCTCGACGGCGTGGCGCGTGATGCCCGCGATTGACGTTGCTGGTGAATTCGAGACCATCCAGCGGCTGCTGAAGCCGCTGGCCCATCCGGAATGGGCGAGGGGGCTGGCCGACGACGTGGCTGCGCTGCCCTCGCGTCCGGGGCACGACCTCATCCTGACCAAGGATGCGATTATCGAGGGCGTTCACTTCCTGCCCGACGACCCATTGGACACGGTGGCGCAGAAGCTCTTGCGCGTGAACCTGTCCGACCTGGCCGCCAAGGGGGCCGAGCCGTTCGGCTATCTGCTGGCCTGCCACTGGTCCCCGCGTTGCGGCTGGCCCGAGCGCGAGGCTTTCGTCGCCGGGTTGCGGCGTGATCAGGCCATCTTCGACATTTCCCTGCTGGGCGGCGACACGGTGAAGACGCCGGGACCGGCCAGCTTCTCGGCTACCCTGCTGGGCTGGGCGCCGTCGGGCGCGGCGGTCAGCCGGGCGGGCGCGCGGCCGGGCGATCTGGTCTTCG
>NZ_DAMCNG010000095.1:0-10059 GCF_032107865.1 Brevundimonas sp.
ACCGCCCTCGGCCTGGACACGCCTGACGCCGCCGCGCTTCGCGCCGTCGCATCCGAACGGCTGACCGCCGTCGAAGGCGCCTTCGGCCCGGTGATCGACGACCGCCTGCTGAACCGCGACCCGATCAGCGCCTTCGCGCGGGGCGACTTCGCCGATGTGCCGCTGATGATCGGGGTCAACAGCGGCGAGGATTCCCTGCTCAACTACGGCGGCGGACTGGAACGGTTCGGCAAGCTGATCAAACCGAACGCGGCCCTGGCCCGCCTCTATCCGCAGGCGAACGGCGATGAAGAACAGTTGATCCGCCACGGCTTCCGCGACTTCGCCTTCGCCGCCCCCGCGCGCTGGGTCGCGTCGCGCCCACGTCAATCGAAGACATGGCTTTATGCTTTTGATTACGTAGAAGAAGCTCGGCGCGGCGCCATGCCCCGCGCCGCCCACGCCGCCGAGATTTTTCACGTCTTTGAAACTCTGGACCACCGCCCCGACGGCGCTCCGCCCGCGACCCAAGCCGACCGCGCCGTCAGCACCGCCATGCACGTCCGCTGGATCGCCTTCGCCAAAACAGGCGCGCCGGGCGCAAACTGGCCTGTCTACACGCCAGCGGACGACGCCTGGATGGTGTTCAACGCGACGCCCGGCGGCGAGGTGAAGCGCGGTTGGTGGAAGGCGGCGCTGGACCACCATGGACGCAAGGGCAAGCTGCTGATCCTGTTGATGCGGCTGCGGGATCGCTTGCAGCGGGTGTTCGGGTAAACTGCCCCCATGACGACGACTGAGTCCAAGCCGCGCGCCAAGGCGACCACGAAGCCCAAGGCGCCGCCCAAGCCCAAGGCCCAGCGCCGCGAGGAAACGACCACCCGCATCCTGGACGTAGCCGAAGCCCTGTTCGCGCGCGACGGCCTGCACGGCGTCACCCTGAAGGCGGTAGCCAAGGAGGCGGGCGTCGATACGGCCCTGCTGCACTATTATTTCGACGACAAGAACCGGCTGTTCTCAACCGTCTTCGGGCGCCGCGCCGAGGTGGTGAACCAGCTGCGCCTGGACAGCCTGGACCGCTATGAGGCCGAGCACGGCGACGCCATGACCGTCAGCGGCGCCATCGACGCCTTCCTGCGCCCGCTGTTCGTCCTGTTCGAAACCGGAGACCGCGCCTGGCTGAACTATGCGGCCCTGGTCGCCCAGGTGAACAACACCCCGGCCTGGGGCGGCGACACCATGCACCAGCATTTCGATCCGGTGATCGATCGCTTCATCGGCCTGCTGAAGCAGATCGCGCCCGACACGCCCGAGCGACAGATCTACTGGTTCTATCACCTGCTGTCGGGGTCGCTGACCCTGTCCCTGGCCCAGACAGGACGCATCGACGTCCTGTCCGGCGGCCTGTGCAAATCGTCGGAAATGACCGCCATATGCGACGCGATGGAGGTCATCTTCACCGGCGGCTTCGAAGCCATGAGCCGCATGCCGAAATAGGTCTGCTTTCGCAACAAAGGCTGTCTCGAGACAGCACCAGCGCCCATCCCATGGCCGCCCCCATGACGGTGTGAGGGCGGCGATACGCCCGCGCGTAACCATCAGACGCGCGGCATCCAGCCGAATCCCCCGCCACGCCTTGCGTCCGGTGAACCGATTTCATGCAGCCCATCACGCTCGACCGTCGATCCGCCGCCCTGTCCTATGCGGCGGCCTTCGCCTTCATCATCGCCATGACGGCTGTCGCCCAACTCCTGAACGACCGGGAGATCATCCTGCCGGAGATCGCGGCCATGGCGGTCGCCCTGTGGGCCTGGCGCGACCAGGCGTGGATGCGGCGGCCCGAAGCGATCTTCCTGTGGCCTTCGCTGACGGCGCTGGGCGGTTTCGCCGTCAACCTGCTGGCCGTTCCCTTCACCGCCAAGCTGGCGATCCTGCTGGTCGGGATGCTGGGGCTGTTCCTGATCTTCCGCTACAGCCTGCCGCCCGCACTGGCGACCGGCTTCCTGCCCATCGTCACCAACGCCGTCGAACTGTCATTCCTGATCTCCATCAGCGTCACGACCTTGGTGCTGATGCTCGGCGTGATCATGTTCCGCCTGCGGACCCCGGCCGAGCGCAGCGCGCCGCTGAACCGCTCGGCCATGACCGCCTATCTGCTGATCAGCGGCGCCGGGATCGTCCTGGCGGCGGTCGCGGGCTATCCGCAGCTGGGCCTCATCCCGCCCGTGACCGTCGTGGTCTATGAGTCCCTGCACATGAAGATGTATTCCGCCCGTATGGCGCTGAAACAGACGGCTGTGCTGACCCTGTCGGCGGTGATCGGGGCGGTTCTGTTCCAGGCCCTGCATTCCTGGCCGCTGATCGCGGCCCTGGACATGGCTGCGGTCTTCCTGCTGCTACGCCTGTTCAAGATGCGGATGCCGGCCGCCTACGCCTTCCCGCTGCTGCCCTTCGTCTTCCCGCCCGAGGTCGCGCCCCTGCTGCCCGCCGCCGCCCTCGCCGCCTGCGTCGTCTCCTTCAGCCTGACGCTGGCCTATCATCACGCGCGGCGACACCGTGTCGCCAACTCAGCCTGAAGTCGCAGATCGCCTAGACCACACCGGCCTGAGACAGGCTTTCACGGACACGTTCCAGAGCCAGCTCGACAGGCTCTTCAATGCTCATCAGGGCGAAGCTGCCGTTCAGGTCGAAGACGCAGTGACCGTGGACCACGGCGATCAGCGAACGCGACAGGCGTGCTGCGCCGGTCTGCGCCTTCGCCGGCAAGACAGCCGTCACCTCGTTGACGATGATCTGAGTCAGATCTCCGCGCCGTTGGTTCTGTTCGTCGGTCAGGGCCACGTCCGGCGGCAGGTGATGCTCATAGATGGCCCTCCAGCTATGGGGATTGGCGCGAGCGAAGCCGAAATAGGCCTCGACCAGGCATCGGATGCGGTCCGGGCCGCTGCCTTCCAGCGCCTGCCGCACCTCTTCCGCCCAGAGCTGGAAGGTGCGCGTGTTGATGGCGATCAGAAGCTGATCCAGCGTACCGAACACATTGTAGAGGGTGCCGATCGAATAGCCGACGCGCTTGGCCACCTCGCGCGCCGAGAAGCGCGCAAAGCCCACTTCGGCCATATGCTTGTGGCCCTCGACCACAAAAAGCCGCTCAAGCTCCTGCCGCGTATGATCCGATCGCCTGCCCATTAACCCTGCATAGCAGAAGCTGTGCAGAGAGCGGGAAGAAACGTCTGTTTTCGTTTTTTATTGATCGATGCTCATTTAAGGATATGAATTGCGCTCGAAGGGCCCTTTCGCGCCCTCCCGCATCCGTCTTGAGGCTTCCCATGATCGCGCTTCGCTTCCCGTCGTCCGCTTCGACCCTCGCCCTTTTTCTCGGCGCCGCCCTGGCGACCTCGATCGCCGCCCCCGCCGCCGCCGAAAGCGCCGATTGTCGCCGCGCCTCCGGTCCGGTCGAGACCGCCATCTGTTCGACGCCCGCCCTCACGGCATTGGATGCGAAGATCGCCGAACAGTATGGAACCACGATCAGAGGCTATGACGCCGCAAGCGCCGAAGCGCTGCGTCGCGACCAGCGCGCCTTTCTCGCGGCCCGCAACGCAGCCGGCGCACGACTGACGGGCGCCGATCTGATCGAAGAACTGACCGACCAACTGACGCGGCGCGAAGCGTTCCTGACCGATCTGGGCAACGACCCGCTGGTCAGCGTGGTCGGGCGTTGGCGCAATCTCAACGGCGAGATTGTCGTCAACCAATGGGCGACCGGCGTCCTGACGTTCACGGCCACGGCCGCCGACCCGCGCGGCGATGGCTGGTCCTGCGAGGCGGACGGCAGCGGCGACTGGATCGACGAAGACGAAGCGCGCTTTGACGACATCGGCGGCGCCGCCGCGTGGTCGCTGAACGTGAAAGCCCAGGGCGCGACGCTTATCGTCAAGGAGACGATCGAGAACGGCGCCGACGCCGTCCCCTATTGCGGTTCGGGCGGCACCCTCTCGGGAACCTACTTCCAGGCGGTGCGCCTGCCGGACCCGTCGCGCTGATCGCCGCAGCCGCTAGGGTATGGTCCTGGGGCTGGCGAGAACGCCTGGGCTGATGAACTGTCGGCGTCCGGTCCAGGTCAGCAGCTTGACCAGGGTTCCGCCCGGCCTGGCGAAGTCTTCGCAGTCGTCGGGGCCAGGCGGCTCAGGCGCGGCGGCGACCAGCGCGCCCTGCCGCAGCCCTTCGTAGTAGAGGGCGAAATCCGCCTGCTGCTGTTCGGACAGCACCGAATGGCCAAAGGCCATCTCTTCGCGGGCGTTGTCGATGATCAATCGACTGTCGTCCTCCGACAGGCGCTCACACAGAAGGCCGATCATGACGAGCCGCTCGATACGGACGGCCAGGCCAGCCTGCGCCTTGACCAGGTCATACTGGAGCTTCGCATACTCGGGGCTGGTCGCCATCCATTCCTTCAGGGCGGCCCTGGCGACCTCTTCGTCTGTCCCGGCGGGTTGAGCCGTGGCGACGCCGGCCGCACTCATGACCAGGGCCGCAACCAACCCGCTCGCGAAACGACAAAGCGCCATCCGATCCCCCTTCAAAACACACACGCCCTGCCCTGGGCAGATCATCAGCCGGGAATCGGCCCGATCGGCCAGTTGCTCAGCGATTCCATATCGCCTTCCTCGGAGGGACAGGGCGTATAGAGGGTGAAGGCCATGTCGCCCTCGAAATACCAGTCGGCGCCCTTCTCATAGCCGACGATGCCGGTGGAGTAGCAGACCGCCGCCTTGCTGCCGTCCGGGATCATCAGAATGGCCCAGTTGGTCGACCCGGCGCCCGCCGGATCATAGCCGTGAAGCAGCAGACGCCCGCGCGTCTCCGTCACCACGCCGACGACGTTGCCGTCGAAGACGATGGACTTCTGGATGTCGCGATCCACGCCCGAGGCGACCATGGCCGCGCGCACGTCCGGATGCTGGAAGAAGGTGACGCCCTGAACCGGCACGGTCGGATGCTTGCCGACATAGGCCGACAGCGGCGGGGCCTCGCCGTTCCGGTCAGGCGCAACTGCCGGCGCGGCAGCTGGCGCAGGAGCATTGGCTTCAGCCGGGGTCGGGGCGGTGGCCGCCCCCTCTTCGGCCTGCGAGCAGGCGGCGAGTGTCGCGGCCAAGACGAGCGCGAGCGGGGTTCTCAGGGTCATGCACATTTCCTTCGACGCTTAAGCGACAGATCCTCCCCAAGGGCAGGATTATTGATCCACGGCGCGCATCTCGATCGTCAGCGGCTCTTCGGCGGTTCCACGCCCGAAGAGGCTGGCGATCCCAGCGCGGACCAGCTCAAGGGCTTCTTCCATCCCGATGCGGTTCCGGCCGGTCTTACCGTGCGGATCGACACACCGAAACTCGGTCTCAATCGGCGCAAAGGGCGAGAGCCGTAAGAAGCGTTTGCAGGCGACCGGAGTAAAAGCGTTGCCATTAGATGGCAGCAGTGGCCCTAGAGGGCACGCAAAGAGACCTCTCTGACGTCATATGCGGATGAGCTAAACTGAAATCGAGCGCTGGCCGGAAGCAGACCGTCCGAACGTCAGCAATGAGTCAAAAGCCGCTATTCAATCGAACAATTGCGCAGGATGAATATCTAGCGCTTCCGCCAACTTCACCAAGAAGGGGATCATCCGCACTTCTGCTGGCGGCGTGGTAGGACCACCGCCGCCGCCACGACATCGCCTACCGCAGTGCTTCGGGGCAACTTCAGGCGTCGCACGACCACATCCAGCGGCGTCTGCGCCAGACCATCTCTACCCTAGGTCGAACCATGCTGGAGACGACGACCATCGATCCTGGCACGGCGCATGGCGGCGCGATCTTGGCCGAACAGATCGTCATCCCCGACGGCATGGTCCGCGACATGGTGATCGAAGTGCGCTTCGACGGCTTCCCGCACCGGTTCCGGCTGAACCTGGCGCCGTCGGGGACCTATGCCCTGACGCCGGTCGACATCCCAGCCGTCCCGGCCCAGGTCACACAGGAGTTGATGCGCACCCGCGAGACCTGGCACTGGACCGACGGCCCGCCGCCGCCGGCGATCTTCAAGGGCATGCCGGTGATCGAATAAACGGCCGACTGATGACGGCCGCTCAACTCCAGTTTCTACCGATAAGCACGACGCCGACATCGGGCTCCGAAAGACGAATGACGCCTATCGATCCAGACGCCGAGACGCCGTTAATCGGCTCTGGTGCCAGAAGACTTTGCTCGTAGCGCTCTCGCCATTCGGCATCGGAGATGCTGCGGTCGCTCCAGACCCATCCGTGCGTGCCCCCCAGCCGAATCGCTCTCGCCCATTTATCGCGACGCAGTTGCGCTAGTGCGATCCGTGCGCGTGTTTCATCAACGTCCGCTTCCGCTGCATCGACCGGACGTCCCCGGTCATTCATCGCCTGGATCATTTCCTGATAAAAAACAGGTCGATCCGCATCATCCAGCAACCTGCCGATGCACGCGACATCCTCCCAGAGCCCTTCCTGCTCGATCGACAGACTGCGATCCAGGATGACCTCGAAGCGGAAGGTGGCGATCGGAAGATCATGCATGTCCTCGGCACCACGGTCATGCATGATCTTCCGATTAAGCATGGCGCGATCAACAAGGCGGCTGACTTCACCTTCAATCTGGACGCGCACAGCCCCCGCACCCCGACCATCCGGCCGTTTCCCTTCCGGATCATAGGGCGTGACGGTCACCTGGGTGATCAAACTACGGATATTGTCTCGTGCTCGAGCGGCATCACGCTCTGGACCATTCAACGCGTCGCCCAGGTTATCCAGAAGCGCTCCAACCCGCGCGACGAGATTACCGGGGGTCAGGTCGGTCACCGCCCTGGCGGGCCCGGCGCGAACTGTTCGGGCGAGACGCTCCTTTTCCGCGCCCAGCGTATTCAGATTGTCGTTGATGAGATTGGCGGCAAAGCCGGACGCCCCGGTTTTAATCTGCCTCATCAGATTATCGATCTCGCGGCCGACCTCAGCCAACCGCTGAACCGCGCGCTCATGGCGATCCAGCCCTTCCGTCTGCGCGGAGCCCCGCTCACGCAAATACTCCGGAATGAACCACTCAATGACGTTGGGCTGGGAGAGGCGATGCGTCAGCCCTTCCAGGACGACGCGCTCCACGTCTTCACGTTTAGCCCGGCGCCCATTGGGGCACGCCTTCAGTCTATGTGACGCGCAGCCCATTTTCGCGGAGACCTGATTATAAGGCCCGCCGCAGACGCCGCACTTCACCAAACCGCTCAACAAATAACTCGGCCGACGACGATCGCGAAGTTTGGAGGCAGGACGTTTCGACAGTCGCTCCTGGTTACGATCCCAGACTTCCTGCGGAACGATCCGAAGCCACGGCGCATCGTGTTCAATCCAGGTGGACGCATCCCCCTGTTTCTTTTTTACCTTTCCGCTCTTTTCATCGTAATCAGTCGTCACCTTCCCGTGGATGGCTTTCCCGATAATGAGCGGATTACGCAGAAATCCCGTCCTGTAACGCGAGGATCCCATGATGGTGTTGGGATGCCACACCTTGCCCCCCTCAGGCGTCGGCACATTGTCCGCCGTGAGGCCGACCGCGATCTGGTGGGGGCTCATGCCCGCGTCGTACTCCAGGTTCGCCCGCAGGACGATCTTGGACGTAGCAGGGTCCCGTTCAACGCGACGGATATGCGCTCCTCGACTGTTCAGTAGAGGATTCCCACCTTCATCGACTTCATCGACCAGACGATATCCGTAAGGAATATCGCCCATGATCTTCCCGCGAGCGGCCGCGGCGAGGCGACCGCGAGAAGTCCTCTGGCCTATACGTTCACTTTCGATCTGGGCCATTTCGGCGAAGATCGCGAACTCAAACCGCCCCATCACGCCTTTGTCGTGCGTGTAGATGACCACGTCGACATCTCTCAATCGGTTCCTTGCGTAATGCAGTTCACGAGCATTTCGTCCCAGACGATCGAGATGAACGACGCAGATCACATCCGCCTGGCCGCTTTCAGCTGCAGCCATCATCTCCAGGTACCCCGTGCGGCTGGCGACGGATCGCCCCGACTTGGCCTTGTCAGTGAATTCGCCGACCACTTCCCACCCGAGCCGCTCGCAATCAGCGCGCAGAACGGCCAGTTGATCGTCTGCCGACAGCGGGTTCTGATGGCTGTCCGAATAGCGCCCGAGGAGAAGGGCGCGCGAGCCAGGAGGCGGAAGAGGACTGTCAAACAGACCCATGGCTCTCCCCTTCTCCTTTGGCGTCACGCTGTGCCATGAGGCGCGCCAAGCTAAGCGCCAGAGGCATCAACAGACGTTCGTCCTCCGTAGCCTCCGTCAGCATCAGCGCCTCCCGGCGGGCCTCGGCGCGACGCCACAGCTCATCGTCCAGCGTCGCCGCCAAGGGCAGCGCCAGTTGGACACATTCCGCCTTCACACCTTGCCGCACGGTTCGCCCTCGCCGCTTCTGTTGCCATCGAAGGGACCGGTCACGTAGGTGATGAAGGTGTCGATCTTCCCAGTCGCCATACGTTCGAAGCAGATGCCGACGCCGTCAAAGCCGGCCGCCTCGAGTTGAGACCGCAGTTCGTTAATCTGCGACAGGGACGTGGCCGTCGCCTGGAACCGTTTGACAACCGCGACCAACACTTCGTCGTTCGTGCGTGAAGGCCGCCTCTGCCCGACGCGGCGCCTCGAGAAACGGCCCCTCATTGCTGCGCCTCCGGCTGGACGCGGCGCAAGTGGAAGCGGTCCGGATCATCCGGATCGGCCAGCATGATCATTTCGTAGACCACGCCGTCACAGATCATCTGCGTACGCACGCCGACCTCTTGGGCGGGTTCTGCGGGCTCATCAGCG
Source organism: Brevundimonas sp. (assembly GCF_032107865.1). Classification (GTDB taxonomy): domain Bacteria; phylum Pseudomonadota; class Alphaproteobacteria; order Caulobacterales; family Caulobacteraceae; genus Brevundimonas. Next base: position 8,849 of record NZ_DAMCNG010000095.1, read on the forward strand.
GGGGAGATGGGATCTTCTTGCATTCTTATCGTATCCAATAGGGAGCGCCGCTCTCGCGCTCGGCGAGGCGACGACAGGTGGTTTTGATTTCGGGAAGAGAACTTCGGCCTATCAGCCGTGGTGGAGCGCGTTGATCTCTTCGGCGAGGCGCGCAGCGGTGATCGGCTCGTCGGTCACCAGCCAGATCAACTCGTCCCGGCTTTCGAGGTCGGTCTCGATCGCAACGAAATCCGTCAGGTCTCCCCTCAGGTCTTCGATGTCCCCGATCATCTCCAGAGCGGTCGGGTTGTTTTCCAGGATGTCAGCGAAGATCGCCTGGTCAGAAACGTGCTTTTGCGCCATCGCCTGCGCAAGATCGCGGGTGACCGACCTCACCAAATCGCAGCCTGCCGAAGCCCCCGCGGCGACCGCGAGTTCAACACCGCGCTCGCGAAAATTGCTGATCAACCAGAGCAGAAGATTGGTCGAGGACGTCAACGCCGCGAGATCGTCAACGATCACGACTTCCACCTTGGCGTTCAGGGCAGCATTGACCCCATAGGGATCATTAGGCCTGCGCTCTCCATCATCTTGAACGAAGCCGGCGAAATTCCACGCCAGCCTCTCGCAAAGTTGGAGACAGGCGATCGCCTGCTCATCCAAAGAGCGCGGGGCTTTTTCTGAAACAGAAGGAGCACGCAGATAGGCAATGGCGTTCTTTCGCAGACGTTCTGCACGGCACTTATCGATGAAACCCGGGGAGAGTTCCATCGCCCCCCTTCCAACCAGCCAGAGGGTAATCCCTGTTTCAACCAGGGCTATCAGCGGCTCCACGCTATTCAGGACATCAGGCTGAAAATCGTTCAGGGCCCGAATGACCAAGACGTCGTACGCGCCATCTCGAGCCGCTTCGACCAACGCCTCCAACGAAGCCGGCGTCGCCGTGGCGCCAGCACGGCCTTCTGCCTGGATGTTGACAGTCTTCCACCCCATCCGCGCAGCCTCATCAACCGACGCCTGGTAGCGCGGCTTAGGCGGACGGCAGTTCCGCCCCTTACGCTCCGGATGGGGCGTATACAGACAGGCGCGGGCGCCAGGCGGAGGTGTTTCGGTATTGGCAGACTTACTGCTCATTCAATTTCTCAAGTTCAGGGCGCACGCCATCGGCTTCGCGCGGAGGCGCGAATGACGACGGGCCGGATTGTTGGGGTAGGAAGGCCGCCGCGACTTGC
>NZ_DAMCNG010000096.1:0-10059 GCF_032107865.1 Brevundimonas sp.
TCGCAGGCGGCCTGGCGGCCGTCGCGGGGGCCAGGGGCGTCTGCAGGTCGGTCGGAAGGGCCTCGCGTTCCGTCATGAGGCCTCCATGCGGGGGCGGGCGCGCAACTTCTGGGCCAGCTTGAGCAGCAGGGGCAGCAGCATGGACAGGAAGGCTACTCCCATCAGAGGCCAGAAGAATTCCGCGAACAGGCTCCGAATGTCAGGATTCGGGTCCGTGACCAGAACGTCGTGCAGGCTGTCGCCGATCCAGCAATAGATGGTGTGCGCGGGCAACAGGCCGATGAAGGTGGCGACGACATAGGGGCGCAGCGGCGCCGCCATCACGCCCGCCGCCACATTGATCATGTGGAAGGGCACGGTGACGACCAGCCGCGCGACCAGCACATACCAGAAGGTGTTCTTGTCCACCCCGGCGCAGACCTTGTTCAGCAGACCCGTATCGGCGGCGGCGCGGCGGCGCAGGGAATCGCCCAGGGCGGTGCGCCCCACATAATAGACCGCCAGGGCGCCGACGGTGGCGGCGAAGGCGGTGGCGACGCCGCCGACCCACGGCCCGAACAGATAGCCCGCCGTCACGGTGATGAAGACCACGCCGGGCACCACGCTGGCTGTCAGCAAGGCGAAAATCAGCATCAGGGCGCCCAGCATCAGCAGATAGTGCTGGGCGGTCAGGCCTTCCAGCGCCGCGCCGTGCTCGCGCAGGGTGTCCAGCGACAGGTAGCGATTCCAGCCCATGCCGAAGATCAGGGCGACGGCGGCCAGCAGCACGGCCAGGGGCAGAAATCTTTTGACCCGGTCCAAGCCGCGCTCCGTCCTCTTCTTCCTGACATCCTTAGCGTATTTCCAGACGCCGTGCGCCCCTGTCGGCGATGTGGAAAAGCCGCTTCGGCGTTGACTCTCGTCCTGCCGCCGCTTATACGCCCGCCTCTCTCGCGGCTGACGCTTGTGTCTGTCGCCAACCCCAGTAACCCGGAGCCGACCGTGAAGCGGACCTATCAGCCGTCGCGACTCGTGCGCAAGCGCCGTCACGGCTTCCGTTCGCGGATGGCCACCAAGAACGGTCAAAAGATTGTTGCGCGTCGCCGCGCCAAAGGCCGTAAGCGCCTGACGGCCTGACGTCACGCGCCCATTACCCTTCAGGGCGGGGCGCATGACCGATCTGATGAAAATCGATCGCCTATTGAGGCGGCCCCAGTTTCTGGCGGCCGCCAAAGGCGTTTCTCAGGCCCGCGGCGCCGTGGTGGTCCAGCAGCTGGATCGCGGCGACGGCGACCCCTCGGTGCGCCTGGGATTCACCGCCACCCGCAAGATCGGCGGCGCTGTCGTGCGCAACCGCGCCAAGCGGCGTCTGCGCGAGGCGGCCCGGCTGCTGACGCCCCTGCACGGGCGGGCCGGATGCGACTATGTGTTCATCGCCCGCATGGGCACGGCGGACCGCGACTGGGACCGTTTGCTTGACGATGTGAAATCGGCCCTTACAAGGCTCGCAACCCCGCGCGCGGCTCCCGATATGGGAGACCGGGCCGTTTCGCCTATTCCGATACCGACCCGCGCCGCCCCCGACCCGCGCCCCGCCGACCAGGACCGCTGATCCCGATGCAGAACGAGAACTCGCGCAACACCATCATCTTCTTCGTGTGCGCGGCCCTGATCATGGGCGTCTACTACTTCATGGTAATGCGCCCGCAGGCCGAGAGCCGTCGTCAGGCGCAGATCGTCGCCGCCGAGCAGCAGAAGGCGCGTGAGGCTTCGGCCGACGCCGGCCTGACGCCGTCGGGCGCCGCGCCGGGCGTCTTCATCAAGGACCGCGCCCAGGCTCTGGGCACGGTCGCGCGGGTGCCGATCCAGACCCCGACCCTGAAGGGTTCGCTGTCGCTGCAGGGCGCGCGCATCGACGACCTGTACCTGACGAACTACAAGGAAACGCTGGACAAGAATTCGCCGCCGGTCGAGCTGTTCCGCCCGCAGGGCATGGAGCACGCCTATTTCGCCCAGTTCGGCTGGAGCGGCCCGAACGTCGCCGGCGGCGTGCCCGGCCCCAACACCGTCTGGCGCCTGACCAAGGGTTCGACCCTGACGCCGACCACCCCGGTCGAGCTGACCTGGGACAACGGTTCGGGCCTGCGCTTCACCCGCGTCGTCTCGATCGACGACCAGTATATGTTCACGGTCAAGGACACGGTCGCCAACCTGGGGACCCAGGCCATCGCCATCGCCCCCTACGGCCGCGTCGAGCGCCAGGGCGTTCCGGTCGACCTGGGCAAGCAGATGATCCTGCACGAAGGCGCCATCGGCACCTTCGGCGACGGCGACAGCTATTCGACCGAACAGGTCAAGTACAAGGACTGGGCCAAGAAGCCGCGCATCGAGAACCAATCGACCGGCGGCTGGCTGGGCATCACCGACAAATACTGGCTGGCGGCCCTGATCCCCACCCAGAACGAGACCATCGAAGGCCGCTTCTCGGTGCGCGACGCCGACGGCATGAACATCCACGAAGCCGCCATGCTGGGCGCCACCCACACCATCCAGCCGGGCCGTCAGATCGAGGAGACCCAGCGTCTGTTCGCTGGGGCCAAGCGCGCCGAGGTGCTGAAGACCTATGAGCAGTCGCTGGACCTGCCGCGCTTCGTCTACGCCATCGACTGGGGCATGTTCTGGTTCCTGACGCGCCCGATCTTCACCGTGGTGGAGTTCTTCTACGGCGTCCTGGGCAACTTCGGCCTGGCCATCCTGGCCCTGACGGTGGTGGTCAAGCTGATCCTCTTCCCGCTGGCCAACAAGTCCTACGAGAGCCTGTCGAAGATGCGGAACCTCCAGCCCAAGATGGAGGAGATCAAGAAGAAGCACGGCTCCGAGCCGCAGAAGCAGCAGCAGGAGATGATGGCCCTCTATCAGCGGGAGAAGATCAATCCGTTGGCGGGCTGTCTGCCGATGGTGGTGCAGATCCCGGTCTTCTACGCCCTGTACAAGGTGCTGTTCGTGACCATCGAAATGCGTCACGCGCCCTTCTTCGGCTGGATCCGCGACCTGTCGGCGCGCGACCCCTCGACGGTGTGGAACCTGTTCGGCGCCATTCCGTGGGATCCGGCGACGCTGCCGCTCCTGGGCGGGATCCTGAACGGCCCGCTGCACCTGGGCGTGCTGCCGCTGGTCTATGGCTTCACCATGTGGCTGCAGATGGCGATGAACCCGCCGGCGCAGGATCCGATGCAGCGTCAGATCTTCCAGCTGATGCCGATCGTCTTCACCTTCATCATGGCTCCGTTCGCGGCCGGCCTGCTGATCTACTGGGCGTGGAACAACGTGCTGTCGATCATCCAGCAGTATGTGATCATGCACCGCTTCAAGGCCGAGAACCCGATCGACACCTTCATCGCCCGCTTCAAGAAGGCCTGATCGATTGGACGCTTCTGACGAGCCCAAGGTCGGTGAATACTCGGACGCCGAGGTCGAGGCGGCGCGCGTCCTGTTCGCGCGCCAGGCCAGCTTCGTCCTAGGCTGCGCCAAGATCGAGCAGCTGCCGACCCCGGACCTGCCCGAGATCGCCTTCGCCGGCCGCTCCAACGTCGGTAAGTCCAGCCTGATCAACGGCCTGGTCGGCATGCACAAGCTGGCCAGGGCCTCGAATGAGCCGGGCCGCACGCGCGAGGTCAACTTCTTCGACCTGGACGGCCGGATGCGTCTGGTCGACCTGCCCGGCTACGGCTGGGCCAAGGCGTCCAAGACCACGGTCAAGAAGTTCCAGGATCTGGGCCGCGACTATCTGCGCGGTCGGGTGACGCTGAAGCGGGTCTATCTGCTGATCGACGCCCGCCATGGCCTGAAAAAGGTCGATGACGACGCGCTGAAGGCCCTCGATCTGGCCGCCGTCAGCTATCAGATCGTCCTGACCAAGGCCGACAAGTTGAAGAAGGGCGAGGCCGAGAAGGTTCAGGCGGAGACGCTGAAGGCTATCTCCAAACGCCCGGCGGCCTATCCGCATGTCGCCGTCACCTCGTCGGAGAAGGGCTTCGGCCTGCCCGAGCTGCGCGCCGAGATCATGCGCACCACGGGCGTCGTCCTCGACTGAATCTCACGGGCGCGTGAACCGTTAAGCCGTACCGGCGTTGTCCCCTCGGTTCTTAACGAGAGGGGAGCGCTCCATGCGTTCAGCGATTATCGGCGGCGTCGCCGTCGCCTGCCTGCTGGGTCTGTCGGCCTGCGGAAACAACAACAAGGCCGAAACGCCGGCGGGCGAGGGGGCTGAGACCGCCTCGACGGCCGCTGCGCCAGGGACGCTCGACGCGCCCAAGCCGGGCCTGTGGCGCGTTTCCACGGCCATGGAAGGCATGCCGGGCGGCGCCGCCGTGCCGACGCAGGAAGTCTGCATCAAGGAGGCTAAGCTTGAGGCCCCGGCCAGCGCCCAGCAGCCGGGCGCCGACTGTACCAGCCAGCCGTTCGCGCGTCAGGGCGACGCCATGGTGGCCACCTCGTCCTGCACCCTGCCGGGCAATATGAAGGCGGATTCCACTATCCGCGTGACCGGCGATTTCAATAGCCGCTACGTCACCGAGGTCACGACCAAGATGGACCCGGCGCCGACGCCGCAGATGGCCCAGACCAAGGTCACCATGACCGCCGAGCGCATCGGCGACTGCCCTGCCGGTTAATAAGCGCTACCCATAGACGATTGATCGTCACGGCCGGTATGGCGTCGCTGCAAAGCGGCCCCATATCGGTCGGATGATCCCTCTGTCCATTCTCGACCTCGCCCCCGTGCCAGAAGGCTCCGACGTGGGCCAGGCGCTCGCCAACACCATCGATCTGGCCCGCCACGCCGAGCGGCTGGGCTACAGCCGCTACTGGCTGGCCGAGCATCACAACATGCCGGGCATCGCCAGCGCCGCGACTTCGGTCGTCATCGGCGCGGTGGCGGCGGCGACGAAGAGCATCCGCGTCGGCGCCGGCGGGGTCATGCTGCCCAACCACGCCCCCCTGGTCATCGCCGAACAGTTCGGCACCCTGAACGCGCTGCATCCCGGCCGGATCGACCTGGGCCTGGGCCGCGCGCCCGGATCGGATCAGGCGACAGCGCGGGCCCTGCGCCGCACGCTCCAGGGCGACCACGACGCCTTCCCTCAGGACGTGATGGAACTGATGCAGTGGTTCGCGCCCGCCACGCCGGATCAGCGCATCATCGCCAATCCGGGCGAGGGCCAGGCCGTCCCGGTCTGGATCCTGGGCTCATCGACCTACGGCGCCCAACTGGCGGCGCATCTGGGCCTGCCCTACGCCTTCGCCAGCCATTTCGCGCCGGGCGAGATGATGCGGGCCCTCGACATCTATCGCCAGACCTTCCGCCCGTCGCCGCATCTTGAGAAGCCCTACGTCATGCTGGGCTACAACGCCTTCGTGGCCGAGACGGACGAGGCGGCGCGCCTGCTGTTCACCTCGGTTCAGCAGGCCTTCGTCAACCTGAGAACCGGCCGCCCCGGCAAGCTTCCGCCGCCGGTCGAGGGCTACTATGAACGGCTGGACGGCGCGGCGCGCGGCATGATCGACGCCGCCCTGGCCTGTTCGGCGGTGGGCGCGCCCGCGACGGCCAAGGCCGCCCTCGACGCCTTCATCGCCCAGACCGGGGCGGACGAGCTGATGCTGACCAGCCAGATCTGGGATCCGGCCGCGCGCGTGCGCTCGCTTGAGCTGCTGGCGCAGGCTACGGGGCAGGTGGGCCGCTAGGCTTCGCTCTCGCCAGGCAGAAAGCGCAGCGGCTCGACATCATCGTCGGCCATGGCTTCCGGTGTCGTCAGCCGTCGCCACGCGGCGCCCAGGCGTATGGCGTCAGCCAGGTCTTGGGCCGATATGGGCGCCTGTTCCGTCAGGCGCTGGCGCAGGCCTTGACAGGCGGCCAAGATGGCGGAGGCCTGCCGCACTTCGGCGATCGGCGAGCGGGCTCCGACGCCCGCCAGCGAGGCGAAGCGCCAACCTGAATCCGCAGGCGTGGACTGGATAAGGGCCCATTTCTCTGCCGGGGTCATCTCACCAGCGAGCGGTTCCCACGCTTCCGTTTCGCCCTGGCGGCGGTACTGACCGGCCTGATCAGGGAGGCCATGACGGGCGTAGACCTTGGCGGCGACGGCCTCGACGGTCGCAATCTGCGCCATCAGGTCTTCATGACCCATCGCCGGTGCGACCAGCGCATGCTCGTCGGCCGCGCCCTTGTCTGGCGAACCGAACAGGGCGCGGCTGAAACGCTCCAGCATGGCAGGCCTAGTTCAGGCTCAGATTGCCGGTGACCGAGACGTCATAGACGACGCGGGTGATGCTCTGGACCACTTCGAAGAATTTACGCATCTCGGCCGCGCCCGCACGGGGCGTGTAGATGAGGTCGTCTGACTGCATCTGGAAGTTGCTGGCGATGAAGAAGCCTTCGCCCTCGTTCAGGTTCAGGCGATAGACCACGGGCACACCGCGCGAGGTGACGGGCTGCTGGATGCCCAGCGCCTGGGCCACTTCCGGGCGTTCGAAGCGGAAGATCAGCACCGAGCGGGCGTTGGCGATGTTGGAATCCAGGCCGCCGACGCCGCTGAGGGCTTCGGCCAGGGTCAGCGGGCCAGGCGGCAGCTCGCTGCGCGCCACGGCGTTGAAGGCGCCGAAAGAGCTGAAACGGCGGGGCTTGTAGACCAGGTTGACCTGATCGCCGCGCTGCAGGCGTACGTTCTCGTTGAACTCGGTCGTGACGATCGACATGGGGGCCGTATAGACCTTGCCGTCACGCTGGATGCGCACGTCGATGTCGTGAAGCGAACGCGACGGGCCGCCGGCGGCGGCGATGACGTCCAGGATTCGGTCGCTGTTGGCCGCCAGGGGCTGGCGGCCGGGGTTGCGAACGTCGCCCAGCACGGTGACGGCGTTGGAGGCGTTGCCGGCGATGGTGACGATCACCTGCGGATTGGCGACCTTGCCGATCAGGGCGCGGCGCACGGCCGTCGAGGCCTGCGACGGGGTCAGACCTTGCACGGACACCTCGCCGGCGAAGGGGATGGGAACGGCGCCGTTGCGGTTGACCATCAGCGGGGGAAGGGTCTGGTTGCCGCTGCTGGCGCCGTCGCGTGATGAGCCGCCGCCGAACAGGCTGCCGCCTGGCTCGAAGATGCTGACGGCGAGGGTGTCGCCAACGCCGATGACGTCCGTAGGCGCTTCACTGGAGGCGAGCGCCAAGGTCGAGAAGGACGGCGGCGGCGCGGCCTTCAGGCGTTCGCTTAGCGCGAAGTCCAGGTCGACGAGAGCGTAGTCGCCCGCACGTTCCGGGGTGGACGAGCCTTGCACCACGTTACGACCGGACGGCCCGTCGCGGGGCAGGGTCGAGCACCCGGCCAGAAGAGCGACGATGAGCAGGCTGGCGGCGGTTCTGATCATGGGGCCTCGGTTCAATTCCATCAGATGCTTACCCTTGAGGCGGCTGCGCCGCCAGAGGGAGACAGCACCCGTTGCTGGACGACATCGAAATGCTGGTCCCAGTTGGGCGCGGAATAGGGAGGCGCGACGGGCGGATTTCGGGCCCAGTCCTCAAGCGCGGCCAGCCATCCCAGGCCGTCCAGCGGATCGATGAGACGGGCGTGCGGCACGAGTTCGCGATGAGCGGCGATGTCGGAGGCGATGAGAGGCACGCCCATGGCGCTGGCCTCGACGGCGGGCAGGTCGAAGCCTTCGACCGATGACGGCGCGACCATGGCCCGCGCGCCCCGCATCAGAGCCGAAAGGGCGCAGTCGGGCAGGTTTTCGGCTTGATGCACGAGGCCGCGCAGATTGGGCGAGCGTTGCAGGTGATCCAGCACGGCCTCGTTTTCCCAGCCGTACCGGCCGACCAGGACCAGACGGGGCGTGTCGGCGCCCATGGTCTCTTGCAGTCGCCGCCAGACGGTCAGCAGGAAGGCCAGGTTCTTTCGCGCCTCGATCGTGCCGACGTGCAGGAAGTAGGGGCGTGCCGGTGCAATCGTCGTGCGGCTGTCGAAGGTGCGCTCCAGCCCCAGGTGCGCGACGTCAATCGGCGGGGCGGCGATGTTCGACTGGTCGGCGAAGCTTTTCAGCTCGTCGGCCGTGTACTGGGAATTGACGATGATCCGCGAGGCGTGGCGCAGCACGTTGGTCATCCGTCGCTCATGTTTCAGCCCGTCGCCGGGGCGGCAGAACTCCGGGTGGGTCACGGGGATCAGATCATGGACCATGATGATCCGCTCAATGCCTCCGCCAGCCAGGGAGGTAAGGATGTCTGGCGTGTTCAGGCTCGTATGCCCGACATTGATATAGGCGCGCGCCGACGGGGGGGCGGCGATGCGACGCGACCTGAAGTACTGCTTCCAGATCCGCTTCGGCTTGGTCTTGGGCGGCGCCTTTTCCTCGGGCGCGTGGCCTATGATCGAGGCGCCGTCGTCCGGCGAGCGCAGGGCATCGAACAGCTTGCGGGCTTCGGGGCCGAGTTCGGTCACTGCACCGGGCCCCGTCCAGCGCGTCCGCAGTTCAGCAAGCCGCTCGCGGAACCAGTCGTTGTCCACCCGCGCCAGTTGGTCCTTGCGCGCCCGTACGGGCGTCATCCGATAGGTCGGGTGCTCGATCAGCCATTCGGCATAGGCGAGACAGACCCGGTCCACGCCGGTCGGCGCGCTGCGCTCAGCCCGGCTGAGCAACCGGCTGGCGTCGAAGAGGACGTCCTCGACCATCAGGAGACGTAGCCCGCCTGCATCAGCTCGGCGATATGAATGATGGCGACGGGGCGACGGTCATCGACGACGAACAGATTGCTGATCTTGTTGGCGCTCAGCAAATCGACCACGTCGCTCATGCGGGCTTCCGGTTCGACGGTGATGGGGCTGCGGCTCATGATGTTCTCGGCGCGCAGGGTCGAGATGTCGTTGGCGAAGGCGCGGCGCAGGTCGCCGTCGGTGATGATGCCGGCCAGAGCGCCGTCGGCGGCCAGGACGGCGACCGCGCCCTTGCGGCCTTCCGTGATCGCCGAGACGACGGCGCCGAAGTCGGCGTCCAGCGGCACGCTGGCCGGGGCGGCGGCGTTGTCGCCCATCCATTCGCGCACGGTCTGCAGGCTCATGCCCAGGGCGCCGCCGGGGTGGTGCAGGCCGAAATCTTCCCGCGTGAAGCCGCGTCGGTCCATCAGCACCATGGCCAGGGCGTCGCCCATGGCCAGGGACATCAGCGTCGAGGTCGTCGGCGCCAGGCCGTTGGGGCAGGCTTCGGCCACCTTGGGCATGGTCAGGCAGACGGCGGAGTGACGGCCCAGGAAGCTCTGGGGCCGCTGGGTGACGCCGATCACCGGAATGTCGTTGCGGGCGCAGAAGATCAGCGGGTCGCGCAGTTCGCGGCTTTCGCCCGAGTTGGACAGCGCCAGCAGGGTGGTGTCGGGGCGCAGCATCCCCAGGTCGCCGTGACTCATCTCGGCCGGGTGGACGAAGAAGGAGTTGGTTCCGGTCGAGGCCAGGGTGGCGGCGATCTTGCCGCCGATGTGGCCCGACTTGCCCATGCCCGTCACCACGACATAGCCGGGGCGCGACAGGATGATGTCGGCCGCGCGCGCGATCGAGGAATCCAGCGAACGTTCCAGCGCTTCCAGAGCTTCTATGTTCAGGCGCACGACTTCGCGCGCCCGGTCGGACATGGCGGCGAGTTGTTCAGGAGAGGAAGGAACGGAAAAAGCAGTCATGACGGCTCCAGGCGCCGGGGCCGCTTCTGCGGCTCTTCGTAGCGCAGTGGCAAATGCCTCATTCGAGAGTTCGGCACAATGGCGTCGCAGCGGGTGAATGAACGATGAATAGCGACAACCATTATGGTCGTCATGCGTTGCCATATGTCCCATGCACAGAAAGAACCTTGAAACGCATGTCTTTTGCACAGGGGTTTGCGCGCCCCGCACTGCCTGCGCCGCCGATCCGTCTGAACGGAGCGGCGCTTTTCCTTGATCTGGACGGGGTTCTGGCCCCGCTAGCGCCAACGCCGGACGCCGTGGGGCCGGAGCCGCGCCGCACCCGCGCCGTCGAGCGACTGACCCACGCCCTGGGCGGCCGG
>NZ_DAMCNG010000097.1:0-10013 GCF_032107865.1 Brevundimonas sp.
GACGACGTGACCCGCGCCGCCGTGGCGCCCGCCCGCGCGGCCGAGGTCTATGGGTTGGTGGTTCTGCGCAACGATTTGCAGGATTTCAGCGACAACCGGACCCGTTTTGTCCTCTTCACGGCTCCTGATGCTTGACCGCGCATAAAGTTTGCGGCTTTAAGGTCCGGTCGGATCGACCTTGATCCAAGAACCGGACCGGATTCATGTCCTCGCTGCGCGCACAAATGACCGTTGAAACCACCACGCGCGCGGTGGCCGGCTTTTATTTTGGCTACGGCTATTACGGCTTTCGATACGCCGGCTGAGGCGTCGGGCTTCTAACCAACCCTGACCGTCTCACTGGCGACCGCTTCTTCCCAAGCGGCCATTCTGCGCGTCCCTGCCTGATCTCTATCGGCGGCCGCGGCTTCCTTATCGAAAATCTCATGCCGAAAGCCATCTCCCATGTCGCAATCCGCCATCCAGCAAGTCTGGCCCGCTGAAACTGTTGAACTGAGCGCCGAACAGAAGGCGCTGGCCGCCTTGCGCGCCGAAATCGACAGCCTGGACGATCAGATCCTCGAACTGTTCGAACGCCGCCTGTCCGTCGCCGCCCAGGTGGGCAAGGCCAAGGACGCCCCGACCGGCCCCCACACCAAGCTGCGCCCCGACCGCGAACAGGCCGTCCAGGCGCGCCTTCTGAAGCAGTGCGACCCTGAGAACCGCGAGGCGGTCGAGCATCTGTGGCGCGAGATCGTCGGCTGGGGCCTGGCGCGTCAGGGCCGTCTGCAGGTCCAGGTCTGGGCCCCCATCGACCCCGCCAAGGCCGTGGACGGCGCCCGTCTGCGCTTCGGCGCGGCCGCCGACATCAAGCTGGTGCTCGACCCGCAGGCCGCCCTGGCTCATGCGGCCGAGGGCAAGGGCGTGGCCGTCCTGTCGATCAGCGGCGACGATCCCTGGTGGATCGGCCTGCGCCGCGAATGGTCGATGCTCAGCGTCTTTGACGGCTACGGCGGCGAGACGCCGACGTCTCTGGCCGTGGGCAAGATCGATCCGCCGGCCCTGCCGAAGGGCCGCCGCGTCGTGGTTACGGCGGGCGGCGATGCGGGCGACGGCTCGGGCGCGCGGCGCTGGGGCCTGAACACCCACCATGGCTGGACCCTGGCCCTGACCGACGCCGATGTGGCGCCGGGCGATGTCGAGGGCGGCGTCGGCGCCATCGGCTGACGCCACGAACTGAGGAACAGGGTGAATCGACGTTAAGCCTGTTCCTCAACCCTGTCTCAAAATCCGTCGTTCAATGTGGCGGCATGAACGCTTCCGTCCTCCTGCGTCTTGCGCCGATCTGCGTCCTTTCCGGGCTGCTGATCGGCTGCGGCGTGGTGGAAAGCGACCCCAGTCGGTTCGAGAGCGCCGCCGAACGGATCGCCGCCATTCCCTTGTCCGCCGAGGATGCAGGCGGGGCGCGGGTCGCTGCGCCGGATCAACCGCGTGAGCGGGCCGCGCCGCTGAAGGTCGAGCTGATGACGCCGCATGAGCTGTGGGATGCGCGCGAGGGCCTGACCGCCAGGGTCCGCCTGGCCTCTGCGCCTGCACCTGCGCCGACGGCCTATCCTGATCCCGAGGCTCCGCCGCCGACCGTGACGGCGCCCAAGCCTGCCGTAGTCGCCGCTCGCCATGTGCAACTGGGCGCCTATTCCAGCGAGGACAGCGCTCGTGCGGCTTGGGCGCGACTGAACCGCGGGCCGGGCGGGGCGGTGTTGTCGGGACTCCAGCCCTTCTATGAGGCGGTCGAGGTCGGCGGGCGTCGCCTGGTGCGGTTGAAAGTCGCCGCTTCCGCCGGGCAGGCTCAGGCCCTGTGCCGCGACCTGGCGGCTTCGGACCCGTGGTGCGCCCGACCCGGCGCGGCCTCGGTCTGATCGTCCACAGGCTCAGCTTAAGGTTTCGTTGACGATTGCCGCTCGGAGGCTGATCTTGCGGCCCATGGGCGGGCGGCGGACGAAGATGAGTCGCGCCTGCTGATCACAGTGGGATTTCACATGGCGCAGCCTCAGGTCATCGTCATCGGCAATGAAAAGGGCGGGGCGGGCAAGTCCACCCTCGCCATTCACATCGTCACCGGCCTTCTGCACGCCGGACGCAAGGTCGCGATCATCGATCTGGACCTGCGCCAGCGGTCGATGGAGCGCTTCTTCGCCAACCGCGTCGCCTGGACCAAGGCTAACGGCCATGAACTGCCGCTGCCCATCGTGCCCGACATGGGTGACGGCAAGCTGCTGCATAAGGCCGATGAGGCCGAGCAACTGGCGCGCTTCGAGGCCGCCTTCGCCGAGGCCAGGGCCGTGGCCGACGTCATCCTGATCGACACGCCGGGCGGTGACACGGCCCTTTCGCGCGCCGCGCACGGCCGCGCCGATCAGATCGTCACCCCGATGAACGACAGCTTCGTCGACTTCGACCTGTTGGGTGAGGTGGACCCGGTGACGCTGGATCTGGTCAAGCCGTCCATCTATTCCGAAAGCGTCTGGGAGGCGCGCAAGCACCGCGCCATCACCGAGGGCCGTCAGGTGACGATCGACTGGATCGTCGTCACCAACCGTCTGGCTGTCGCCGAGGCTCGCAACCGCCGCCGTCTGGCCTCGCGCATGGCCAAGCTGGCCAAGCGGGTCGGCTTCCGTGTCGGGCCGGGCCTGCGCGACCGGGTCATCTATCGCGAACTCTTCCCCTTCGGCCTGACGGTGGCGGACCTGTCGAACGACATCCGCCCGGTGTCGGTGTCGCTGGCCCACGTCGCCGCGCGTCAGGAGATGCGCAACCTGATGCAGGCCCTGGGCCTGGACGACGCCATCGCCGCCATGGACGCGGCGGCCTGATCGCTTCATGGGCCAATAGAACTTTATGGGATTGATCTGGCTGGGTCTGGCCGCTGTGGCCCTGTGGGCCATGGTGCGTCTGGGCCGCCAGACCGAGCGCGCCCGGCGCGGCCACTGGCGTATTTCGGCCACTATATTGAGCGCCGCCCTGCTGGCCGGAGCGGTGTTCGCCGCCGCGCGCGGCGCGTGGCTGATTGCTAGCGGCATGGCGTCTGCGGCCGTCTGGCTGGCGGTGCAATCGCGCATCCGGCCTATGGCGGGCAGGGCGGTTCAACCCGCCGAGCCCATGAGCAAGGCCGAGGCGCGGTCAATCCTCGGCGTTGCGGCCGATGCGGACGCCCAGACGATCCACGCGGCCTGGCGCCGCCTGATGGCGCGCGCCCATCCCGATCAGGGCGGCACCGAGGGCCTTGCCGCTCGCGTCAACGCCGCGCGGGATCGGCTGCTGAAGGGGTAGGGCGCTTTCCTTCTCCCCTTGTGGGAGAAGGTGGCTGCCGGAGGCAGGCGGATGAGGGGTGTGAGCGTCTCGTCTGCCGAAGAGTCTGGCGGAGGGGAAGCGCTGCATGTCGCGTCGACACCCCTCATCCGGCCCTTATGGGCCACCTTCTCCCACAAGGGGAGAAGGAACAAGGAGTGGGTATTTTAATACCGCATATAAAATATCAAATAAAATCAGATATTTATATCAAAGTCGCCGCCGTAACCGACATTGACCTTCGGCGCGCGACCCTCTATCACCCCGGCCTCCGCCCGATCCATCTGGTTCGGGCCGCGTTTTTCGTCTTCCAGGACCCTCATCATGCTGAAGAGCACCACGGCTTCGCTGAAGCCGGCCGAGGTCGATAAGAAGTGGATCCACATCGACGCCGAAGGCGTCGTCGTGGGTCGCCTCGCGACCTTCATCGCCAACCGCCTGCGCGGCAAGCACCTGCCGACCTACACCCCGCACGTTGACTGCGGCGACTATGTCGTCGTCACCAACGTCGACAAGGTGGTGTTCACCGGCAAGAAGACCACCGACAAGGTCTACTATCGCCACACCGGCCACCCGGGCGGCATCAAGGAAACCACCCCGGAGAAGGTTCTGGGCGGTCGTTTCCCCGAGCGCGTGCTCGAGAAGGCCGTTGAGCGCATGCTGCCCAAGGAGTCGCCGCTGGCTCGCAAGCAGATGACTCACCTGCGCCTGTTCGCCGGCGCGGCTCACGAACACGAAGCCCAACAGCCCACGACCATCGACTTCAAGTCGATGTCGTCCAAGAACACCCGGAGCGCCTGAGCATGACCGACGTGACTCAAGACACCGCCGCCGGCTTTGACGCCCTGAAGGGCCTGGGCACCGCCGCCGCCGAGGAAATCGTCCGCGAGCCGAAGATCGACGCCCTGGGCCGTTCGTACTCGACCGGCAAGCGCAAGAACGCCATCGCCCGCGTGTGGGTGAAGCGCGGCACCGGCAAGATCACCGTCAACGGCAAGGACGTGGCGGCTTACTTCGCCCGCCCCGTGCTGCAGATGATGGTCGCCCAGCCGCTGAACGTCTCGGACCGCGCCACCCAGTACGACGTGATCTGCACCGTCGAAGGTTCGGGCCTGTCGGGCCAGGCCGGCGCCATCCGCCACGGCCTGTCGCACGCCCTGACCCACTACGAGCCGGAACTGCGCAAGGTTCTGAAGCCGCACGGCTTCCTGACCCGCGACAGCCGCGTCGTCGAGCGTAAGAAGTACGGCCGCGCCAAGGCACGCCGCAGCTTCCAGTTCTCGAAGCGCTAAGTCGCAACCGCGACTGGGAATACAAAGGGCGCTTCGGGGAAACCCGAGGCGCCTTTTTCTTTGCCCTTCTTCCACTGCGGTAGAAGGACATTTCAGGAGCATGAGATGACCCACACCATCTTCATCGACGGCGAGGCTGGAACGACCGGTCTGGAGATCCGCGAGCGTCTGGAGGCGCGCGGCGATCTGAAGCTGATGCTGCTGGGCGACCGCCGACGCGATGTCGAGGCGCGGCGCGAGGCGCTGAACAGCGCCGATGCGGTCATCCTGTGCTTGCCTGACGACGCGGCCATTGAAGCCGTATCGATGATCGAGAATCCGGCGGTACGGGTCATCGACGCCTCGACCGCCTATCGCGTGGCGGACGGCTGGACCTATGGTTTCGCCGAGATGGATGCGGCCCAGCGCGCGGCCATCGCCGCCTCGACGCGGGTGTCGAACCCCGGCTGCTATCCGACGGGCTTCATCGGCCTGATGCGGCCGCTGGTGAAGGCGGGACTGGTCCCGGCCGACTGGCCCGTCACGATCAATGCGGTGTCTGGCTATTCCGGCGGCGGCAAGGCCATGATCGCCGAGTTTGAAGGGGCGGGCGCTTCGACCGCCTTCCGCGCCTATGGCCTGACGCTGAAGCACAAGCATGTGCCGGAAATGACGAAGCACGCGGGGCTGTCGCGCCCGGTGCTGTTCTCGCCGGCCGTGGGGAACTATCGCCAGGGGATGCTGGTGGAGATCCCGCTGCACCTGTCGGCCCTGCCGGAAACGCCCTCGGTCGAGCGGCTGCACGGCGCCCTGGTCGAGGCCTATGAGGGCCAGCGCTTCGTCGAGGTCGCCGAGATCGACGAGACCGAGGCCATGACCGGCATCGAGCCCGAGGGTCTGAACGGCACCAACCGGATGCGTCTGCACGTCTTCGGGGATCGCGGCGGGGAGCAGGCGCGTCTGGTCGCCCTGCTGGACAATCTGGGCAAAGGCGCCTCGGGCGCGGCGGTCCAGAACCTCAACATCATGCTGGGCCTGGACGAGGCGACCGGCCTCAAGTGAGGCCGATCCGGGCGCGCGATCAGCGCGCCCGCGCCGCCTTGATCGCCGACTCCACCGTTCCGGCGAAGAAGACAGCGGCGATGATGATCAGCAGGCCGTAGTCGTGACCGGGGAAGACCAGCGGAATACCTGCCGCCAGAATGATCAGCGCCGGAAACAGGCTGGCCCAGACGGCGGTCGAGGCGGCCTGGGGGTGGATCATCGGCGGGCGGACCCAGCCCATCTTCGCGCGCATGATGGCGTTCATGGGTACAAAGGCGACCGGCACGATCACCGCGACCACCACATACTTCAGCAACTGACCCGGCTCGCCGAACAGGGTCGCCGTGGCGATCAGCAGGATCAGCGGAATGGCCGTGGCGACGGCCAGCAGCAGGTTGGGCTCGATACGCTTCAAGACTTCACTTTCACATAGGCGCCGGGCGCCGGTTCGATGGGCTTCAGCGGCCCGGTTTCAGGATTGCGCGCGGCGATCTTTGCACCCGACTTCGCGCCCAGCCAGTCGGCCCAGTGCGACCACCAACTGCCCGGATGCTGTTCCGCGTCCGCTTGCCATTCCTGAAGCGTTTCGGGAAGGGCGGCGTTGACCCAGTGCTGATACTTGTTGGCCGAGGGCGGGTTGATGACCCCGGCGATGTGGCCCGATCCGGCCAGGGTATAGGTCACCGGCCCGCCGAACAGCCGCGCCGAGCGATAGACCGAGTTCATCGGCGCGATGTGGTCCTCGCGGCTGGCTTGGAAATAGAGGGGAATGCGGACCTTCGACAGGTCGATGCGCTCGCCGTCGATCTCCAGCTCGCCCTTCGATAGGGCGTTCTGGCCGTACATCAGGCGCAGGTATTGCAGGTGCAGCCGCTTGGGCATCCGCGTCTGGTCGGCGTTCCACGACAGCAGATCGAAGGCGGGCGGCGCCTTGCCCATCAGATAGTTGGACACGAAGAAGGACCAGATCAGGTCGTTGGCGCGCAGAGCGTTGAAGGTGTCGGCCATCGCCGTGCCGGGCAGGACGCCGCCTGCCTCGTCCATCAGCCGCTCGACCTCGGCGAGCCAGTGTTCGTCGGTGAACAGCAGCAGGTCGCCCGCCTCCGCGAAGTCGTGCTGGGCGGCGAAGAAGGTGGCGGAGGCGACGCGGTCGTCGCCCTTGGCCGCCATGTGCGCCAGGCTGGCCCCCAGCATGGTGCCGCCGATGCAGTAGCCGACGGTGTTCACATGCGTCTGGCCGCTCTGCTCCAGCGTCTTCTCGACGGCGCGATAGACGCCCTTCTTCATATAGTCGTCGAGGCCGAATTCCGCCTTGTCGCGGTCCGGGTTGACCCATGAGCAGACGAAGACGGTGAAGCCCTGCGCGCTCAGCCAGCGGATCAGGGAGTTCGCCGGTTGCAGGTCCATGATGTAGAATTTGTTGATCCACGGCGGGAAGATCAGCAGCGGGATCGCGTGCTGCTGGTCCGTCGCGGCGTCGTACTGGATCAGCTCGAACAGCTCGTCGCGCCAGACGACCTGACCCGGCGCCGTGGCGACGTTCTCGCCCAGGACGAAACGGCCGTAGTCGGCTTGGCTGATCTTCAGCGATCCGGCGCCGCGCTCCAGATCGGCCGCGAAGTTCTGCATTCCGCGCACCAGGGATTCGCCGTTGGTCTCGGCCAGGGCTTTCAGCGCCACAGGGTTCGACGCCAGGAAGTTGGCGGGCGAGAAGGCGTCGGTCAGCAGGCGGGTGAAGAACTCGGCGCGGCGCTTCACGCGCGGGTCCACGTCTTCGACGCTGGAGACCAGGCTGTTCATCCAGTCCGAGGTGGCCAGATAGGACTGGCGCATCATGTCGAACATGGGGTTTTCGGACCAGGCGGGGTCGCGGAACCGCTTGTCGGACGGGGCGGGGCTGTCGACTGTCTCGCCCATGGCGCGGCGGGTGGTGGTCGACCACAACTCCATGTAGCGGCCGAACAGGTCGGCCTGCGCCTGGAACAGTTTTTCGGGGCGGGCGGCCAGGCTGGTCATGACCGAGGACATGGCCGGGGCCACGTTGAACGGGTCGGGCGACAGGGCGGCGGGGCGGTCGGCCTGCGACAGGGCCGCCTCGGCCACCGCCGTCTGGGCCATCATCGCCGCCTTGGCCAGGTTCAGCGACAGGGTCTCGAGCTGCTGACGCTGTTCGGCGCTGAAGGCCATAAAGTCGGGCGTGGGAGAGGCCGCTTCGGCCTCGGGCGCTGGGGCCGCGGCGGGCGACGGTTCGGACGTTTCAACCGGGGCAGCGGCCTTTTTCACGCGCGGCTTGGCCGAGGTCGGGCGTCCGGCCTTGCGCGGTGCGGCCGTCTTTTCCGGCGCATCTGGGGACGAAGCCTTGGTCGGGCGCTTGGCCATGGCGAACCTCCGATGGGGGCGCGCAAATTTGCGCGCCTTCCTCCCGACGCGATGATGGCATATGTCAGTGACCGAAATGAACGCGATTGTGCTGAAAAAGACGGGATGGACGGCGGCTTGGGGCATGGCCCTGGGCTCGGCCTTGGTTTTGGGCGGCTGCGTCAGCGCCTTCGAGCCGAAGACCGACCCGACATCGCCCCTGGCGCCCAGGGTGCAGCAGTTGGTCGATGAGAATCGCCAGTATCCGCGCTGGGCCGATTTCCCACGCAGCAGTTCGCCCTTGCCCGCTCCGGCCGAGATCGCCGCCAATGTCGGTCGTCTGGAAAGCCGCAACGCGGCCCTGACCGCCGAGACGGCCCGCATCGACTGGACGTTGAACACCGATCCGGCCGCCTTCGTCGCACAGGTCAACCGTCGCGTGGACGCCAGCCAGATGTCGCCGCAGACCCTGCGCACGGCGGAAGAGGTCGAGGCCTACGCTGAGGCATTGCGTCAGCGCGCCAAGGCGCCGCCGCCGATCGACCGCCCGCGTCCGCAATAGTCGTCGCGGCGGCCTAAGGTCGCCGTTTAGGGTTTCGTCGCCCGCCTGGGCGAATCCGGCGATCCTGCCGCTCCGGCCGCGTTTCGCCGTCCTGAGTGCGAGGAGCCGTCATGGCCCATGTCCCGTCCGAACCCCATGGCCGCCTTGGCGGAACGTCCTGATGGCTGACGGCGCCGCTTCGCCTGCCTTCCTCGGCGTCAGTCGCTCCCTGTCCGGGCGGGCCTGGCGACAGCGTCCGGCCGAGACGGCGACGACTCGCGCCCATATGCAGGCGCTGGGTCTGGACGAGCCGCTGGCGCGGGCGCTGGCGTCGCGCGGCGTGGCGGGCGAGCAGGGCGCCGACTTCCTGAAGCCGACGCTGAAGGCGCTGTTTCCCAATCCGTCCAGCTTCATGGATATGGACGCCGCCGCCGCCGCCATCGTCGATGCGTTGCAGGCCGAGGCCAGCATCCACGTCTTCGCCGACTACGACGTGGACGGGGCGTCCAGCGCGGCCCTGCTGGTGCGCTGGTTCCGCACCCTGGGCGCCGACCTGCCCATCTATGTGCCTGATCGCCTGACCGAGGGTTACGGCCCCAGCGCGCGGGCCTTCGACACGCTGAAGGCGCGGGGCGCCGATCTGGTCATCACCGTCGACTGCGGCGCCGCGGCCAATGAAGCCGTGGCCCATGCGGCGGGCATCGGTCTGAAGGTCGTGGTCATCGACCATCACATGATGCGCGAAGAGCCGCCGGCCTGTCTCGCCGTGGTCAATCCGAACCGGCCGGGCTGCGGCTCGGGACAGGGCAATCTGGCGGCGGCGGGCGTGGTCTTCGTCCTGCTGGCCGCCCTGAACCGCGAGGCGCGCGGGCGGGGTCTGTTCGAGGGCAAGACAGAACCCGATATCCGCCAGTGGCTGGATCTGGCCGCCATGGGCGCCATCTGCGACGTGACGGGCCTGACCGGCTTCAACCGCGCCTTGACCAGCCTGGGGCTGGGGGTGATGTCGCACTGGCGTAATCCGGGCCTGCGCGCCCTGCTGGCGGCGGCGGGCGCCGAGCCGGGACCGGCCAAGACCAATCACGCGGGCTTCATCCTGGGACCGCGCATCAATGCGGGCGGACGGATCGGCAAGTCGGACCTGGGCGCGCGCCTGCTGTCCACGGATGATCCCGATGAAGCGCGGATGCTGGCGCAGGAGCTGGACGCCCTGAACATCGCCCGACGCGAGGTCGAGGCCGAGGTCACTGAACAGGCTGTCCGCCGCGTCGAGGCGACCGGCGCCCATGCCGACGACAGCGCCGCCGTGGTCGTCAGCGGCGAGGACTGGCACCCCGGCGTCGTCGGCATCGTCGCCGGACGCCTGCGCGAGCGTTGGAGAAAACCCGTCCTCGTCATCGGCGTCGACGCCGTCAACCGCGTCGGCAAGGGCTCGGGCCGGTCGCAACCCGGCATGAACCTGGGCCGGGCGG
>NZ_DAMCNG010000098.1:0-9995 GCF_032107865.1 Brevundimonas sp.
TCAATCAGCGTTAAATCACCCAGCGTGACGCCAGCGCGATCCAGCGCCAGCGGCCACCTGTTGTCCGCCACGGCGGCGCGCCGGGCGGAGGAGGGGCGCTATGGCTGGCGGTTGCAGGCGTGGCGGCGCGAGAGCGATTTCGCCAACACCTCGGTCGCCGTAGCGGCTGACCGCAAGACGACCACGCCCGCCAATGACCAGTATGAGACGCCTGCGACCGGCTGGGGCGTCAACGCCGCCCTGCGTCGCGCGACGCGCGATATGGCAGGGGGGCGGTTGGAATGGGAGTTGGGCGCCGACGCCCGCTTCAACGAGGGCGAGACGCGCGAGCGTTTCCGCTTCATGCAGGGCGCCTTCACCCGTGACCGGATGGCCGGCGGCGAGACGTCCGTGGCGGGCCTCTATGGCGAAGGTTCATGGAGCGATGACCTGTGGCTGGTTGCGGGCGGGCTGCGCTTGGACGGCTGGCGCAATGAGAATGGCAGGCGGCGGGAGTGGGACCGGGCCACGGGTTTGCCGACACTGGATGAGAGCGACCCTGATCGGTCAGGCGAGGTGGTCAGCGCCCGCTTGGCGGCGAGGCGGTTCATCGGCGGCGGCTGGGCGGCGCGGACTGCGGCCTATTCCGGTTTCCGTCCTGCGAGCCTGAACGAACTGCACCGCCCATTCCGTGTCGGCAACGATCTGACTGAGGCCAACGCGGCCCTTTTTCCTGAAACCTTGCAAGGGATCGAGGCAGGGCTGGCGTTCGAAGGGCCGATCTCGGTCTTCGGCGTCAATCTGTTCTGGAACCGGATCGAGGACGCCATCGTCAACGTCACGATCGCCGAGGGGCCGGGAACGTTTCCGCGGGCGGGCTTTGTTCCGGCGGGCGGCGTTCTGCGCCAGCGTCAGAACGCCGGGACCATCGAGGCCAAGGGCGTGGAACTGACAGCGCGTCAAACCCTGCGGGATGGGCTGAACCTGAGCGGCGCCGTTTCGATCACCGATGCGCGGATGGATGGAGGAACGGCGGCCCCCCAACTGACCGGACTGCGGCCTGCCCAGGCGCCGATCTGGAGCGTAACCGGCGGGCTGGACTGGCAGACGACGAACCGGCTCGGCCTGTCGGTGCAGGCCCGCTATGAAAGCAAGCGGTTCGAGGATGATCTGAACAGCCGTATGCTGAACGCCGCCGTCACCATCGACGCACGAGCGGAATGGCGCGCCGGACCTCGGACTCTGCTGTGGCTGGCGGCGGACAATCTGTTCGACGCCGAAGTCGAGGTCTCGGAAACCGCAGGCGGCGTGGCCGGCTACGCCCCGCCGCGCACCCTGTCGCTGGGTCTGCGCTTGTCCTACTGATACGAGGCTCAGGCGGCGGCTGAGGCCGCCAACTCGGCGTTGGTGACGCGGTTGCGGCCCGTGCGCTTGGAGGCGTAGAGCGCTTCGTCGGCGCGCCCCAGGAACTGTGACGCCGCTTCGCCGGAATGGCGCAGGGCGAAGCCGACGGAAATGGTCACCGCGCCCAGGTCGTCATTGGTCGAACGACGACGCAGGCTGCGCGAGGCGATCTCTTCGCGGGCGGCGTTCAGAGCGGCCTCGACGGCGCCCGCCGTCTCACGCGGGAAGATGACGGCGAACTCTTCACCGCCATAGCGAGCGGCGACGCGCGGCGTGCGCGCGATGCGGGCCAGGACGCTGGCGACATAGCGCAGCACCTGGTCGCCGGTCTGATGGCCCCAGGTGTCGTTGAAACGCTTGAAGTGGTCGATATCGATCAATGCCAGTCCGATCGGCGTCCCATCGGTCTCGGCCTCGTCGCACATGCGCTGAAGTTGTTCGTCGAACGCCTTGCGGTTGGCCAGATTGGTCAGGGCGTCGGTCATGGCGTCGCGACGGACCTGCTCCAAGTGATCGCGCAGTTTGACGACTTCGCGGTTGGAAGATTCCAGACGACGCTCCAGCGCCGAAGTGTGCCGCCGGATGCGCCGCGTAGCGTCGCTGAGAGAGGAGACGATGACGCCCAGGCTGTCGGTATCGGGCGCCGACGCCATGCTGTCGGCGGCCTGGGCCAGGGTGTCGCCGTAGTCGGCCTGGCTCTCGCGCGCCTTATCGATCGCGGCCGCTACCGCCGCCAGTTCGCGGTTTAGCACGGCGCCCGCGTCCCGAATCTCTTCGGACAGACGGCTGCGCGGCAGGAATTCGGCGGCCAGCATCTCGGCCGTGGTGTCAGTGAAGGGCGCGCCGCTGGCCAGCAACCGCGCCATCTCCTGGCTCAACGGGCTGTCGGGTGCGCTGAGATAGTGCAGCCAGAGCTCGAAATTTAGCGGGGTCGGCCAGACGCCGGCCTCTTGCATAGCGTCCACAGCGCGGTGCGCCAGAGCATAGGCTTCTGGACTGCGGACTGTGGTTTCGACCTGCGTGGTCATGCCTTGAAGCGCCCCTGGGAAGTTCAGGCCGGGAGGTTAGCCCGGCCTTCCGTAACGCAGAGTTAAATCAAGACTCGCGGCGTCAGTCAGCAAAAATCACCGGTCGACGCAGGAATGCCGGCACATCGTCGCCGAAAGCGCTGCCCCGGATTTCCCCGGCGGACTTGGACGCAGACGGTTTGGACGCGGCGACGACGGGGGCCGCTGCCGGAGCACGGTCGTCGGACTTCTTGCGGCTGCGCGAACGGCGCGGGGCTTCTTCCACCTTGGGCGTGACGACCTCAGCCGCAACGGGGGCGACGGCTTCGGCGACTTCAGCCGGAGCGGCGTCGACCGCCTTGCGCGAGCGGCTACGCTCGCCGCGTTCGGGGCGGTCGCTGCGACCGCGGCCACGGCCCGAGCGGCTGTCGTCGCGCGGACGGTCCTGGATGGAGGCGAAGTCGATGCCGTCCAGCGGCAGTTCGACCGGCTCCTTCTTGATCAGCTTCAGCACCTTGTCCAACGACTTGTCGTCGGACGGCGTCACGATCATGAAGGCCTCGCCCAGGCGGCCGGCGCGGCCGGTGCGGCCGATGCGGTGGACGTAGTCGTCGGCGTGATGCGGGACGTCATAGTTGAAGACGTGGCTGACGGCCGGGATGTCCAGACCGCGCGCGGCGACATCCGAGGCGACCAGCAGCTTCAGCGCGCCGCTGCGGAAATCGGACAGGGTCTTCATGCGCAGCGACTGGTCCAGGTCGCCGTGGATCGGCGCGGCGTCGAAGCCGTGGACCTGCAGCGACTTGGCGACGATGTCGACTTCCGACTTGCGGTTGCAGAAGACAATGCCGTTCTGGACCTCGCCGCGCTCGACCAGGGCGCGCAGGGCGGTGCGCTTGGCCTTGGGGTCCGAGGTCGGCAGGCGGGTGATGTGCTGGGTGATGGTGTCGGCGGTCGTGGCCGGGCGCGACACCTCGATCCGGGTCGGATCCTTGAGGAATTGCTGCGTCAGGCGCGTGATCTCCGGCGGCATGGTAGCCGAGAAGAACAGGGTCTGGCGACGCGGGGGCGTCAGCTTGAAGATGCGCTCGATGTCGGGGATGAAGCCCATGTCCAGCATGCGGTCGGCTTCGTCGACCACCATCAGCTCGACGCCGGTCAGCAGCATCTTGCCGCGATCGAACAGGTCCAGCAGGCGGCCCGGCGTGGCGATCAGCACGTCCACGCCCTTGTTCAGGGCGGCGACCTGATCGCCCATGGAGACGCCGCCGATCAGCAGCACCCAGTTCAGCTTGGTGCCCTTGGCGTATTTGGCGAAGCTTTCGGCGACCTGGTCGGCCAGTTCGCGGGTCGGGGCCAGCACCAGGGCGCGCGGCATCCGGGCGCGGGCGCGGCCCGAAGCCAGGCGGTCGACCATGGGCAGGGTGAAGGCGGCGGTCTTGCCGGTGCCCGTCTGGGCGATGCCGAGGACGTCGCGCCCGGCGAGGGCCACCGGAATGGCCTGTTCCTGAATGGGGGTGGCGGTCGTGTAGCCGGTATCGGCGACCGCTTGCAGGGTCGTGGGCGAAAGGCCCAGCTTGGAAAATTCAGTCATGCAGTCCTGAAGGGACGGAGGATAGCGTTCGCAAACGCCTTCAGCTGACGGAACCGCCCCTCTTGGGCGAGCGGGCGGCGCGCATCGCCAGTCCTGTTCCGAGCCTGCGGCCGTATAAAGAAGGCCCTACGCCTCAGTCAAGTATTTCCGTTCGGAACAGGCCGCTTGGCAACGGCGTTTCGGCCTGTATGGTCCCCCTCGGGACTGGGAATACGACTGGGAGAGGGACGCCGAATGCGCGCAGCCGTGCTGATCACGCTGATGTTGGCCGCGCCTGCGAGCGCTTCAGCGTCTGGCGGCGGCGGAAACGCCGACGCCATGCAGGCCGCCTTCGGCAACACGGTCGTTTCCCACTATCCTGACGGCGATTGGGTCAAGCACTGGTTCGACCGCGACGGCGGTTATCGCGCCCTGTTTTCGGATGGCCGCCGCCTGACCGCGCGCTGGGCGCGTGAGGGGGATCGCGTCTGTCTGAACGGAATCCGTCCACGCATGATCATCTCGCGCTTCTGCACGCCTTATATCGAGGCTTCCGTGGGGGAGAGCTGGCCGGGCCGCGATCCCTTGGGCCGTCGCGTCCGCAATGAGTTGGTCGCGGGGCGGTAGAAAAACGCCCCCGTTCGTGAGAACGAGGGCGCTTTGTCTTACTCAGTGTCCGCAGTCTTGGCCGCCTTCTTGGCGGGGGCCTTCTTTGCGGCCGATTTCTTGGCCGCAGGCTCCTTCTTCGCCGCAGGCTTTTTCGCAGCAGCCTTCTTGGCGGGCGCCTTCTTCTTCGGCGCGGCGCCGGCCTTGGCGGCCAGCAGAGGCAGGGCGGCCTCCATCGTCATGTCTTCGGGCGCTGTGCCCTTGGGCAGGGTGGCGTTGATCTTGCCCGACTTGACGTAGGGGCCGTAGCGGCCGGCCATGACCTGCACGGCTTCGCCCGTTTCCGGGTGGGCGCCCAGTTCCTTCAGCGGTGCGGCGGCTGACGCACGACCTGCACGGCCCGCGCGCTTTTCAGCCAGCAGAGCCACGGCGCGGTTCAGGCCCACGTCGAACACTTCCTCGATGTCCGCGACGTTGGCGTAGGTGCCGGCGTGCGCCACGAACGGGCCGTAGCGGCCCAGGCTGGCGGTGATCATCTTGCCGTCTTCGGGGTGCGGACCCACGTCGCGCGGCAGGCTGAGCAGGCGCAGCGCCTTCTCCAGGTCGATCGAGGCCGGGGACCAACCCTTGGGCAGGGACGAGCGCTTGGGCTTGTCCGCGTCCGGCGGCGTGGTTTCGACATAGGGGCCGAAGCGGCCGATCTTCAGGTGCACCGGCTGGCCGGTCGCCGGATCGACGCCCAGTTCGCGGTCGCCGCTCTCCGCGCCGCCGTCGGCCGCGTCAGGCGAGGCAACCGGCCGGGTGTATTTGCACTCCGGATAGCGCGAACAGCCGATGAAGGCGCCGAAGCGGCTGGTCTTCAGGCTCAGCTGTCCCTGATGGCACAGGGGGCATTCACGCGGGTCCGTGCCATCGCCCTTGTCCGGGAAGATGTGGGCGCCCAGGGCCTCGTTCAGGTGATCCAGGATAGCCGTGGTGCGCAGTTCGCCCGCAGCCTGGGTCGCAGCGTGGAAATCATCCCAGAAACGACGCAGCAGGGTCTTCCAGTCCAGATCGCCCGCCGACACCTCGTCCAGCTGGGTCTCCAGCGCGGCGGTGAAGTCGTACTCGACCCATTTGGCGAAGAACTGTTCCAGGAAGGCCGTGACCAACCGTCCCTTGTCCTCGGGATAGAAGCGGTTCTTGTCGATGCGGACGTATTCGCGGTCGCGCAGGGTCGTCAGGATGGAGGCGTAGGTCGAGGGACGACCGATGCCCAGCTCTTCCAGCTTCTTGACCAGGGTGGCTTCCGAGAAGCGCGGCGGCGGTTCGGTGAAGTGCTGGTCGGTGCGGATCGCCTCGACCTTGGCCTTGGCGCCTTCCTTCAGCGCGGGCAGGCGGCCGCCTTCGTCCTCGTCTTCCTCGGCGCCCTTCTGTTTTTCGTCGCGACCTTCTTCATAGGCGGCGATGAAGCCGTCGAAGGCGACGACCTGGCCGGTGGCGCGCAGGCCGGTCTGACCGTCGGGCGTCTCGATCTCGACCGTGGTGCGGTCCAGACGCGCCGATTCCATCTGCGAGGCGATCATCCGCTTCCAGATCAGCTCGTACAGACGCTGCAGATCGCTATCGAGCCGCAGGGTGTCGGGGCTGCGCAGGATGTTGGTCGGACGAATGGCTTCGTGCGCTTCCTGGGCGTTCTTGGCCTTGGTCTTGTAGTAGCGGGGCTCGGCCGGGACATAGGCCGGGCCGAAACGCTGGCCGATGGCCTCGCGCGCCTGAGCAATGCCTTCCGGCGTCACGAAGACGCCGTCGGTACGCATGTAGGTGATCAGGCCGCCGGTGTCGTCGACGCCTTCATACAGCTTCTGCGCCGCCTGCATGGTGCGTTGGGCGGTGAAGCCAAGCTTGCGCGCGGCTTCCTGTTGCAGGGTCGAGGTGGTGAAGGGCGGGGCGGGGGACCGCTTGGTCGGCTTCTTCTCGACCGATTTGATGGTGAAGTCGCCGCTGTGGACGGCCTCACGCGCGGCCATGGCCATGGCCTCGGACACGATGTCGAGGCGCTGCACACGCTTGCCGTCATGCTTGACCAGACGGGCGGTGAAGGGCGGGCTGTCGGCGATCAGGTCGGCCTCGATCGACCAATATTCCTGGGCCTTGAACCGCTCGATCTCCATCTCGCGATCGACGACGATGCGCAGGGCGACCGACTGAACGCGCCCGGCCGAACGTGCGCCCGGCAGCTTGCGCCACAGCACCGGCGACAGGTTGAAGCCCACCAGATAGTCCAGCGCCCGGCGCGCCAAATAGGCGTCCACCAGCTCCATATCGAGCTGACGCGGGTTGGCCATGGCCTCCAGCACGGCGGACTTGGTGATGGCGTTGAAGGTGACGCGCTGGACGTCGGTGTCCTTCAGCGCCTTCTTCTTGTTCAGGATCTCCAGAACGTGCCAGCTGATCGCCTCACCCTCGCGGTCGGGGTCGGTCGCCAGGATGACGCGGTCGGCGGCCTTGGCGGCCTCGGCGATCTCGGACAGGCGCTTGGACGCCTTGGCGTCGACCTCCCAGTGCATGGCGAAGTCATCGTCGGGCAGCACCGAGCCGTCCTTGGACGGCAGGTCGCGGACGTGGCCGTAGGAAGCCAGAACCTTATAGTCCGAGCCCAGGTATTTATTGATGGTCTTGGCCTTGGCGGGGCTCTCGACGATGACGAGATTCATGGCGCTCTATCGGGGAAAACGGGGCGCGAACGTGGTTGCGGCGAGCGCGGAAGTCAATCGGCCCATTTTATATGAGCAACCTTTCCGGGTAACGTGAGTTTACAAACCTCCTTGAGTTGTGTTCCTCTCAGATGTTCTCGGGAGGGTTGACGATGAACAAGACAGCGCAGCGACGCCGCAAGCCGACGAGCCCTGATCTGACGGACTATCCGGTTCGTGAATATGTGGCCGCCATGGCCACGGAACTGGCCGGAATGGCCCGCTGGGACGGGGATGAGCGGTTGGCCGGACTTCTGGAAAGCGCGGCGGATATGGCCCGCCGCACCGCGCCCGCCTAGGTCGAGGCCAGACCGCCGGGCAGCAAGGTCGCCCGCCCTGCGAGGTGAAGCTCCAGCAGGGCGGCGGCCGTTTCCGCAATTGACAATCCGGCCGCGCGCGCCAGTTCGTCGCGGGCGATGGGCGTCGGCGACAGCAGGGCCTCGATGCGATCCAGCACCGCATCGTCGATCTGATCCGGCGAACCGGCCTCGAACGGCGAATCAGCGGGCGGTTCGCGCAGCGTCCGCAGGGCGGCGTAGGCCCGCTCGATATCTTCGATTCCTTCGCACAGGATGGCCCCTTGTCGCAGCAGTTCGTTCGGCCCTTTTGAGCGTGGGTCCAGCGGCGAGCCCGGCACGGCGAAGACGTCGCGCCCCTGTTCGCCCGCCAGCCGGGCGGTGATCAGGGAGCCGGAGCGAATCTCCGCCTCGACCACCACGACGCCGCGCGACAGGCCGGAGATGATGCGGTTGCGGCGCGGAAAGTCGCGCGCCTGGGCCCGCGCGCCGATGGGGCTTTCTGAGACGATGCAGCCGCGCTCGACGATCTGGCGATACAGGTCTGCGTTGTCTGAGGGATAGATGTCGTCCACCCCGCCGCCCAGGACCGCGACCGTGCCGGTTTCCAGCGCGCCCAGATGCGCCGCCGCATCCACCCCGCGCGCCAGACCCGAGACGACGACGTGGCCGCTTTCGCCCAACTGCTGGGCCAGGCCGCGCGCGATCCGTTGCCCGCCCGCCGAGGCGATGCGCGCGCCGACGATGGCCATGCAGGGCTGGTGCATCAGCGGCGGCTCACCGAGCGTCCAAAGCAGGGGCGGCGGCGGATCGACGGCGGCCAGGGCTTCGGGATAGACGGCGTCGCCCCACAGGATCAGCCGCGCCCCGATGCGGGCGCCGGCTTCCAGCTCGGCCTCGATCGTCTGCGGCTCCGGGATGGAGTAGCCGCTGCGTCCCCGACTGCGGATCAGGTCGGGCAGGGCGTCCAGCGCGCGCTCGGCCGAACTGAACCGCTGCAACAACTGGGAAAAGGCCACAGGGCCGACGCGGTCGGTCCGGGCGAGCCGGAGGCGGGCGAAACGCTCGGCCTCCGACAGGGGCGTCACGCCTTCTTCGCCCCGATCTTGGGCTCGGCGCCCTTGAGCAGGCGGCCGATATTCTCATGGTGGCGGATGAAGATCAGGACGGCGGTGAAGACCGCCATGATGAAGATGGGCTGCGGCGCCGGCAGGCCCAGCGCGGGCAGGGGCAGCAGGGCGTAGAGCGGCGTCAGCGCCGCCGCCACCAGAGCCGACAGCGAGGAGTAGCGCAGGGCGAAGGCAATGATCAGCCAGGTCGCGGCCGCCAGCAGACCCAGCGGCCAGCAGGCGGCCAGGATCAGGCCGAAGAAGGTCGCCACCCCCTTGCCGCCCTTGAAACCTAGCCAGACGGGGAACAGGTGGCCCAGGAAGGCCGCGCCGCCGGCGATGGCGCCCGCCATGTCAGTTCCCAGCAGATGCCGCGCGATCAGCAGGGCGACCGCGCCCTTGCCTGCGTCCAGGATCAGGGTGGCGATGGCCAGATCCTTGCGCCCGGTGCGCAGGACGTTGGTCGCGCCGATATTGCCCGAGCCGATGTTGCGCACGTCGCCCGCGCCCGCCGCGCGGGTCAGGACCACGCCGAACGGAATGGAGCCCAGCAGGTATCCGCCGACAGCCACAAGCCCGAGCGTAAGGAGCGCCGGCCCCGCTAGATCCTGCAAATGATTCGCTCCCCTTAACGTGCGTCGTGGACGATGCGGCCCGAGACGACGGTGAGCAAGACCTTCCCTTGCAGTCGGCGGCCGTCAAAGGGCGAATTCTTCGACTTGGAGCGCAGGGTCGAGGCGTCGATCACCACCGGCGCCCCGGCGTCGAACAGCACCAGATCGGCGGGCGAACCCTGCGACAGCTCGCCGGCCTCCAGCCCCAGCAGGGCCGCCGGGCCCTGTGTCAGCGGCCGCAGCACGTCCAGCAGGTCGACGCCGTATTCGTGGTGCAGCGTCAGGGCGGCAGGCAGCAGGGTCTCCAGACCCACGGCGCCCGGTTCGGCCTCGGCGAAGGGGCGGCGCTTGTTCTCGGCCGGTTCGGGACAGTGAGCCGAGGTGATGACGTCGATCAGGCCGTCGCGCACCGCCTCGACCAGGGCCTGCCGGTCGCTCTCGGCGCGCAGGGGCGGGTCCAGGCGGTAGAAGGTCCGGTAGTCGCCGATGTCGATCTCGTTGAAGCACAGGTGGTTGATCGAGGCCGACGCCGCGACCTCCAGGCCCCGCGCACGGGCGCGAGCCAGCGTCTCCAGCGCGCCTTCGGTCGAAACCTGGTCGATCAGGAAACGCGCGCCGGTCTGCTCGACCAGGGCCAGGTCGCGCTCCAGCTGGATGCGCTCGGCGATGGCG
>NZ_DAMCNG010000099.1:0-9962 GCF_032107865.1 Brevundimonas sp.
GCCCGCGCCGGTTCGCCCGCCGCGCGGTGCCCGGCCGCCGCCTTGGTCAGCTCCAGCATCTCGGTCGCCGTCGGCGCCTGTTCAAAGGCCGACAGACCGCCCCGGATGCGCCAGCGCTTGGTCGGCGGGTCCGACACCTCCTCGACCTGAGGGAACAACATCAGCACGGCGTCGCGCATCCGTTCGGCCGTGCGGCGCCCGACGTTCAACTGGACCGCCATCTCGTTCAGCGTCAGTCCCTCGGCGCTGGCCGCCATGCCGCGCGCCAGATCAATGACCAGGGCCGCCTTGTCGTGCCGCAAGAAACTTCTCCACAGAGATACGTCCGAAACTGGCGTAATGCTGTCTCATATTCATCCTGTCAGCAAGAGGCGACCGCCTCCGCATCAGGAGTTTTCCCCATGGCCTTCGTCCGCACCCCCACCGTCCAGAAGCCCGCTCGCAAGACCTTCTCCGACCGCTACATGATCGTGCCGTGCGAAACCGAGAGCGATCTGGCCGTCATCTGGGACCGTCAGGAGGAACAGGTGGTGGACGTCATCAGCGCCTCGGCCGGCCGCTACACCGACGAAGACGCCCTGTGGGACGAGTTCCACGCGCCGCCGTTCAACGCCCGCTCCGACTGGCGCCTGGCGGCCTGAGCTAGCAAGGGTTGCGGAACCCTCCTCCACGGCCCAACGTTGCGCCAGCGTGGCCGTTTGAAGGCCACGGGCTGGGGAGCCGCACTCATGACTTCGTCCAACGCCGCGCCTTCGCTGGAAGGCTTCGTCAAATCCGCCCTGCATCGGTCGTGGTGGCTGTTGTTGCTGCGCGGGGTCGCCGCCGTGGCCTTCGGCGTGCTGACCTTCGTCTGGCCGCAGATCAGCCTGCTGACCCTCATCATGGTCTATGGGATCTACGCCCTGGCCGACGGGATTCTGGCTCTGATCGCCGCGATCCGCGGCGGCGGCATGGTCCCGCGCTGGTGGCTGGCCCTGGGCGGGGTGGTCAGCATCCTGACCGCCGTCATCGTCTTCGCCTGGCCGGGCCTGACGGCCCTGGTCCTGGTCTATCTGATCGGCTTCTGGTCGATCCTGCGCGGCGTGCTCGAGATCATCGGCGCCATCCGTCTGCGCAACGAGATCGCCAATGAATGGACGCTGGGCGTCGCCGGCGCCCTGTCGGTGATCTTCGGACTGATCCTGGTCTTCATGCCCGGCGCCGGGGCCATCGGCCTGCTGTGGCTGATCGCGACCTGGGCCGTACTGTTCGGCCTGCTGCTGATCTGGGTCGCCTTCAAGGTCAGGAAGCTGGCGAAGGCGTAAAGCTGGCGTTGCGCGCCGCGACCCGAGCGCGGATTTCGGCGCGCATCCGCTCCAATTCCGCCGCATCGATCAGGCGGCCGCGCAGCACCACGGCCTCCGCGTCGCGCGTGGCGCTGACGTCCTTCAGGGGGTCAGCCTCCAGCACCAGCAGGTCAGCCGACTTGCCCGCCGCCACCGCGCCGTAACGCTCGCCCTGGTTCAGGAAGCGCGGCCCGTCCACGACCGAGCCCGCCAAGGCTTCGCGCGGCGTCAGGCCCAGCGACACATACAGCTCCAGCTCGTCGTGCAGCGAAAAGCCCGGATAGTTGAACGAGTTCAGGAAGCCAGCGTCCGTCCCGGTCAGAATGGTCACGCCCGCATCGCGCAACATGGGCAGGGTGCGCGACGTCACCTCCTTGACGAAGTGGCGGTCCTCGACCTGCTGCGGCGTGGCCTGGGCTGCGCGCTGGACGCGCCAGTCATAGGTCGCCCGGATGCCCGGCCCGACGTAGGCCAGGCCGGCGTCATGCGAATGATCGTCCAGGTCCAGGTTCGCCAGGGTGGTCGAACCGTAGAGCGTCGGCGACACCGCCGTGCCCAGTTCCGCCAGCCGCGCATAGACCCGGCGCGCCGTCTCCACGTCGAAGGTGTCGGCATAGCGCCGCATGGTCTGGGCGTAGGTGTATTTGCCCGCCAGATAATCGGCCGCGATGGCGGCCTCGTCGCGCGACCCGGCCTTCATGGCGTAGTCCAGATGCTCGATCGACGACAGGCCCGCCTCGGCCGCCGTCAGCACGGTGATGCTGGCCGGAATGTGGGCCGAGGTCTTCATGCCCCGCTTCTTCGCCTCGCGCACGGCGTACAGGAAAAGCTCGGGCGTCAGGGTGTTGTCGGTGATCTTGACGAAGTCGACGCGCAGGGCCTGAAGCCGGTCCAGAGCCGCGTCCACGTCGGCCTCGCTGCCGGTCTCGATCACGCCCTTCCAGACGGGGGCGATGCCCTCGATCTTGGGGCCGGAGGTGAAGATGCGCGGTGCATCGGCCGTCGGCGGCGCATCGCGCCAGTCCAGCACCTGCTGCGCCAGATCGCCCGCCGCGTCGCGCACGGCGACCACGCCGTTGACCACGAACAGAGGCATCAGCTCGGCGTTCTCCTCGATCAGAGGCGCGCCGCCGCCGAAGTGAACGTGCATGTCCCACAGGCCCGGCATGACATAGCGGTCGCCCAGATCCTGGGTCCGCGCGGCCTGATAACGGCCCGCCTCGCCCTCGGGGCCCACGGCCACGATGTCGCCGCCGCGCACGGCAACCAGTTGATCCGGCGTCGTCGTCCCCTTCTCGACGTCGACCACCGTGGCCGAGGTCAGCAACAGATCGACCTGTTGAACCGGCGTTTCAGCGGCGGCCAGCGGCGCCAGGGCGCAGGCGGACAACAGGGCGGAGGCGGCGATCAGAAAGGTGCGCATGAATCCGCTATAATCGGTTCGCCGCCGTCGGCAAGCCAATCACGGATAGCGCCGTTTCATCTCGTCCCAGTTGGCGACGCAGAGGTCGCGCAGCACGTCCCCATCCACCTGATCCAGCCGCTTGATGTAGAGGCAGGCTGTGCTGGTCGTGTGTGGTCCCAGCCGCGCCAGCATCGCCTCCGTCTGCGGCGTAGAAGCGAGATAGAGGGTCAGCGCCGCCTTGCGCGGCGAGAAGCCCATGCGCGGCCAGTCGGCGCTCTTGCCGTTCGCGGTGACGTTGGCGTAGCGGCCGAAGCCGACGATGGACGGCCCCCACATTACCGGCGCCTCGCCCGACACCGCCTGCATCAGGGCGCAGAGCATCCGCCCCTCCTCGCGCCGCTGCGCCGGTTCGACCGTCGCCAGAAAGTCCTCGACCGAGGCGTCGGTAGGCTTGGTCTTCGGCTCGCTCATTCCCGGCCTCCCGCTCAGGGCAGGCCATCACCTTGCGCCTGTCCGATCCGCCCCGCCAGACACCATCCGCCGAGCGCGCGCGTCCTCAGCCAGCCGCCCGCCGGAACTGTGACCCACAGGCCCGACCCAGCCGCCAGGGTCTCGCGCCGCACGCCTGTATCCGTGGCCAGCTCGACCTCCAGCGCCGCGCCCATATAGGCGGTCCACAGCTCCTCGGCCTCGGTTACGCGCCAGTCGTCCGACGCCTCGGGCGTCAGCAGGCGATAGACGCCGACCGGCGTTCCGGGCGCGGCCGTATCCGCCCCCGCCATGGGTCGCCCCCAGCCGCCGTCAGCCAGGGGACGCAGCCCCAGGTTCTCGACGATCTCTTCGAGCGTGAAATCCGCCTCGCCTGCCATCCGGCCGCTAGTGAGGTGTTTCGCCGCCTGCGTCCACGCGCGGGCCGCGTTCTGCGCGCGTGACCAGACGCCAGCGGCCGTCCTCGAACACCACCTCGTCGCCGCCGCGCCAAGGCACGCGGCTCAGCGGCCCGCCCGTCATGCCGTAGCCGACGACAGCGTAGCGCACGCCGGGCTTGAGCAGAGCCGGCTCCACCGTTGTCTCGAACCCTTCTGGGGCCTGACCATAGACGACCTGCCGCAAGCCCCGGCAATCGCGACCGCGCGCCTCGATCGACCAGACCGGGCGCATCATGGCGTTCGTCAGTTCATGCATGGCGATGCCGCCCAGGCAGGCCCTCTCGGGTTTTGCAGGATCGACGCCGAAGGTCGCGACCGGCCGTTCCAGCCCGCCGCTGATGTTGACCGGGATCATCGCCGAACACGCGGCCAGGGCGACGGCCGTCGTCGCCAGCGCCGCTCCGACGCGCAGAACCGCGCCGCGCTTCATCGCCCTCGCCCTCAGCAGCGGCCGTAGGGAACGTAGCCGACCTCGATCTCGTCGATGCGGACGGTCTTCAGCTCGCGCACCGCCATCTGGTCGAAGTCCGCGCTGCAGTTGAAGGTCGCGTCGATCACATAGTCCTCGCCCTTGGCCGCCTTGATGGCGTCGCGGATGCGGAAGGAGGCGTCGATCGTGGCGTCGCTGACCATCACGGCCGCGGCGCGGATGCCCGGCGACACGCGCGGGCCGGCGCTTTCCAGATAGACCCAGGGATCGGCCGCATTGCCGCACAGGGTCAGGCAGTCGGCCTTGAAGTCGACATTGCCGCGCGCCGCCGCGAACTCGCCCATGGTCAGGTCGATCTTCTGCGGCAGATCATAGTCCTTCAGCGCCGCCAGCGCCTGGGTCGAGCAGACCGGCGTCATCGGCACGGCGTAGCCGACGACCTCATCGCCCTCGGCGCGGACGCGGACCGTGCAGCCGCCGATCTCATAGGTGCGGTCCTTGTCCTGAACCGTGCGGGCCGGACCCAGCTTGGATTCCAGATAGGCCACCTGCACCCCCATCATCTGAGCGATGGTCGCCGCGCCGCCCGCTGCGGGCGCAGCCTCAGACGCGGCGGTCTGCGTCGCCTCGACCGGGGCGTCGGTCTTCTCGCCCGCCTTCTCCGCCTGACCGCAGGCGGCCAACCCGGCCAGAACGCCCAGTACGGCGACGGTTTTCAGTCCTTGGAACGCAGTCATCGTCTCTCCACGGCTCAGGTTGAGCGTCGCAAGCCAACGCACCGCTGCGCGAAGGGTTCTCGCGCACGGTTTCAGAGAGCCTTCACGATCCCCTCGACCATCTTCTTGGCGTCGGCGAACAGCATCATGGTGTTGTCGCGGAAGAACAGCTCGTTCTCGACCCCGGCGTAGCCGCTGCCCATCGACCGCTTGATGAACAGGACCGTGCCCGCCTTCTCCACGTCCAGCACCGGCATCCCATAGATGGGCGACTGAGGGTCGGTCTTGGCGGCCGGATTGGTCACGTCGTTGGCGCCGATGACGAAGGCCACGTCGGCCGAGGCGAACTCGCTGTTGATGTCCTCCAGCTCGAACACCTCGTCATAAGGGACATTGGCCTCGGCCAGCAGGACGTTCATATGCCCCGGCATTCGGCCCGCGACGGGGTGGATGGCGTATTTCACCTCGACGCCCTCTTCCTTCAGCGTGTCGGCCATTTCGCGAAGGGCGTGCTGGGCCTGGGCCACCGCCATGCCGTAGCCGGGCACGATGATGACCTTGGAGGCGTTCTTCATGATGAAGGCGGCGTCCTCGGCCGAGCCCTGCTTGACCGGTCGCGTCTCGACCGCCCCGCCGCCCGCCGCCGCGCCCGCCTCGGCGCCGAAGCCGCCCAGGATGACGCTGATGAAGCTGCGGTTCATGCCCTTGCACATGATGTAGCTGAGGATCGCGCCCGACGACCCGACCAGGGCGCCGGTGATGATCAGGGCGATGTTCTCCAGCGTGAAGCCCAGCGCCGCCGCCGCCCAGCCGGAATAGGAGTTCAGCATGGACACCACCACCGGCATGTCCGCGCCGCCGATGGGGATGATCAGGGTCGCGCCCAGGATCAGGCTGATCGCGAACACGCCCCAGAAGGCCCAGATCGCCGTCCCGCCCGTCCCGATCAGAATGCCGATCAGGAAGACCAGGGCCAGCGCCAGCCCGATGTTGATCAGATGCCGCGCCGGCAGGATGATCGGCGCCCCGCTCATCCGCCCGTCCAGCTTGGCGAAGGCGATGACCGAGCCGGTGAAGGTGATGGCCCCGATGGCCACGCCCAGGCTCAGCTCGACGATCGACAGGGTCTTGATGCCGCCGCTCGCCGTGACGATGCCGAAGGCGTCGGGCGCATAGACCGCCCCCACCGCCACCAGACAGGCCGCCAGCCCGACGAGTGAGTGGAACGCCGCGACCAGCTGCGGCATGGCCGTCATCGGCACGCGGTTGGCGATCACCGCGCCCGCGCCGCCGCCGACCACGACCCCGCCCGCGATCAGGGCCAGGGTCAGAGGATCCAGCGCCCCGCTGGTCCCCAGCGTCAGCAGGGTGACGCCGACGGCCAGGGCCATGCCGACCATGCCCAGGGTATTGCCCCGTCGGCTGGTCACAGGGCTGGACAGCCCTCGAAGCGAGAGGATGAACAGAACCCCCGCCGCCAGATAGGCCAGCGCCGCGATCGATGCGTTCATCCCCTCCCCCCTTATTCCATGCTCAGATCAGAAGACGTTGACGACGGCGGGCGCGGCGCCGTTGGTGCCGGCGGCGGTCGCCTGGCCGTTCTTGACCACGGCCACGCCGACCGGCCCCTGGCCGCCCGTCTTGGTCACGCGGCAGCTGCCATTGTCGCCCGGCAGGCGTCCGGCCATCCGGCCCGAACCGGTGTGGTTGATGCGGTTCATGTGGACGCCCTTGATGGTCACCGGGGCGAAGCCGCACTCCAGCGTCCAGCTGGCGCCCTGGGGCGCGGCCACCGACCAATGCAGGCCGTTGTAAGGGTCATTGCCCACTTCGCGCGCGGATTGCGCCGTGGCCGCGCCGGCGACAGCGACGGCCGACAGGGCCAGGACGGAGATCAGGGAAGCTTTCATCACGCGATACTCTTCGAGGTTTAACGTTTGACGGATTGGGTGCGCGACAGACGCCACAGGGCCGCCGCGATGAACAGAGGCCCCAGCAGGATCATCGCCCAGTCGAAGACCGTCATCTGACGGTCCTGAATGATGATGCGCGTCAGGACGGCGGCGAAAACCAGCACGACCCCGCAGTCCTGGAACCGCAGGCGCCCGATGGGGTCTTTCACCCGCACCCAGCTCCAGATCCACAGGGCCACGCCCAGGCCGGTGACGACCCAGGAGGCATAAAAGGCCAGCAGGATGGGCGACAGGGTCACGAGGCCTTGGGCCTTTCCTTCTTGCGATACATGGC
Source organism: Brevundimonas sp. (assembly GCF_032107865.1). GTDB lineage: Bacteria > Pseudomonadota > Alphaproteobacteria > Caulobacterales > Caulobacteraceae > Brevundimonas. The sequence continues at coordinate 7,053 of NZ_DAMCNG010000099.1, forward strand.
CAGCATCCGGCGCGTGACCATGAAGCCGCCGAAGATGTTGACGCTCGCCAGGGTCACAGCGGCCACGCCCGCCCCCTTGGCGATCCAGGCGTTCGGCCCGCCCGCCTGCGCGCTCATCGCCGCCGCCGCAATCAGGCCGCCGACGATGATGACGCTGGAAATGGCGTTGGTGACGGCCATCAGCGGCGTGTGCAGCGCCGGCGTCACGCTCCAAACGACATAGTAGCCGACAAAGATCGACAGGACGAAGATCGCCAGGCGGAAGACGGTGGGATCGACGTGTTCCATGGTCAGACCTTCCTCTCTAAACGGGCATCAATACTCAGCAGAACCCGCAGCACGGCGCCGACCACCAAACTCACAACGAAATCACCAAACAGAGTTTCCGCGACCACGCTGAAAGAACTGTCGGACACGGGCACGGATTGTTTCGCATCAAAGAAAATCGTGGTTGCGAGTCCAAGGCCAAACAGAATGACAGAGCCCAGCATAATCAGGATCGAAAGAAGGATCAGCGCCTGCCTTACGCGCGCCGACATCATCCCCTCACTCCTTCATGCACCACGGCGCCGCCGTGGGTGACGACGGCGGCCTTGAGGATTTCCTCCTCCAGGTCGACCGCCAGGGCGCCGTCCTTGATCATCAACCCCAGGAAGGCCACCAGGTTGCGCGCATAAAGGGCGCTGGCGTCCGCGGCGATGCGGCCGGGCATATTGCTCCAGCCGACGATCTTCACGCCGTTCGCCGTGGTCACGACCTCGTTCGGCTTGGGGCCCTCGACGTTGCCGCCCGCCTCGACCGCCAGGTCGATGATGACCGAGCCCGGCTTCATCGAGGCGACATGCGCCGCCGTCACCAGTTTCGGCGCCGGGCGGCCGGGGATCAGGGCCGTGGTGATCACCACGTCCTGCTTGATGATGTGGGCGGCGGTCAGTTCGGCCTGCTTGGCCTGGTATTCGGCCGACATGGCCTTGGCGTAGCCGCCCGCCGTCTCGGCCGCCTTGAACTCTTCGTCCTCGACGGCGACGAATTTGGCGCCCAGGCTCTCGACCTGTTCCTTGGCGGCGGGGCGCACGTCGGTGGCGGTGACGACGGCGCCCAGACGCCGCGCCGTGGCGATGGCCTGAAGCCCCGCGACGCCCGCCCCCATGACGAAGGTCTTGGCGGCGGCCACCGTCCCGGCGGCCGTCATCATCATGGGGAAGCCCTTGCCATAGGCGTAGGCCGCCTCGATCACCGCCCGGTATCCGGCCAGATTGGCCTGGGACGACAGCACGTCCATGACTTGCGCCCGCGTAATACGCGGCACGAATTCCATGGCGAAAGCGGTGGCGCCTGCGCCCCTCAAAGCTTCGACCGTGGCCTTGTCGCGCCAGGCGTCCAGCAGGCTGACCACCACCGCGCCGGGCTTCAGGGCGCTGATCTCCGACGCCGTCGGCCCGCGCACCTTCAACAGGATGTCCGCCCCCGCCAGCACCGTCGACAGATCGGGCCGCACGCTGGCCCCCGCCACGACGTAATCGTCATCCGGAATGGACGAGCCCAGGCCCGTTCCGGCCTCGACCGTCACGGTCGCGCCGAGATCGGCCAGCTTCCTGACCGTTTCAGGCGTTACAGCGCAGCGCGTCTCGCCTTCACGGCGTTCACGGGTCACAGCGATGGCGACGGCCAAGCGAATCCCTCCCACTCCCCAGGGTCAGATCGACGTTAGGCCTAAGGTCGAAGGATCGTCAAACAAGCAAAAAGGCCCGCCGGACACGCCGACGGGCCTTGCTGCATTCAATAGGGGGATCGCGTTTAGTGCGCCTTCTTGCTCTTCAGCATGAAGTAGCCCGCCACCGACAGCACAGCGCCGCTGATGAAGGCGGGAATGAAGCCGGCGCCGACAGCGAACCACACCGTCAGGAACAGGATCACCACGGCCGTGGCCAGCGACAGCCACTTGGTCAGGCCCATGAACAGGCTCCAGGTCCAGGCCTGTTCCGAGATGTTCATATCCCCGTGGACGTGGGGGGCGGTCGCTTCAGCGTGCTGGTCGGCCATGGGGCATCCAATAAAAGAGTCGAGATTTCGACGGCTCTTATAGCGAGGCCTGCGCGCGGCTCAAGCCCGTCAGGATCAACGGCGTCTCAGTCGAGGCTTTCCAGCACCGAACGCGCGAAGGCGGCGACGTTAAAGGGCTTGCCCGCCGGGTCTTCGCCGCGCCGCACGATGACGATGTTGCGGCTGGGCACGATCACCACATACTGTCCCCGATTGCCGAAGGCGGCGAAGGTATCCGCCGGCACGCCGTCCGAGCGGTTCATCAACCAGAAGGTCGCGCCATAGCCGAAGTCGCCCGTCGGCGGCTGCGGCCCGGTCGGGGCGGTGACATAGTCGCGCCAGCCCTCGGGCAGCAGGCGCTCGCCTTCCCACACCCCGTCCTGCAGATACAACTGACCGAAGCGCGCCAGATCGCGCGCCGTGGTCCAGACCTGGCTCGACAGGATGTAGTTCCCACGCCAATCCGTCTCGGCCCAAGTGTGGGTCATGCCCAGCGTGTCGAACAGCTCGGCGGGCGGATGGGCGGCGAAGGTCGGTGCGGCGGCCAGGGTCGCCAGCAGGGTGTCGTTGTTGGCGTAGCGATAGGCCGTCCCGACCGGCGCCAGCAGCGGCCAGCCCGGCGCCTGCTCATCAACCGCAGTGCCCCCGAAATAGAGGTTGTCGGTGCGGTTGCCCGCCGTGTCGCTGGTCAGTCCCGACGACATCCGCATTAGGGCGTCGACGGTGATGGCCGCGCGCGGATCGCCGGGGCGGCTCCAGTTGGCGATAGCGGCGGGCGCCTTCACGTCCAGCTCGCCGCGCTGGACCGCCGCGCCGATGACGGTTCCGGCCAGGCTCTTGGCCACCGACCATGTGCGCTGGGGCGTG
>NZ_DAMCNG010000100.1:0-9862 GCF_032107865.1 Brevundimonas sp.
GGCGCCGACGGCCGAGATGCGATGCTCGGCCTCGGTCCAGGGCATGTGGGCCAGCAGCCAGCCGCCCGGCGGCTGCGTCGTGAAGTCGGCGGCCTCCGCTTCGGGGGCTGCGGACAGGGAGATCAGACGGCGCTCAAAGACGAACGGCAAACCGTCGGCCAGGTGCAGGGTCTGCAGTTCGATCACCCGCTCGCCCAGCCCGTCTTCCTCACCGCTCGCCGGGCGGACGATTCGGCCTAGCAGCCGGTGAGAATAGGCCAAGCCCCGGCTCTCGATCTCGCCTTGAATATCGGGAATGGAGACCAGGGCCGAGGAGTGCAGCGGCGGATGGGCCACCACCGTCCCGGCGCGACGCCGCCTCACCACCAGCCCACGCGCCGCCAAATCGGACATGGCGCGCGACACCGTCATGCGGGCGCAGCCGTATCCCGCCGTCAGTTCAGCCTCGGTCGGGATGCGGAAACCCGGCCGCCATTCGCCCGAGGCGATGCGGCGCTCGATGTCGCCGGCGATGCGACGATGAAGCGGCTCCTGATCCATGAAACGAAAATGCCTCTTGCACGCAATAATGTCTAGACATAACAGTGCGACCAACACACGACGGCGGCTGACGCTGCATGGAGGATTCGATGGCCACGCCCAACACCCGTATCATTCGTAGCCCGCGTGGGCCGGAAAAGACCGCAAAGACCTGGGCGGCCGAAGCCGCCATGCGCATGCTGATGAACAACCTCGACCCAGACGTGGCCGAACGTCCCGAAGACCTGGTCGTCTATGGCGGCATCGGCAAGGCGGCGCGCAACTGGCAGGCTTTCGACACCATCGTGGACCAGCTTCAGAAGCTGGAAGCCGACGAGACCCTGATGGTCCAGTCGGGCAAGCCGGTCGGCGTCTTCCGCACCCACATCGACGCGCCGCGCGTGCTGATCGCCAACTCCAACCTGGTCCCCAAATGGGCGACCTGGGACCACTTCAACGAGCTCGATAAGAAGGGTCTGGCCATGTACGGCCAGATGACCGCCGGGTCGTGGATCTACATCGGCACCCAGGGCATCGTTCAGGGTACGTATGAGACCTTCATGGAGGCGGGTCGCCAGCACTATGGCGGCGACTGGTCAGGCAAGTGGATCCTGACGGCGGGTCTGGGCGGCATGGGCGGCGCCCAGCCGCTGGCCGCGACCATGGCCGGCGCGTCCTGCATCACCATCGAGTGCCAGCGCAGCCGCATCGAGTTCCGCCAGCGCACCCGCTACGTCGACGTCATGGCCGAGACGTTGGACGAGGCCTTGGCCCTGCTGGAGCAGTCGTTCAAGGACAAGAAAGCCTTGTCGATCGGTCTGTTGGGCAATGCAGCTGACCTTCTGCCTGAAATGGTCAAACGCGGCGTCCGTCCCGATCTGGTGACCGATCAGACCAGCGCCCACGACCCGGTCAACGGCTACCTGCCCTCAGGCTGGACCGTCGCCGAGTGGGAAGAACAGCGCGTCAGCGACCCGGCCGCCGTCGAGACCGCCGCCCGCGCGTCGATGGCGACCCACGTCAAGGCCATGCTGGACTTCCAGAAGATGGGCGTCCCCACGACCGACTACGGCAACAACATCCGTCAGGTCGCCTTTGACGAAGGCGTCGAGAACGCCTTCGACTTCCCCGGCTTCGTGCCCGCCTATATCCGCCCGCTGTTCTGCCGCGGCATTGGCCCGTTCCGCTGGGCCGCCCTGTCGGGCGATCCCGAGGACATCCGCAAGACGGATGAGGCGATGAAGAAGCTCTTCCCCGACAACGCCGGTCTGCACCGTTGGCTGGACATGGCGGGCGAGCGCATCGCCTTCCAGGGCCTGCCGGCGCGCATCTGCTGGATCGGCCTGGGCGACCGTCACCGCGCAGGCCTGATGTTCAACGAAATGGTCGCTTCGGGCGAACTGAGCGCCCCCATCGTCATCGGCCGCGACCACTTGGACAGCGGCTCCGTCGCCAGCCCGAACCGCGAAACCGAAGCCATGATGGACGGCTCAGACGCTGTGTCCGACTGGCCCCTGCTGAACGCCCTGCTGAACACGGCCTCGGGCGCCTCGTGGGTGTCGCTGCACCACGGCGGCGGGGTCGGCATGGGCTATAGCCAGCACTCGGGCGTCGTCATCGTCGCCGACGGCACCGAAGAAGCCGCCAAGCGGCTGGAGCGCGTGCTGTGGAACGACCCGGCCACCGGCGTCATGCGCCACGCCGACGCCGGATACGACATCGCCAAGGACGCCGCGCGCGAACATGGCCTGAACCTGCCCTCGCTGGACCTATAAGCTTATGACCACCACCATTGAAATCGGCGCCGCGCCGCTCACCCTCGCCCAGCTTCGCTCGGCCCTGAACGGCCCGGTCAAGGTCAGCCTGACCGACGCCGCCTGGGCCAATGTTGAGAAAGGTGCGGCAGTCGTCGCCGCCATCCTGGCCGAGGGCCGCACCGTCTATGGCATCAACACCGGCTTCGGCCTACTGGCCAACACCAGCATTGCTGCGGAAGACCTTGAAACCCTTCAGAAGAACCTGGTCCTCAGCCACGCCTGCGGAGTCGGCGAGCCGCTGAGCGCGGACACCACCCGCCTGCTGATGGTGCTGAAGATCGCCAGCCTGTCGAAGGGCGCTTCGGGCGTGCGACGTCACACGCTGGAGACCCTGATCGGCATGGTCAACGCCGAGATCCTGCCGCTGATCCCGTCCAAGGGTTCGGTCGGCGCCTCGGGCGATCTGGCGCCGCTGGCCCATATGTCGTGCGTCCTGATCGGCGTCAGCGAGGCCCGCTATCAGGGCCAGACACTGGACGCTGTTTCGGCGCTGGCCAAGGCCGGGCTGAAACCGGTCGTGCTGGGCCCCAAGGAAGGCCTGGCCCTGCTGAACGGCACCCAGTGCTCGACGGCGCTGGCCCTGACCGGCCTGTTCGCGGCCGAAGACGTCTTCGCCGCCGCCATCGCCGCGGGCGGCCTGTCGGTCGACGCCCTGCTGGGTTCGGACGCGCCGTTCGATCCCCGCATCCACGTCCTGCGCGGCCAGCCGGGTCAGATCGACGTGGCCCGTCGCCTGCGCGAACTGCTGAACGGCAGCGCCATCCGTGAGAGCCATCGTCACGACTGCGCCAAGGTGCAGGATCCCTACTCCCTGCGCTGCCAGCCGCAGGTCATGGGCGCGACGCTGGACGTGCTGCGCAACGCCGCCGCCATGCTGGAGCGTGAAGCCAACGCCGTAACCGACAATCCGCTGGTCTTCATCGAGGACGGCGACGTCATCTCGGGTGGCAACTTCCACGCAGAACCTGTTGCCTATGCAGCAGATCAGCTCGCCATGGTCCTGTGCGAGATCGGCAACATCAGCGAGCGCCGCACCTCCATCCTGGTTGATCCCAAGATGACCGACCTGCCCGCCTTCCTGGTCAAGGACAGCGGCGTGAACTCGGGCTTCATGATCGCCCAGGTGACGGCGGCGGCCCTGGTGGCCGAGAACCGCATGGTCGCTCACCCTTGCGTCATCGACACCGTGCCGACCAGCGCCAATCAGGAAGACCACGTGTCGATGGCCACCCATGGCGCGCGTCGTCTACTGGACATGGCCGCCAATACGGCGACCGTGGTCGGCATCGAACTGCTGGCCGCCGCCCAGGGGATCGAGTTCCGCCGTCCGCTGACCTCGTCGCCGGAGCTGGAGCAGACCTACGCCATCGTGCGCGAGGCCTGCGGCGCCTATACGGAAGACCGCTATTTCGCGCCGGACATCGCCCGTGCGACGGAAGGCGTACGCGCGGGTCGCTATCGCGCCTTCGCTCGCGATCTTCTGCCTTCGGCTTGAACCGGACGGCGGTTGAAGGCTTTCGTATCAAGAGCGAACGCAGGACGCCGCCGACCATGAACAAAAGCGCCGTCATTCTGGCTTCCGTCGCCCTTGTCCTGACCGGACTGGGCGCGGCGGGCTGGGCCGCCTGGAATTCGACCTCGGCGGCGCATGTCGGGCGGGCGTCAGGTCCGGCCGTCGCCATTGACGTCGTGCCGCCCGTCGAACCCGATCTGCCGGTCGGCACCATCATGGCGGTCGGAGAACTGCGGGACGGATACGAGCACGATCCCGAACGGCTCGCCGCCACGGCTGGCGACGATGAGCCCTATGTCGAGAGCGCTTGGCTGGAGTTGATGCCCGACCTGCCCGCGCCTCCGACGCATGACGCGCCCCCGACCATCATCCGGCCCACGGCGCTCCCGCCCGCTCCGCCGTTGAAACCGGACGACTACGGCTTCGGGTTCGATACGCCCCAGCCCGACTACGCGGCCGAGCGTGAAGCCCGCCAGTCCGCGCTCAAAGACCCGCCGACACCTGAAACCCGCCCCGCGTCAGACAGCGTCTTCTATTGAAAAAGGCCCCGGTGAAACCGGGGCCTTTTCCTTGTCAGCGCATCGTCGTGACGGAGACGGTGTAATCGCCTTCCTGCGCCGAGCTGAGGCTGTTGGCGCGGAAGGAATAGGAGCCCGAACGCAGGTTCTGGGTAACCATGGCGCTGGTGCCGCCGCCGCTGTCGTCGTCCGAGGCCAAGCTGTCGCCGTCGCACTGCGGGCCTTCGTGCAGCGAGAGGTAGGCGTCGAACTGCGCCGAATCCATGCGAACCGACACGCTGCCCGAACGGCTCACGTTCAAGGCGTAGCAGTCGTAGAAGGAGCTGTCGTCGGCCTGACGGTCGCTGAACTCCAGACGGCCCTGGCGGCTTTCACCAACCGCAATCGGCACGACCTGAGTCGTCGGACGCAAGCGCTGGCCTTCCGAAACGCTGAGACGGAAGGCGCCGGTCTGGCCCTCGCTCAGGGTGTTGGCGCGGATGATCCAGTTCCCACCGTTGGAGACGAAGCGCAGTTGCGAGTCCGTACCCATGTCGGGGCCATCGTCGTTCGTCACCGAAGTCTCGTCGCAATCCGTACCAGCGCCTGCCATCAGGAAGCTGTCGAAGTCAGACGACTGCATGGTCACCGTATAGGCTTGGCCCGCCTGGGTCTGAATCACATAGCAGCGATAGTGCGACCCGTCGTCCATACGGGCGTCCTTGCTGCTGAAGTTTCCGGTTACGGTCTGCCCAGGCCGGATGGAACTCTGGGCCGCGGCGGCGCCGGCCAGAATCAGGGAGGACGCGAGTACCGACGTCATCAACAGGGCGCGCATGGGAATCTCCTTGGGTGCGACGCAAAAACGCAGGGGCGAAAATGCCCGACTTACTTGGAAGGAAGCAACGGAACTCGTTTCAACGCGGCTAAATTTGAAGCGTTTACGCAAAAACACACGGTTCGCAGTTGCCGAATGGTCAGTTGGAACCGCTCGATGACCGCTTCGGTCGAGACGGTCGCCGCCTGAATGACGCCTGAGGCCATGCCGACGACATCGGCGCCCAGACGAATCGCCTTGGCTGCGTCCACGCCGTCGCGCACGCCGCCCGATCCGATCAGCAGGGCGTCCGGCAGGGCGTTGCGCGTCTCAGCCAGGGCGCGCGCGGTCGGGATGCCCCAGTCGGCGAAGGCCAGGGCGTGCGCCTTATCCGCCGGATCGGTCGCACGCTCACCCTCGATCAAGCCCCAGTTGGCGCCGCCCGCCCCCGCGACATCGACCCCTGCCGCGCCCATGGCGATCAGGCGCTGGGCCGTAACGGCGGAGATCCCCGCCCCCGTCTCCTTGACGATGACCGGCGCGTCCAGATCGCGGATGAGAGCTTGCAGCGCCGCGCCCACGCCCCACCAGTCGCGATCCCCCTCAGGCTGGCAGGCCTCCTGCAGCGGGTTCAGGTGAACGACCAGGGCGTCTGCGCCGATCATATCCAGCGCCCGGCGCGCCTCGTCCCGGCCGAAGCCGCGCGTCAGCTGGGCCGCGCCGATATTGGCCAGGATGGGCGTATCCGGCGCCTTCAGCCGCAGAGAGAAATCCAGACCGCCCGCCGCGCCGCCTTCCAGCGCCGCTCGCTGCGAACCGACCGCCAGGGCGATGCCCAGGTGCTGGGCCGCCTCGGCCAGGCGGGCGTTGATCGCCTCGGCCCGCGCCGGGCCGCCGGTCATGGCGCTGATCAGAAAAGGCGCCTTCAGCCGCCGCCCCAGGAAGTCGACGCCCAGATCGATGCGCGCATGATCCAGGTCCGGCAGGGCCTCGTGCACGAACCGCCAGTCGTCAAAGCCCGCAGACAGAGCATGACGCCCGCCGCCGGCCAGCACCACGTCCAGGTGCTGGTCTTTCCGGCCCAGGATCAGGGCCGAGGCGGCGTCGTCGTCAGGTTCGCTCAGGGCTGCCGCTCCGTGATCAGCACATAGTCGCCGGTCGAGTTGGAGCCGAAGCTACGAGCGCGCAGCACATAGGAACCGTCGCGCGGAGCCGTCCAGTTCAGGCGGGCGTGGGTGTCCGACAGGCTGTCGTCGTCCTCCTCCAGCTTGAAGTAGTCGCCGTCCTTCTCCTCGCCGACCTCGACCACGGCGTCGAAGCTGCTGGCGATCAGGGTGAAGCGCAGCTTCTCATCCGCCTTGGCCTTGAAGTGATAGGCGTCGTAGTAGACGCCGTCGTCGGTAAGGCTAGCCCGCTCGCTCAACCGCCCGCGCACGGTCGAGCCGATCAGCAGGCTGCCCGGCGAAGGTTCGTCGCCCAGATCCTGAAGCTCCAGCGCATAAAGGCCCTTGGCGTCGCGCGACCACGAACGGGCACGCAGCACATATTCGCCGGTTTCCGGCAGGGTGAAGATCAGACGAGCGTCCGTTCCCTGGCCCAGACCGTCGTCGTCGCTGGCGATTTCGCTGAAGTCCTCGCCGTTTTCGCTCAACTGCAGATAGGCGTCAAAATCGCCGGACCGCATTACGGCCTGGATGCGCTGCCCCTCGGTTCCGCTGAAGACGAAGGCGTCATACAGGCGTCCGTCGTCATCGGTGGCGTCGTTGCTGGTCAGTTCGCCCTCGACCGTCTGGCCGAATGCGATGGCCGAAGGCGGCGGCGGCGGCGCGATCTCTTCGATGTTCAGCGTGTAGGGGCCCTCGCCGCTGGAGAAGGCGCGCGCCTCGATCAGGTAGTCGCCGTCCTCGGCCAGGGTGTGGGTCAAACGAGCGTTCAGGTCGCCGGCGCTGTCGTCGTCAGTCGCCAGGCTGTTGTGGTTGGCGTCGAACAGTTCGAGGTAGGTGTCGAAGCCGTCCGCCTCCATGGTGATCGCTACACGCTGCCCAGCGCGGCCGCTGAAGCGATACAGATCGGTCGGAGCGCCGGAATCGCTGGTCGCGCTGTCCGAGGTCAGACGGCCTCGCGTCTCTTCGCCGACCGTCACCGACGTGGCGGACGGCGCCGGCGGCCCCTGCTCCATCGACAGACGATAATCGCCCTCGGCCGAGCCGTTATAAGAGGTGACGCGGATCAGATACTCGCCCGCCTGCGGGGCCGTGAATACGAGGCGCGCATTGAGGCTTGAGCCGCCATCATCGTTCTCGGCGATCTGAACGAAGGCGCCGTTCACGATGCGGCCGACCCGCAGGAAGCTGTCGAAGTCCTCGGACTCCAGGTCGATCTTCACCCGCTCGCCCGCCGACGCACGGAAGGCGTAGGCGTCGTAACGCTTGCCGTCGTCATCCTCGGCGCTGTTGGACCCCAGGCTGCCCGTCTCATCGCGGCCGATGGCGATGCGGCCCGGTCGCGGCATTCGCGGAGCGGCGCGCTCTTTCAACGACAGCTGATAGTCGCCGGTCTCCATGCCCGAGAAGGTGCGAGCGCGCACGATGTAGACCCCGGCCTCGGGCGCGGTGAACCGCAGACGCGCGTTCAGATCGCCCGCGCTGTCGTCGTCGCTGGCCAGCGACTCCCGCAGGGAGCCTTCGGCGTAGACTTCCAGATAGGTGTCAAAGTCATCCGACGTCATCTCGGCTTCCAGCCGCTGACCGGCGCGCAGGTTCACGCGGTAGTCGTCATAACGATAGCCGTCGCTGCCGCGCGTGCGGGCGTCGCCGTCTTCCAGTCGACCGCGGAGGTCATCCCCCAGCCTGGCGTCGGTCGCCGATTGGGCCCAGGCGGCGCCGGTGGACAGAAGAGCGACAGCACTGACCGCCGCGAACAGGGAATAACGCATAAAAACCTCTTTGCTGGCGTCATCATAGACGCCGAACCGCAGCGCCTGTAAATCGCGGCAACGCTTTCCAGTTCCCGGCAGATGGAGCCAATTATGGCTGTCGAACCCGCTCGCGCCTTGTTGATCGACGGCAAGGCCTTCTCCCAGACCCTGGTGGAGCGCGTCGCTGCGGCCGCCGCACGGCTGGAATCCGCCCATGGCGTCAAGCCCGGCCTGGCCGTCGTCATTGTCGGCGAAGATCCCGCCAGCCAGCTCTACGTCCGCAACAAGGGTGAGACGACGCTGAAGGCCGGGATGCGTTCCGACACCCACCGCCTGCCGGTCGAAACGACTCAAGAACAACTGCTGGCCCTGATCGCGTCGCTGAACGCTGATGCGGGCATCCACGGCATTCTGGTGCAATTGCCCCTGCCCAAGCACATCGATTCGGCCGCCGTGCTGGACGCCATCTCGCCGGACAAGGACGTGGACGGCTTCCACGTCGTCAACGCCGGGCGTCTGGCCGTCGGCCTGCCGGGCATGATCCCCTGCACCCCGCTGGGCAGCCTGATGCTGCTGAAGGATCAACTCGGCGACCTGTCGGGCCTGAACGCCGTCATCGTCGGCCGCTCCAACATCGTCGGCAAGCCGATGGCGCAACTGCTGCTGGGCGAAAGCTGCACCGTAACCATCGCCCACTCGCGCACCCGCGACCTGCCCGCCCTGTGCCGCACCGCCGACATTCTGGTGGCCGCTGTCGGTCGTCCCGAGATGATCAAGAGCGACTGGATCAAGCCGGGCGCGACCGTCATCGACGTGGGCATCAACCGCGTCCCCTCGCGCGATCCGGTCAAGGCCGCCGAGGGCAAGACCCGCGTGGTCGGCGACGTGGACTTCAACGAGGCGGTCGAGGTCGCGGGCCGCATCACCCCCGTTCCGGGCGGCGTCGGCCCCATGACCATCGCCTGCCTGCTGGCCAACACCTACACCGCCGCCTGCCGCGCGGCGGGCGTAGAGCCGGAAGACCTGAACGGCTGAGATCTGCGTCAAAAATCCAGCCTTGAAGCGGAGCCTTTCGGGCCCGATAGTCTTTAGCGATCAGCGGTCCTGACGACCGCCCGCAGGAGCTTCTTCATGGCTGGTTTCTCGCCTCGCATCGCGGCCGTCGCCGCTGTCGTCGTCCTGGCCCCCGCCGTGGGCGCCTGCGGCTACAACACCATTCCGACCAAGCAGGAGCGCGCCGAGGCTGCGTGGGCCGACGTCCAAAGCCAGTATCAGCGCCGCGCCGACCTGGTTCCGAACCTGGTCGCCACCGTTCAGGGCGCAGCCATTCAGGAACGCACCACCCTGACCCAGGTGATCGAGGCCCGCGCCAAGGCCACCAGCGTCAACATCGACGCCTCCAACCTCGATAACGCCGCCGCCTTCCAGCAGTACCAGCAAGCGCAAGGCGAGCTTTCCAGCGCCCTGTCGCGGCTGCTAGTGACGGTCGAAGCCTATCCCCAGCTTCAGGCCAACCAGAACTTCCTGACCCTGCAATCGCAGCTGGAAGGCACCGAAAATCGCATCGCCGTCGCGCGCCGCGACTACAATGAGGCCGTGCGCGACTACAACACCGAGCTGCGCACCTTCCCGAGCGTGATCTGGGCCAAGACCCTGCACGGCGGCTCCAAGCCGATGCAGTTGTTCACCGCCACGGCCGAGGCTCAAACCGCGCCGAGCGTGAACTTTGACCTCGGCGCCCAGCCCGGCGGCGGCGCGCCTGCAACCACGCCCGGCGCAGCG
>NZ_DAMCNG010000101.1:0-9821 GCF_032107865.1 Brevundimonas sp.
GTCGGCTTCAACGGCTCCGGCGCCAGCCCGCGCGGCCTGTCGCTGGCCACCGCCCGATCAAAGGCCGGGGCTGACGGCTATCTGCCCCGCTACGGCGCCGTCACGGTCAACGTCCCCGGCGCCGTCGACGCCTGGTGGAGCGCGCACCAGCGCTACGGCAAGCTGCCGTGGAAGGACGTGCTGCTGCCCGTCGCCGAACTGTGCGAACAGGGCGTACCCGTGCCGCAGGTCATCGCCTGGTACCTCGAACGCGGCATGGCCAATTTCGACAAGAGCGCCGCGACGATCGAGGAAAACGACAACCGCAAGAAGGTCTGGCTGACCGGCGGCCGCACGCCCAAGACGGGCGAGGTCTTCGCCAACCCGGACCTGGGCCGCACCTACCGCATGATCGCCGAGGGCGGCCGCGACGCCTTCTATGACGGGGTGATCGCCGACCACATCGAGCGCTATTTCAAGCGCATCGGCGGCTGGATGACCCGCGCCGATCTGGCCGCCCATCGCACCGAATGGGTCGAGCCGCTGATGACCACCTATCGCGGGGTCGAGGTCTATTCGCTGGGCCCGAACACACAGGGGCTGTCGACCAACCAGATCCTGAACATCTGCGAACAGTTCGACCTGAAGGCCATGGGCTTCCAGTCCGCCGCTTCGATCCACGTCCAGGCCGAGGCCAAGCGTCTGGCCTTCGAGGACCGCGCCCGCTACTTCGCCGACGAGCGCTTCGCCAAGGCCCCGACCGCCTGGCTGAACTCCAAGGCCTACGCCGCCGAGCGCGCCAAGCTGATCAACCCGAACCGCGTCATGGACCGCGTCTTCCCCGGCGATGCGCCGACACAGGGCGACACCACCTATTTCAGCGTCGCCGACAGCGACGGCATGATGGTCAGTTGGATCCAGTCCAACTATCGCGGCATGGGCGGCGGCCTGGTCGCCGACGGCCCGGACGGCGGGACGCTCGGCTTCATGTTCCAGAACCGCGGCGAACTGTTCGCCCTGACCGACGGCCACCCGAATGTCTATGCGCCGGGCAAGCGCCCCTTCCACACCATCATCCCCGGCTTCGCCTGCAAGGACGGAGAGCCGTGGCTGGCCTATGGCGTCATGGGCGGCGGGATGCAGCCGCAGGGTCAGGCCCAGATCATCATCAACATGGTCGACTACGGCCTCGACCCGCAGGAAGCCGGCGACAGCCCGCGCTGGCAGCACTACGGCTCGTCCGAACCGACCGGCCAACCGGCCGAGGGCGTGGGCAAGCTGCACCTCGAATCCGGCGTGCCCGAAGCGACCAAGCAGCAGTTGACGGCCATGGGCTGGGACCTCGGCCCGCCCGACGGCGGCTTCGGCGGCTATCAGAACGTGATGAAGCAGATCAACGAACAGGGCCGCTGGACCTACGGCGCTGCGACCGAAATGCGCAAGGACGGCAACGCCCTGGCGTATTGAGTGGGCCTATTGATCGGGCCCGCTTGACCTGACGCCACGTCAATCGGCTAGAGTTCGTTTCCAAACAGGACGGACCTATGACCGATCTCGTCACGCGCGACTTCACCGCTCCGGCCGCCGACGGCTATCCGCTGTCGATGCGGCTGGTTTCGGCCGCTGAACCCCGGATCGCCGTGCTGGTTTCGTCCGGCACCGGCTTTCCCAAAGGTTTTTACGAGCGGTTCGCCCGCTATCTGGCGGGCCGGGGCGCGGCGGTCCTGACCTATGATTTCCGGGGCATCGCCGGATCGCGGCCGGATGATCTGAAGGGCTCGACCATCGACTATCCCGACTGGGGCCGGCTGGACATGCCCGCCGCGCTGGACGCCCTGATCGAAGCGGCGCCGGGCCTGCGCGTCGTCCATGTCGGCCACAGCGTCGGCGGCCATTTCCTCGGCTTCATGCCCAATCACGACCGGATCGAACGGCACGCCTTCGTCTCGGTCGGGACCGGATGGTGGGGCGGGCACCACCGCAGCTACAATCCGCTGGAGTTGTTCTTCTGGCTGGGCTTCGGACCGTTCAGCCTAATGCGGCACGGCTATATCAAGGGCGGCGGCCTGTGGGCCGGCACCGACCTGCCGCGCGGCGTATTCACCACCTGGCGACGCTGGTGCATGAAGCGCGAGTATTTCTCCAAGGAACTGGAGACCAGCCTGCGGCCCCATCACTATGAGGCCGTGACCGCCCCGATCCGCTCATGGATCTTCACCGACGACCCTATCGCCACGCCCGGAACGGCGCGCGATCTGTTGAGCGTCTATCCCAACGCCCCCTCGGACATGACCATTCATGCGCCCGGAGATTTCAACGTGCGGCGGATCGGCCACGAAGGCGCCTTCCGCAAGGAGATGGAGCCTTTGTGGGATGGGATTTTCCACTGGCTGGACAATGGCGACGCCTGAACGGGCGCCTATATCCGAGGCTCTTCATCTTCGCGGAGCCTCCCCATGCCCTATTCCAATCAGCCGACCGTGACCGCCTCGGGCGTGGAGATTCCCCTGCTCGGTTTCGGCACCTGGCAGCTGGAGGCCGACGACGCCCGCCGCATGGTGCGCGAGGCCCTGCGCATCGGCTATCGCCACATCGACACCGCCTGGATCTACAAGAACGAGAAGGCGGTCGGCGACGGCATCGCCGACGCCGTGGCCGAGGGGATCGTCACGCGCGACGACATCTTCGTCACCACCAAGATCTGGGTCGAGCATTTCCATCACGACGCCCTGCTGCGTCAGGCCGAGGAGTCGGCCATCAGCCTGGGCCTGACTCCCGACCTGCTGCTGCTGCACTGGCCCAAGCCGACGCCCGCGCTGGTGGAAACCATCGGCGCGCTGAACGCGGCGCTGGAGAAGGGCTTCACCAAGCACATCGGCCTGTCCAACTTCCCCTCCGCCCTGTTCCGCGAGGCCGCCGCCCTGTCGAGCGCGCCGCTGATCACCAACCAGGTCGAATACCACCCCTATCTGTCGCAGAAGACCCTGATCGAAACGGCGCGGGAACTGGGCTCGTCCATCACCGCCTGGTCGCCGCTGGCGCAGGGCAAGATCGCCGACGACGCCGTGATCGGCGAGATCGCCAAGGCGCACGGCAAGACCAACGGCCAGATCACCCTGCGCTGGATCATCCAACAGGGCGTCATCGCCATTCCGCGCACGGCCAAGGAAAGCCGCGCGGCCGAGAATTTCGGCATCTTCGACTTCGAACTGTCGGCCGAAGAAATGGCGCGGATCAGCGCCCTGGCCCGCCCCGACGGCCGCCTCGGCGACTGGCTGGACGAGGCCTTCCAATGGGATCAGGATGCCTGATCTGACACGGTTCTAGGGCGCGGGCGCCGAGGAGGACGTCATGGGTTCGGTTCTGGGCTTTCCGGGGATTGATCCGATGGACGCCGTCGTCGGCGCCCGCATCCGCCGCTGGCGCGACCAGCGCGGCGTGGCCTTCGACGACCTGGCCGCCGCAATCGACCTGACGCCCGAGGCGCTGCGCCGGGTCGAGGCGGGACGCGAGCATCTGGACGCCGCGCGCCTGGACGCCGCCACCCGCGCCCTGCGTCTGCCGGTGTGGGCGCTGGTGTCCGACGCCCCGGCCTATTGATGACGGCGCGCCTTTATCGCGGCCTGTTCGCCCTGATCGGCTGGGGCGCCCTGGGCCTGCAATACGGCCTCCTGCTGCGGAACAACCCCGGTTCCGGCGCAGGAGAGCTGACGCTGAACTTCTTCAGCTTCTTCACCATCCTGACCAATCTGCTCGCGGCGCTGGCCCTGACGGGGCCGGCGCTGGCGCCCGACGGCGTTCTGGGCCGATGGAGCCGCAGCGAGGGCGTTCGGGCCGCCGTCGCCATGTACGTCGTCGTGGTCGGCGTCGTTTATCACCTGCTGCTGGCCCAGACCTGGAACCCGCAGGGCTGGCAGAAAGTCGCCGATGCGCTGCTGCACACGGTCATGCCCCTGGCCTTCGTCGGCGACTGGCTATTGTTCACGGCCAAGGGGCGGCTACGCTGGATCGACGCGGTCAAATGGCTGGCCTTTCCGCTGCTCTACGGCGGCTGGACCCTGGCGCACGGGGCGATGACGGGCTGGTGGCCCTATTGGTTCGTCAATGTCAGCGAACTGGGCCTGGCGCGGGCGGCGGCGAACTTCGCGGGTCTGTTGGTCTTCTTCCTGCTGCTGGGGCTGGTCGTCGTGGCGATCGATCGCGCGTTCGGACGGCGTGACAGACGGCTCGCGTCCGCCTAAGCGTCAGCGCATGGCCTATAAGTCCCTGCGCGATTTTCTTGCGACCCTCGAAGCCGACGGCGAACTGGTCCGCGTGTCGGAGCCCGTCTCCACCCATCTGGAGATGACCGAGATCCAGACCCGCCTTCTTCGGAACGGCGGCCCGGCGGTCCTGTTCGAGAAGCCGGTCATGCCGGACGGCACGATCAGCCCCATCCCCTGCCTGGCCAACCTGTTCGGCACGGTGAAGCGCGTGGCCATGGGCGTGACGCTGGAGGGCAAGGCGCGCACTACAGCGGGCGAGCTGCGCGAGGTCGGCGAACTGCTGGCCTTCCTGCGCAATCCGACGCCGCCGCGCGGCCTCGGCGACGCCATGGAGATGCTGCCGCTGGCCCAGACCGTCATGTCGATGCGGCCCAAGACGGTGAAGAAGGCCCCGGTTCAGGAGGTGGTGCTGAAGGGTGATCAGATCGACCTGACCGCCCTGCCCATTCAAGGCTGCTGGCCCGGCGAGCCCGCGCCCTTGATCACCTGGGGTCTGGTCGTGACCAAGGGGCCGTCGGACGACCGCGAGGATGACTTCAACCTGGGCATCTATCGGATGCAGGTGCTGGGTAAGGACAAGGCCATCATGCGCTGGCTGGCCCATCGCGGCGGGGCCCAGCACTACGCCCGGCACAAGAAGGCGGGCAAGCGCGAGCCCCTGCCCTGCGCCGTCGTCCTGGGCGCCGACCCCGGCACCATCCTGGCCGCCGTGACCCCCGTGCCGGAAACCCTGTCGGAGTATCAGTTCGCCGGGCTGATGCGCGGCTCCAAGGCCGAACTGGTTCCCTGCAAGACCGTGCCGCTGATGGTCCCGGCCCACGCCGAGATCGTGCTGGAAGGCCACGTCCTGCTGGACGAGTTCGAGGACGAAGGCCCCTACGGCGATCACACCGGCTACTACAACTCGGTCGAGAAGTTCCCGGTCTTCCATCTAACAGCCATTACGATGCGCAAAGACCCCATCTATCTGACCACCTTCACCGGCCGTCCGCCGGACGAGCCGAGCGTTCTGGGCGAGGCGCTGAACGAGGTCTTCATCCCGCTGATCCGCCAGCAGTTCCCCGAGATCACCGACTTCTGGCTGCCGCCCGAGGGCTGCAGCTACCGCATCGCCGTGGTGTCGATGAAGAAGGCCTATCCGGGTCACGCCAAGCGCGTGATGATGGGCTGCTGGAGCTATCTGCGGCAGTTCATGTACACCAAGTGGATCATCGTCGTGGACGACGACATCAACGCCCGCGACTGGAAGGACGTCATGTGGGCCGTCTCGACCAAGATGGACCCGGCGCGCGACATCACCGTCATCGAGAACACGCCCATTGACTATCTGGACTTCGCCAGCCCCGAGAGCGGGCTGGGCTCCAAGATCGGCCTGGACGCCACCGACAAGTGGGAGCCCGAGACCAAGCGCGAATGGGGCGAGGAAATCCGCATGGAGCAGGACGTCATCGACCGCGTGTCCGAGAAGTGGGCCTCGCTGGGCCTGCCGGGCGACGGGGCGCCGATCTGGAAGGCCTGACGCGGTTCCTGTGAGCAGTTTGCAAAAACTCGTCTCGCGAGAGAACCCAAATGGCTGATCGGCGTTCAGTTTCCCGGCCGAAGGAACGGCGACGCTTGGGGCGCGCTGATCGGCTAAGGGGAATTCATATGATTTCACGCACCAGCGCCGGCGTCGCCACGCTCGCTCTCGCCGCCGCGCTCAGCCTTTCGGCGTGCGGCGACAGCAAGGGCAACGCCGAGAATCCGGCGCCCAAGTCGGTCGCCCAGGCGGCGGGCAACGAGGCCACCCAGGAGAAGATGAGCCTCTACATCGACGCCTTCAACGCGCTGATCGACGACCACTGGGGCGTGTCGAAATACTTCGGCGACTATCAGAAACTCGACATCCCGAACGCCTCGGCCACGGCGACGCTGCACTTCCCGGAGAACATCTCGCACCTGGAGCGCGCGATCGCGAAGCTGAAGGAAGGCCGAGCGCTGAACGGCGGCAATCAGGGCAAGAAGGCCGATGAGGCGGCCGACAAGCTGATCCCGCAACTGGAAGCCCTGCTGGCCCAGTGGCAGGCGCTCGACCCCTATTTCGAATCCCGCGCCTATCGCGACGACGCCCTGGCCAAGGCCAAGGCGGCCCACGCCGCCCAGACCCAAGCCTATCAGGGCAGCGTCGCCGGCATCGAGCAACTGGACGCCGCCCTGACCGAATACCAGCGCGCCAGCAACGCCGCCAAGATGGAGGCCATGCGCAAGGGAGGCCACGCCGCCGAGGCCAGCCTGCTGGACGCCATGCAGAAGGCGGACCTGTTCACCAATGCGGTGATGGAGGACAACAAGGCCGAGGCCGACGCCCAACTGCCGACGATGGAAGCCGCCATCGCCAAGCTGCGCGAAGAGCAGGCCAAGATGCCGGCGGACAACCGCAACAAGTCCTATCTGTCCAGCATCGCCGACAACCTCAGCGGCATGGTCGGCGCCTATCGCGACTTCAAGCAGTCCAGCTCGGACAGCTACCGCGAGCAGGTCGTAGACCGCTACAACAGCGCCATCGGCAACATGAACCGCGTGGAACTGCCCGCGTAACGACCCTGCGTCCGGCCGTGACGAGCGGCCGGACGCGCTTCTCGCGAATAGGGGCCGGGGTTGCCAGACGGCTGTGATCGGATCACGAAGGGCCTATGCGCCTAGACCGTTTCGTCACAGCGGCCGTCGCCGCCCTAGTTTGTTTCGCGAGCCCCGCCATGTCCCAGACCCCGTCCGCTTCCGTTTCCAACGAAGCTCCGTGGGACCAGGCCTTCCTGCCGCCCGCTCCCGCCTGGGACGGCCCCAGCCGCGCCCTGCTGCGCGACGCCTCCGATCCTTGGGTCACGGGGTTCGAGGCCGATGCCGAGCATGACTTCTCGCCCAACTATGCCGACACCCGCGCCTGGTTCGACAAACTGGATGCCGCCAGCGACCTGATCCGCATCGAACAGTTCGGCGCCTCGCCGGAAGGCCGCCCGATCTACGCCGTGATCGCCTCCAAGGACGGCGCGGTCTTCGATCCGTCCAAGCCGGTCCTGCTGGCTCAGGCCGGCATCCATCCGGGCGAGATCGACGGCAAGGACGCGGGCATGATGCTGCTGCGCGACATCGCCTTCTACGGCAAGGACGGCCTGCTGGACCGCGCCAACCTGATCCTGATCCCGATCCTGAGCGTCGACGGGCACGAGCGCGCCGGCGCCTATTCGCGTCCCAACCAGCGCGGGCCGCGCATTCAGGGCTGGCGCCACACGGCGACGAACCAGAACCTGAACCGCGACTTCATGAAGCTGGATCAGGCCGAGATGCAGGCCGTCATGGGCCTGATTCACAAGTATCAGCCGGACCTCTACGTCGACATCCACGTCACCGACGGCATCGATTATCAATATGACGTCACCTTCGGCTACAACGGCGAGGACGGCGTCTGGAGCCGCAGCCCGGCTATCGCCAAATGGCTGGACGCCGCCTTCAAGCCCGCCATGTATGAAGCGCTGGAGACGCAGGGCCACATCCCTGGCGAACTGGTCTTCGCCATCGACGACCGCGACCCGAAGAAGGGGCTGAACGACGGCGGTCTGGGCGAACGCTTCTCGAACGGCTGGGGCTCGGCGGCCCACGTCCCGACCATCCTGATCGAGAACCACAGCCTGAAACCGCACGAACAGCGGGTGCTGGGCACCTATGTCTTCCTCGAACAGGCGTTGAAGCTGCTGGCCGAAAAGTCGGGCGACCTGCGCGCCGCCATCGCCGCCGATCGCGCCCTGCGCCCTGCCGAACTGCCCGCCAATTTCGACAGCGACGACACGCCCTCGCACACGCGCCCCTTCAAGGGCATCCGCTATGAGACGTTCGACAGCGCCGCCTCGGGCCGCCCCGAAATCCGCTGGCTGGGCCAACCGGACGCCGAGCTGTGGCCCATGCCCTTCTACGGCTCCCACCCCACGCTGACGCTGGCGCGGCCGACCGCCTATTGGGTGCCGTCCTATCGTCAGGACGTGATCGAGCGCCTGCGCATCCACGGCGTGCAGATGGAGACGCTGGACGCCCCGCGCACCGTCGCCGTCGACATGCTGCGCCTCATTGACCCCAAGGTGTCGGGCCGCACCAACGAAGGCCATGTGCCGATCTCGGCCAGCGACGTCCGGCCTGAGGCCCACGACTGGACCTTCCCCGTCGGCTCCGTCCGCGTGCCGACCGATCAGCCGATGGGCGATGTCGCCATCCTGCTGCTGGAGCCGCAGTCGAACGAGAGCTTCTTCGCCTGGGGAATGTTCCCCGAGGTGCTGAATCGCGTCGAGTACATCGAGGCCTACGCCATCGCCCCCCTGGCCGAAAAGATGCTGGCCGCCGACCCGGCGCTGAAGGCCGAGTTCGAGGCCAAACTGGCGGCCGATCCCGCCTTCGCCGCCGACGGCGATGCGCGTCTGGCCTGGTTCTATGAGCGCACGCCCTTCTACGACGCGCGCTATCGCCTCTATCCCGTGGGGCGCGAGAATTGAGCCTGATCCCGACCATCCAGGCCGCTTCCCTGTGGGGCGGCCTGCTGATCCTGCTGCTGTTCGTCCTGTCGGGCGTGGTGGTGCGGCGGCGTCGCCAGCATCTGGTTGAGTTCGGCGACGGCGGGGTACGCGAACTGGTCTGCGCCACCCGCGCCTTCTCCAATGCGGCGGAATACATCCCGGCCGGCATGTGCGGCCTGATCCTGCTGGCCTTCCTCGGCGCCCCGGCCCTGCTGATCCATGCGGTCGGCGGGATGCTGTTCGCCGGGCGGGTGATCCACGCCCTGGGCCTGCTGTTCCAGGAAGGCCCGTCGCTGGGCCGGTCGGTCGGCATGATCCTGACCTGGCTGGCGCTTCTGGTCGCGGCGGTCAGCCTGATAGCCTGGTCGATCCTGTAGGCAAGACACCGACCCTCTCCCGGCGGGAGAGGGCTTGAGCTTCGGAGAGCCGAAGGCGATCCGCCAAGCGAAAGGGTGAGGGGCTTGTCCCGTCAGTCGGCGTAAGCCGCCGCGCCACGGCCTTGCGGCCGACTTCAGCCGCGAACCCTCACCCTTTCGCCTTAGCCAATCGCTACGCTCTTGGAGGCTCAAGCCCTCTCCCATCAGGAGAGGGTGACAACGGTTGCACACCCTACCTCCCTCCGCCATATCGGGGCATGTCCGATAAGACGCCCTCCCCCGACATCCTGAACGATCTGATCTCCGCCGCGCTGAAGGCCGGCGCCGATGCGGCCGAGGCCGTGTCCGCCCATCGCGCCTCCCTGTCCGTCGGCGTACGCAACGGCGCGCTGGAAGACGTGGAACGTGAAGAGGCCCGCGACCTGGGTCTGCGCGTCTTCATCGGGCGGCGTCAGGCGACGGTGTCCGCCTCCGACCTGTCCGACGCGACCCGCGCCCGTCTGGTCGAGAGGGCCGTGGCGATGGCGAAGCTGGCGCCGGAAGACCCCTATGCCGCCCTCGCGCCGCAGGACCGTCTGGCCGCCGCGCCGCACACGGACCTCGACCTGTATGACCCTGCCGAACGCTCGGCCGAGGCGCTGGAAGCCGCCGCCGCCCAAGCC